>JAGCPJ010000064.1 GCA_017965765.1 Bacteroidales bacterium
GTGTTGAAGAGGATCTCCACACTGACTTTGCTATCGACGCCTTCGGGGTTGCGGGTCACATTGACGTAGCCACCAGGGATCATCTCGCTGTAGAGGGCATCGTCGTCCTTCACTGTGCCATAGTCGAAGTAGAGCTTGTCGGTGATGGCACGGAAGGTGGCCTTCAGCAGCACCTCGTCATGGTCGAGGATGATGATGGGGTCAATCAGGTTCTCCACGTCCTTTACCTGGTGGGTAGAGATGATAATGGTGCGGTTCTCGTTGGCGTGTTTGGCGATGACCTGACGGAAGAGGGTCTTGGAAGGGATGTCCAAGCCATTGGTGGGCTCATCGAGGAGCAGGTAGTCTGTGTTGAGAGCCAGGGCAGTGGCGATCAAGCATTTCTTCTGCTGGCCAAAGGAGAGTTCCCCGAACTTGTGGGTGGGATCGACTTCCATCTCTTTGCAGAGCTCCATGAACTGGGCTTCGTCGCAGTTGGGGTAGAAGGGGGCAAGCTCCCTTATATTATTTATAGGTGTGCCTTCCGGAATGGCAAAGTCCTCAGAGATGAAGAAGATCTTCTGCAAGGTCTCTGGCCAACGCTTGAAAGGAGCAACCCCATCCACGAGGCACTCGCCGGCACCGGGCTTCTGTAATCCGCTGATGAGCTTCAATAGGGTGGTCTTACCCACGCCGTTCTCGCCCAATAATCCGTAAATGTTGCCTTTCTCAAAGTTAAGGCTGATGTTCTTGAAGACTGGTTGAACCTTGTAACCGAAGTCTAAATTCTTGATTTCTATCATTTTAGTTGGTTTTAAAATTGTGATTCTTTAGTGTATTAGTGAAGTAGTACACTGCAAAAGTACAACTAAAAATGATATTGTCAAGAAAAAAAGTGATTTTTTTGAAAAAAAATTATTTGGCTATCACCAAACGATGGGTAGTGTCACCGATTTTCACCAGATAAAGACCCGAGGATAGGGCTGGATGGAGCGGGATGACGTTTTCCGAAGGGAAGAGGTAGAGGTCCGTGGCGTAAACGAGACGGCCCATCATGTCATAAATCGTCAAGGGAAGGATGGCATTTTCGTTGGACTGGATGTTGATCCAGAAAGCTCCCCGGGAAGGATTGGGAGCGCAGAAAAAAGTGGTTGTGACACTGTCCACGTTGGCGATATAGGCACCGATCTCCTGTTGATAGTAGTAATTCCGTGTGCGGAAAAACGTCTTGGCTTCTTCCAGGTCATCGTTCCAACGTTGCAGGTCGGTGGGGAACCCGAAACGCTCGGATTGCAAGGGGATCTCGCCTTCGACGGTCTGTTGGTAATCATAGAGCACCGACAGCAGATAGGGTACGCTGAAGGCAGCATCCAGCAGTTCCACGTAGCGTTGGAAAAAACTGTCTCGGAACGCTTCGTTTTCAAGGAATTTGTTGATCAGCATGCTGCTGCCTTCCTGGCTGGTGGCATGTTCCAGGGCGTTGTAGGAGGGTCGGGTGAAACAACCGTCTGCATCATAGAAGAGCCATCTGAAGGGCCCTCCGGTCTCACCCTGCCAATGCAGCACGTTGTTCTGGGGCCAGTCGAGGTTGGCAGTATAGGTCTCGAAAAGCACGTAGTCAATGAAACTGGGTACATCGATGCGTGAATAGGCATACGCCGCCTGGTCGGGTTGGCTGAGGTCGGCATCGGAGATCCAGTTGAAGAATTGCCACCAGTCCGTGCCGTCGCCATTCTGTGTGACTCCCCAGTATTTCAGGAGGTTGACCTGCTCATCGTCGTAACCGTAGTGGTCTTCGACGTAATGTTCGTCAGGGGACTCTTCGAGGGTGTAGATGCCCCAATACTCGCCGTTGAGGAAGACCAAGGTCTGCCGCACTCCCAAAGCGTCGATGTCGAGGGTGGCGGCCACGGTCTGTGAGAGATGCTCCTGACCACCGGTCTGGAGCCAGTTGCTGCAGCGGAAAGGATGCAGGTTGAGATGCTTGAACTTCTCCACCGTGGTGGTTGCGAAAAACCGATGATGGAATTTCTTCTTTCCATACTCCTCCCGGGCGTAGAGTCTCAGGCCTTTTTGCTGGAACCAGCGTGAGGAGCCGCCATGGGTGCGTAATCCGCATGGTTGGTTGATGCCGCTGTTGTCGGTTTCGTAAAACTCCATGTTGATCGGCCGTTCCCATTCGCGGCCTTTCTCGCAATAGTTGCCCGTGTGGGTGCTGTCGGCAGGGTCGTAGTGGACCCCGGGGATAAAGATGCCGGTCTCGTAGTCGAAAAGCGATAACGAGTCGGCAGCCAGGGAAAGCACCGGCATCCCGTGGGTGTCACACCCCAACGAACGGATGAAATAGCTGTGGGTGGCCACGGCACTGACGCAGCTGTCGTTCTCGTCGAACACCGCCGCCCTAATCACGATACAGTGCCTGACACTGTCGGTGGGATGGTAAACGGAAGGGATGCAGTTGACGATGGTATAGATGTCGGAGGTGGAATGCAGGGTGCCGTTCAGGACCAACGGCTCGGTGTAACGTGTGGAATTCGGTGTGGGACTGTTGCCGTTGGTGGTATAGCGGATGTGATGGTTGGCATGGTAGCATTCGAGACTGAGCAGGAAGCTGTCCTCGTAAAAGCCCCCGGGAGCCGAGAAGATGACTTCCTCGGTTTGGGCGGCCGCAATGGAGGCGATCAGCAGGAGCAAAACGGTGAGAAGCTGTTTACGCATGGCCCATGAGCTTTTGGTAATGGCATTGGAGGATCTCGCCGGAACCGGCGCGGTGGAGGTGCATGGCGCCGCCGAGGCAGTGCTTATAGACTTTGCAATCCTTGCAGCTACCTGTCTTCATCCAACGGCGGTCGCGGAAGGGTTGGAAACGGTTTTCCCACACCTCGAGGAAATTGTCCCGATAGATGTTGCCTTGGACGAAGTGACGGTCGATGTTGGGGCAGGCGGAGATGGAGCCATCGACGAGGACGGAGCCGATGGTGATGCCGGCGCGGCAGAAAAAGTACCAGTCGCGGACCTTGCGCTCGTAGGGTCCCACGTAGGCCTCGCAGCTGAACTTGGCATCGATCTTACCTTCCTTCCTGGTAGCCACGATAAAGTCCATCAACTGCCTGAATTGCGCGTTGCTGAGCTGTAGCTTGGGGTCGTTGGCAGCCCTGCCAATGGGTTCGATGGTGAAGAAGCGCCAGGCCTTCACGTGATGCTCGACAAGCAGCTGCTTTAATTCGTCTAATTCTCCGAGGTTCATCGGACTGACGCAGGTGACCACGTCGTATTCGAGTTTTCTTCTTTCGTTGGCCACCAGGTCGATGGCGTTTAAGGCATGTTCGAAGCTGCCTTGACGTTTGCGGAAGGTGTCATGGGTGCCTTTTAGTCCATCTAGGCTGAAGGTGACACTACACAGTCCGGCGGCCATGAGTTCCTTGTGCCTGGCTTCATCGTAGGCCCAGCCGTTGCTGACGATGCCCCAGGGGAAGCCGTGTTGCCTCAGCTGCCGCCCGCAGTCGGCAAGGTCCTGGCGCACCAAGGGCTCGCCGCCGGTGATGACGACCAAGATGGAGTTCCGCTGGAACCTGGTTTCCAAGGGCTGAAGGGCTTTGAGGAAATCCTCAAACGGCATGTCCTTGTATAAAGAAGAAGCGGTGCAATCCGAACCGCAATGCATGCAATTCAGGTTGCACCGTTGTGTGCATTCCCAAAAGAGATAGTTCAGCTCGTGGAGCTGGGTCTCTTTTCTCCGAAAGTAGTTGTGGAAGGCCTGTAGCATGATTATTCAGCCACGGACTCCATGGGAAGCTCCTGGTCGGGAGTTTGGATTGAATCGTTGGGCTGCCAGTTGGCTTCTTCCTCGTCCACGTAGGGATCTTCTGGCATCTGAGGCGCGCCATAGCAGGCTTGCATGACGAACATCACGGTGGCGAAAGCAGAAGCTTTCAGCAGACCTCTAAGCCATTTGTACGTTTTCATAGCTAATCGTTTGAGAATGAATAGGCAAAGATATAAAAACTTTTTTAATGTCGCAAGTCACTTTTTGATGCTGAGGATGACTCCGAGTGCCACGCCGAGGAAAGCGGCAAACAGCACCTGGAGGGTAGGGGGCAACAGGAAGGTGATGGTGTGTGCGGGATACCAGAACAGCGGGATGGTCTTGGCAAAGACGAAGCCGTATTGGATGTCCCAGTTGATCTTTTTCGACAGGGTCTCACGGATCTTGAGCGGATGGCTGAAGAAACCTCTCAACGAGCCGCCGGTCTCGGCGATGTGGATGTCGGTGATCTTGTGGAAGGTCATGAACACTGGGGCGAAGAGGGTGTTCATCAAGACACTCACGCAGAGGGCCACGAAGAACTTGCCCCAGCTGAGGCTGCCAGCGAACCATTCGGCCGCCTTGCCATCGAGATGGAAGCCGCCGTCGAGTAACTTTACGGTACCTGTCTTGAAGATGGTCATGGCCGAGGCGATGACCACGCCCAACACGCCCCATACGAGCATCTTGGGCAGCAAACCAAAGCCTTTTTTGAGATAGACGCCTTCACGGATACGCAAGGCGAGCATCTCGCCGAAGGTGCCGAGGATGGCGAACTTGAAGAAACTCATCAGCAGGCCGTGGTGGGCCGTAGTGGTGTTGAACCAGTCCCAAGCTCCAGGGATGAAGGCGAAGCCGCAAATCACCGCGGCTACCACCAAAATCGTGATGATATCTGCTTTTTTCATGCTTCCTGATCGTGTTTTCTCCGCTTGTCCAACTCTTTGTTCTGCCAGAACCTGCCCAACAGACAAAGCACGCAAACGCCAAAGAGGATGCCTCCCAGCACGAAGCCGGTCTGGGAGGCCACTTCATAGTTGGTTTCCTTGTATTTGAAATACGTGTATAGGCCGTATCCCAAGAGGCCCAGGTCGCCGAGGATGCAGACAAGATAGCCTAGGGTACGCGACTTCTTGTCGGTTTTTTTCAAAAGCTTGTCGCCGAAGAAGGTGAACAGCACCAAGGCGGCGTAGATCAGATAGATGAGGGAACGGCTGGTAAACATGGCTTGTTATTTTTCGATTCTGATACGGGCATCGACGGCGGTGACGTAGCGCGGGTTGCCCAGCAACGGGTTGAGGTCCATCTCGGCGATTTCGGGAGCGGCTTGCACCAAGGCGCTCACACGGGCTACCTGGTCGGCGTATAGGTCGAGGTTGACGCCTTCCTGACCGCGGACGCCTTGCAGGATCTTGTAGCCCTTGAGCTGCTTGAGCATCTCCTTGGCTTCGTCGGCGGTGATGGGGGCCAGGGCGCTCTGCACGTCCTTCAGCACTTCGATGAAGATGCCGCCCAAGCCGAAGAAGACCTGATGGCCGAACTTCGGGTCCTTGATGGCGCCGATATAGACGTCAGTGCCGTCGAGCATGGGGTACATCTCCACGGCGTAGGTGTCCTTGATGGCCATCAGACGGTCGAATTCCTTGGCCACAGTGTCGAGATCTTTCACGCCCAGGGTCACGCCGCCCACGTCGCTCTTGTGCAGCGGACCGACGACTTTCATCACCAACGGCACCTCTTTCGAGCAGCCCACCTCCTTGGCGAAGGCCAGGGCGTCTTCTTTCTTGCTCACCTCCACGCTCTTCTTACGGCTGATGCCGGCAGCGTCGAGCAGTTCGTTGTAGTCGGCGATCTCCAGGTAGCCGTCCTTGCAGCGGTCGATGGTCTTGCGAATGCGTGCCACGTCGATCTTGGGCAGTTCCACATGTTCAGGCTGCGGCTTCGGGGTGTTATAGACCTTGCAGATGGCGTTGCCCAAGACACATTCCTCGGGGAAGTTGATGCGTCCCTTGGCAATGAAATCCTCGATCTCGTCCTTCACATTGATGATGGAGGGCAACACGGGGAAGATGGGCTTCTTGCAGGTCTTCATCTTCTGGTCGAGCAGGTCATAGACCTCCTTGTTGCTGAACAGTCCTGGGGAGCCGAAGATGACCACGGAGAAGTCGATCTCGTTGTATTCGTTCTCGACGGTGTCGATGATATAGCCGAGCTGTTCGGCGGTACCAGTGGCGAGGAAGTCGATGGGGTTACCTACGGAGGAGCCTCCGAAGAGTTTCTCGAGCAGGGCGGGGCTGGCGGGATGATCCTTCAGCGAAGGCACTTCCATGCCGCCATTGCTGAGCACGTCGGTAAGCATCACGGCGGGACCGCCAGCGTGGGTGATGACGGCGCAGCGTTTGCCTTTGATCTCAGGATGCATGAACACACCGCACACGGTGGTCAGCTCCTGACGGTTGTGGCAGCGTACGATGCCGGCCTTGCGGAACAGGGCATCGACGGCGGCGTCGTTGGTGGCGAGGGCACCGGTGTGGCTGGAAGCGGCACGTTGTCCGGCAGCACTGCCACCACTCTTGATGGCGGCGATGTGGCAGCCCTTGTTGATGAGGCTGCGGCTATGCTTGAGCAACCGTTGCGGGTCGCCGATCTTTTCCATGTAAAGCATGATGACACGAGAGGACTTCTCGGGGTCGAAGGTCTCGTCGAGGTGTTCCAACACGTCCTCGATACCCAGTTGGGCACTGTTTCCTACGGCCCACACACTATTGAATTTCAGACCGTTGCTCATGCCATACTCCTTGATGAACACGGCGGTGGCACCTGAACCGGTGATGAAGTCAACACCCTTGGGATCCAACACCGGGATGGGGGTGTCGAAGCAACCGGCATAGTTCACGTTGAGGAAGCCGGTGCAGTTGGGACCGATGAGCGAACCACCCACACTGTTGATGGTGTCAACGATGTGTTGCTCGACCAAGGCACCTTCATGGCTCTCCTCCGAGAAACCGGCACTGATGATGATGAAGCCCTTGCAGCCTTTTTCCTTGGCCAGCACGTCAACGGTCTGGGCGCAGAACTTGGCGGCGATGCAGAGGATGGCGCAATCCACCTGCGGCAGGTCATCGACCTTGGCGTAACATTTCACGCCTTGTACTTCGGTTTCTTTAGGGTTGACGGCGTAAACTGGACCTGAGAAGGGACTCTCCAACAGGTTCTTCAGCGCTTTGCCACCAGGTTTATGGATGTCTGATGAAGCACCGCAAACAACGATGCTTTTGGGATTCAATAGTTCTTTTGCAATCATTTTTTGTTATTTAAAGATTTAAATGTTTCTTTCCGTTTTCCGTTTTCCGTTCTCCGTTTTCAAATGTAGCGAGGTGAGGCGCTCTTCACAGTCAAGCAGCAATTGGTAGTGGATCTTGTTGAACTTCCCTTCGTCGCATAGCTTCTCGATCTCTTCACGACTTAGCCATTGTACCGAATCCACCTCTTCTTTCTGCAGGCGCAACATCTCCACAGGTACGTTGCTCCTGAGCATGTAGAGAAGGGTGAATTTGTAGCCGTATCTTCTGATTTTCAGTAACTTGAGCTCGCTCTGGGTCACACAAAGCCCGAGCTCTTCCTTGAGTTCGCGCTGCATGGAGATGGTGAAGTCCATCTCACCGGATTTCACATGCCCGGCAGTGGTGGCATAATAGCCGCCTTTGGACTCGGCCACTTTTTGGATGAGGTATTGGCCTTGGTTGTTATGGATGAAAACGGCTACGATAGGGATCATAAGACCTTGAGGGACAAGCTGTCCGCGTTCCACGGTTTGCCCCGTAGGTTTCAAGTCGCTATCGTATAGGTCCAGTAACTCCATCGTTTTTCTTGCTACTGCAAAAATAGGAAATTCCTCGTAATCCTAACGACTTCTTTGTTAATTTTGCAGCCCGAAAAAGCAATACCCCCATGGAAGAGAAACTGTTCAACAAGAATTACCTGTGTTTGTGCGCGGCTAACTTCTTGTTTTTCTTTTCGTTCTATCTGCTCCTGCCCGTGCTTCCCTTTTTTATCATTGAGCAGTTCCAGGGAAGCAATGCCGTGATCGGAACGGTGATCTCATGTTACACCTTGGCTACCTTGGTGGTCCGGCCGTTCTCGGGGTACATGATGGACACCTTCAAGCGCAAGCCCCTTTATCTGCTGGCTTTGTCGCTGTTCACCGCTATCTTTTGCGGCTATCCCTTCGCTACGACCATCACCATGCTCATCATCATCCGCGTGGTTCATGGCCTCGCCTTTGGACTTACGTCGGTGGGGGGCAACACCTTGGTGATCGACGTGGTGCCTTCGGAGCATAGGGGAGAGGGCATCGGGTATTACGGTGTGGCCAACAACATCGCCATGGCCGTGGGACCTATGGTGGGTTTGTTCGTGTATGAGCACCTCAGTTTCAATGCGATCTTCATGGGGTGTATGGCTTGCAGTTTTCTGGCCGCATTGTTCGCTTCCCGTATCCAAACCAAGGTGCGCCCTCCGGTGAAGCGTCCTCCGATCTCTTTGGACCGTTTCATCCTGACCAAAGGCCTGCTGGCAGGGGTGTCCTTTTTGTTGCTTGCTTTTGCCTACGGACAGATATCCAACTATATCGCCCTGTATGCCAAGGAGATGTATTTGACGATCAGCAGTGGTTTGTTCTTTACCGTGTATGCTGTGGGTTTGATCGTCTCCCGCCTTTTTGCCGGTAAGATGGTGGATCGTGGCAAGGTCACCCATACCATCGCCTTGGGTTTGGGAATCACCGTCTTCGCTTTGCTGGGATTGGGCCTCTGCCATTACGTCAACCTGCTGGGTCCCAATTACACCGCGGTGGCTTTTTTGCTGATTGCTTTCTGTTGCGGCTTGGGCTTCGGGGCAGCCTTCCCGTCGTTCAACGCCTTGTTCATCAACTTGGGTACCAACGCCCAGCGTGGCACGGCTACCTCCACCTACCTCACCTCTTGGGATCTCGGTTTGGGTATCGGCATCTTTTCGGGTGGCATGTTGGCGGAGCATTTCTCTTTTGCCACGGCCTATCTGGTGGCTTCTGGATCGGTGTTTATTTCCCTTGTCTTCTTCATCCTTGTGGTGACCCCGCATTATCAACGGAATAAGGTGCGGTAGCTAACTCTGGACAATCTTTTTATTGGATTGTCTATACCGTCCAGTTTGTGATAGAGCCAAGAGCCGGATTTCTCGAAGTAGCGATGTGCGAGTTCTCGCCACGAAATAGCCAATAGTATGTCTTCTAATTGTTTCTTCATTGTTCCCTGTTGGGATTCTTTTACTGTCATTGTAGCCATGATATTAAAACTATATTTTTGTAACTAATTTGTTTTTTAGGATATTATTTTGGATCTTTGTGCATTCAAAATGTTGTCATATGAAAAACACTGTCCTTTTTTCTTTTGTAATTGCCCTAGTGGTTTTGTTTGGCGGATGCAATAAAGATCCCCAACCTGACCAACCTGATAATCCAAATGAAGAGATACTGCCAAACAAGATGTTTGAGGTCGATGGAGAAAAATTCGTTCTACTTGAATGCACTTCTGGCCAACGATGGTTTCTTCAACTGCTGCCCTCAAATAATGCGTTGTTGGCAAACAAATATTCTCCTGGATATGAGTATGTAAATAACGGAGCTCAGTTCCAATACCGAAATGAATACAAAGGGGATCTTGTCGTTCCTGATACCTTTGTTCTAGACGGAACAACCTATACTATTACGCAGATTGCCCGTTGCGTCTTTGATGGTTGCGATGGTTTGAACTCTATTGTTATACCTAATACAGTCAAACATATTGGAGATCAAGCATTTCTTACGTGTTTTAATCTAAACCATGTGCAATTGCCTTCGGCATTGGATTCAATTCAAAATAGTACTTTTTATCAATGTGAAAGATTGCGATCAATCCATTTTCCTGAATCCCTGAAATATGTGGGAGGGTGCGCGTTTGCTATGTCTGGTATTGAAGAACTTAGCTTTACCAATAATATCAAACTTGACGAAGGTGTTTTTATGGAGTGCCATCATCTTGAAACAGTTTCACTTCCTGATGGAATGGATGCTATTAGCAGAGATTTGTTTGCATCATGCGATATGTTATCTTCGGTATCTATCCCTCAATCCGTCAAAGTGATTGCTGATGGTGCGTTTTATGGTACTAATTTGTCTTCTGTTGCGTTGCCTAATTCCTTACAATACTTGGGCGGTTTTGCCTATTGTTCTCGGCTTACTGAGGTCGTCATTCCGGAATCGGTTGACGAAATTGCAGATATGGCTTTTTTCGGTTGCTCAAATCTGGAAACGATTACCTGTCTAGCCCCGATCCCTCCCGTTTTACATCATAATGCTGGCACTTTTGAAGGAGCTGCTCTAACCGCCATATATGTTCCTGCCGAAAGTTTAGAGAGCTATCGTTCGGCTGACGGATGGTGCGATTACGCCGATATTATCCAGCCCTTATCCTAAGTTTTGTCCTTTTTTAAAATAATTACTATGCGGAGATTTTTTCTAATCCTTCTTTTGTCGGTCTTATGCTTCTCAGCTACTGCCCAGGAGATGCTGGTGGGCACCTACAACATCCGTTACAAGAATTGGAACGACAGTGTGCAAGGCAACGTGTGGGCCAAACGCTGCCAGGTGATCTGCGACCAGGTGAACTTCATGGATCCAGTCATTTTTGGTACCCAGGAGGTGCTTTATAACCAACTGCAAGACATGTTGAAAGCCCTTGATGGCTATGCTTACATCGGCATCGGCCGCGATGACGGCAAGCGGGCAGGGGAGCATGAAGCCATATTCTATAAGAAAGACAAACTTGAACTGCTTGACCATGGCGACTTCTGGCTCAGCGAGACCCCTGACAAGCCTGGACTAGGGTGGGATGCGGCCTGCATTCGCATCTGCACCTGGGGCAAGTTCTGTTTCAAAGGACAGGAACAGCGTCACGGCCTGTTCAACCGTAGAAAGCATGATGCACAAAAGGAGTTCTACTTCTTCAACCTCCACATGGACCACGTAGGCGTAGTGGCGCGTCGTGAAGCCGCCAAGTTGGTGGTGGCCAAGGTCAAGGAGATTGCTCAAGGCGCTCCAGTCTTTATCACGGGCGACTTCAATGTGGATCAGGACAATGAGATCTATACCATCTTTACCAAATCAGGGATCTTGAAGGATTCGTACGACGCCGCCCGCATTCGCTTTGCGGAAAATGGCACCTTCAACGCTTTCAAGACGGAATACTACACCACCAGTCGCATCGACCATGTGTTTGTTTCGCCCGGCACCTCAGTGGAGGCCTACGGTGTGCTTACCAATAGCTATTGGACGCCCGATGAGACTGATGATGCGCTGAAATCTTCAGATGCCCCCCAGGAGATCTCTTTTGATACCCATGTCAGAAGGAATCCTTCGGATCATTATCCTGTCTTTGTAAAAATCAAGTTATAAAACTTCCTTTGCAGCGCTCCTTGGCGTGCGAAGTGCCCCCAAAGGCACCTTCGTAACGGACCGAAGGGAGTTACGTAGTGCCGTTGGGGCACTTCGCTAAGCCCTTGATGGAAAAAAATGTCTGTAGCACTACGGAAATAATGATCAGCGCAATGCCGATAATAAACGAGAAATTCAACTCCTTGTATTCGCTGAAAATGAACATGGAGAGGATGATGCTATAGACAGGTTCCAAGTTATAGGAAAGGTTTACCGTAAATGCTGGAATTTTCTGTAATACAATGATTTGCAGCAAGCAAAGTCCGATAGTGCAAACCACCACCATAAAGGCCAAATAGGGATAATCCATGCCCACGGGATAGAACCGTCCGACGGGGATGAAAGCGTTGTAGATGGGGATAAGGCAGGTCAAGCCGATCAATCCGCCGACCATCTCCCAAAGCAGCATGTTTTTGGCCTCATAATGCTTTCCAACCCGTTGGTTCACAATGGCAAACAAGGCGTAAATGGCTGAGGAGACCACCCCCAAGACAATGCCTAACCGATAGCGGGAGTCGAACTGGAAGATGAGGTAGATGCCGAGGATGGTAAGCAAACTGAAAAGAAATTCCCTTCCCGAGAACTTGTGTTTGTTGATGATGGGCTCAAACAAGGCGGTGAAGAACCCAACCAACGAGAAGCATACCACGCCGATTGAAACATTGGAGGCTTTGATGCTGGCATAGAAAAACACCCAATGCAGGGCGAGAAGCAAGCCAACGCCACCCATCTGAGTCATGTCCTTGAAACGGTAACGTATTAAATCCTTTCTTAGGGCAAGAAAGGCCCACATCAACACTGCTGCCGCGGCCATGCGCCACCACACCAGGATGGCGGAATCCAAGGTGATGAGCCTTCCCAACACGCCAGTGAAGCCGGCGATGAAAACCGAAAGATGCAGTAGAAGATAGTCCTTTTTCATGGTTTCCTGCGTTGCCGTACCGCCTCAAAGGTGACGATGGCGGTGGTCACCGAGACGTTGAGCGAGTCGGCGATGCCGTTCATGGGGATGATGATGTTCTGGTCGGCGGCATCGACCCAGGCTTGCGATATGCCGGTGGCCTCAGTGCCCATCACCAGTGCGGAGGCTTTGGTGAAATCGGCATCGAGGTAGTCGATGGAGGCCTTCAGGTAAGTACAATAGATGGTGATGCCGTTGGCCTTTAGCCATTGGATGCATTCTTCGGTGGAGCAGGCATAGACGGGCACGCTGAAGAGGCACCCGATGCTGGCGCGTATGGCGTTGGGGTTGTAGAGGTCGGTGGCGGGGTCGGCCACGATGACGGCATCCACTCCGGCAGCATCGGCTGTGCGCATCACGGCACCGAGATTACCAGGCTTCTCCACGGTCTCCAACACAATGATCAAAGTGTTTTTCTTTGGCTTGAACTCGTTGATATTCTTATATTTGGGTATCGCCACTGCAAGTAATCCATCACTACTTTCACGATAGGCGATTTTGTCGAAAACTTCCTCGGTGACGGTCTCCACGAAGTCCGCTTGGATATGCAAAGGCTCACGCAACAACGGCTCACATACATAAAGCTGTTCGATGTGGAATCCACAGGCCTGGGCCCGTTCAATCTCCCGTTGGCCTTCGATCAGAATGCGGTGCTGCTCCCTGCGCTCCGAGGCTTTTTGCAACTTTACGAGGTTCTTTATCTTTGGATTGGTCTTGCTGGTAATCATTTTACTTGGTTTATTCGTGAAATCCGCAGCTTTAGCTGCCTAATCTTATCTTTGGAAATCTGTCAAATCCGTGGAATCCGTGGTTTTTCTTTTCTTCTGTTGTGACAAAACCAAACCCACGATGACCAGCATGATGCCAATAATCTTGTTCGCGGTGAGGCTTTCGTGGATGATGAAATAGCTGAAGATGGCTGTGAAGACCGGGATCAGGTTGGAATAGACATTGGCTTTGGAGGCGCCGAGTTTGCTAAAACAGAAGGCCCACAAGGCGTAGGCGATGGCACTGCAGCATACGCCGAGGCATACCAAAGGAACGATATAACCGCGGATATTGGCAAAGTTCGATGGCTCGAAATGCTCCATGACCAGCACCATGGGAATGAAATAAATCATTCCGATGATGTTTTGTACCCATGTGATTGTCAAAGGCTTATAGATTTTTGTCAACCGAATCAGGGCGATGGAATAGCCGACGGCGACCAAGACGGATCCGCTGAGGAACAGGATGCCTTTCGGCGAAGTGGCGAGTTCAAGGTTGCGGGTCACCAACATGACGATGACACCACCGAAAGAGACGATGAGTCCCACCACGTTCATGACGGAAAGCCGTTCCTTCAGAAAGATGCGTGCCGCGATAGGTGTCACCAAAG
This sequence comes from Bacteroidales bacterium, assembly GCA_017965765.1. Taxonomy (GTDB): domain Bacteria; phylum Bacteroidota; class Bacteroidia; order Bacteroidales; family F082; genus Limimorpha. The sequence continues at coordinate 13,634 of JAGCPJ010000064.1, forward strand.
GGATCAGGGCGATGATGCCAGACCCGATGATGGGCGAGCTGTTTTTCAGGCCGTAACCTTCAAAGATGAAATAAAGGAACGGTTCGAACATGGCAGCCACGGCAAACAACTTCAGGTCTTTCTTGTGAACTTTCTCGTTCAGGCGAAACAGAAACAAAATCGCTGTCAGGAAAACCGTTGCCACCACAAGCCGCAAAAAGATGGTTGCCGTGGGGTTCAGGTTTTGATAGACCTGCGTTGACCAGACGAACGAGATCCCCCAAAAGATCATGGCAATCACGCCGGCAATATGGACGATATAGGACTTGTTTTTCATCTCCTGAAAATATTGTCGGCAAAAATACGTTTTTTGGTGTAATTATTGTATGTTTGCAGGGCGGAATGAATGAATTATTAATCATAAATTTTTAAAACTATGAAAAAGGTAAAAGTAATTTGCATGGCGCTGTTGGCAGTGATTGCCATGGCTTCATGCCGAGGCCCCAGAGGTCCTGAAGGCCCTGCCGGCCCTGCAGGTCAAGATGGTAACGCAAACGTGGTTTCCTCAACGGTGACAGTGTATCCTAACAACTGGTATTTCGACAACAACACCTCATGGCGCGTGGATATCGAGTACAAAGCCATTGACGCCGACATTCATGACTATGGTGCGGTGCTGGTGTATATGAATCAGGAAAACACCTGGCGTCAGCTTCCGTTTACCTTCTATTATTCACAAAACCTGCAAGATGGTAGCGTGGGCTATTTCTCCTCGTCACTTGAAGTTTCCACTTACGAAGAGGGTGTGAGCATCTTCTGGACGGAGAACGATTTCTACGATGGATATCGCCCCGAACAACATGACTTCAAGATCGTGGTCATTGCCGCTAGCCTCTATGAAGCTCGTTCCGATGTGGACTACAGCGACTACGAGGCGGTGAAACGCGCCTTCCAGCTGGAAGAGAAATAATTGGGGAATCCTTCCCAATACCGCAGGGCATCGGCAACGGTGCCCTGTTTTGTTTTATCGTGAGAGGATGGAATAGGTCATGAACCCCAGGTAGGCGAGCAACATCAGGAAGCCTTCGAACCTGGAGAGCTTGCGGCCCTTGCCGGTGAAGACGAACAAGAACATCAGCGCGTGGGCGATGAAGAGGAAAATCACGGTGAAGTTCATCTGAGTGTCGAACTCAAGGGGCGTGATCAAGCTACTGATACCCAGGACGAAGAAGATGTTCAAGATGTTGGAACCCAATACATTGCCGATGGCAATGCCTGCGTTTTTCTTGGTGGCTGCCACGATGGAGGTGATCAGTTCGGGTAGGGAAGTGGCGATGGCGACCACCGTCAAACCTATCAGGGACTCGCTCATGCCCAGGCTCTTGGCGATGCGTTGGGCGTTGTTGGAGACCAACTCCCCACCGAGATACAGTCCGCCGATGCCAATGACGAGGAAAAGGATGGTCTTTGCCCAAGGCATCGGGATCTGGATGGCCTCCACTTCGTCGCTGGGCGATTCGTTTTTCTTCATGGTCAGCATCAAGTAAACGGCCGCCAAGCCTAGTAGGATCAAACCTTCTGTCCACGAGATGGTAAGGCTGTCCCCACCAATGCAGATGTTTGCCATGATCAGCAACGCCGCCGTGGCCACAAAACCTGCGGGGATGTCGCGCCGGATGGAGATTCTGCTGACATCGATGGGGTAGATCATAGAGGCGATACCGAGGATGAGCAGGATGTTCGTGATGTTGCTTCCCACGATATTGCCAATAGCCAGCCCGGAACTTCCTTTGGCACAGGAAAATACGTTGATGATCAATTCGGGAAGGGAGGTGCCGAAGGCCACGATGGTCAAACCGATGATCAAAGGCGACATCTTCGCCCTGATTCCAATGCTGGTGGCACCGTCAACAAGCCAATTGGCACCTAAGATCAAGGCGACAAAACCAACAATCAATAATAAAATCTGTAAAACCATCTCCTTAGCTACCAGCCTTTACCCTTATCTTTTAACTTTTAACTATTAACTTTTAACTTTTATCTCGCATAAACCCTTGCCCCAAAAATCTTGCTCCCCACTCTGATCAACGTGGCGCCTTCTTCAATGGCAATCGGATAGTCCTCCGACATGCCCATGGAGATCTCCTTGAACTGCGGCTGATCCGCGAAATAGTCGGATTTCAAGGTGTCAAAAATCGACTTCAGGTGCTTGAATTCCTTGCGCACCTCCTCCATGTCGTCGGTGAAAGAGCCCATGCCCATCACGCCGCAAATGCGTACGTTCTCCATTTGCTTATATTCTTCTGAATCAAGTAGTTGCCTTGCTTCATTTAAATCAAGTCCGAACTTGGTCTCCTCTAGAGCGATATGGAACTGAAGTAGGCAGTCCACTACACGGTCGTGCTTCTTCGCTTCCTTGTTGACTGCTTCGAGCAACGAGGCCGTGTCGATGCTGTGGATGAGCGTGACGTATTGGATGATGTATTTTATCTTGTTGGTTTGCAGATGTCCGATGAAATGCCATTGGATGTCTTGGGGCAACACTTCGTGCTTGTCGCGCATCTCTTGGGGGTAGTTTTCCCCGAAGACACGCTGACTGGCATCGTAGGCTTCCTGCAAATCACTGACGGGCTTCGTTTTGGAGACTGCCACCAATGTGACGCCCTCGGGCAAGGTGGCTCTGATCTTCTCCAGGTTTTCCTTGATCATGATACCAAAAATATTGTTTTGCAAAAATAGCCATAATTCCGCATTCCGAATTCTTAATTCCGAATTTTTTTCCTACCTTTGCACCCAAATTGTTTTGAATTATGTTTGAAGGTTTAAGCGAAAAATTAGAAAGATCATTCAAGATCCTTAAAGGACAGGGATATATCACGGAAGTCAACGTGGCCGACACCATGAAGGAGATCCGCCGCGCGCTGCTTGACGCCGACGTCAGTTACAAGATTGCCAAGGATGTCACCAACAACATCAAGGAGAAGGCTTTGGGCCAGCAGATCCTTACCTCGGTGAAGCCTGGCGACATGATGGTGAAGATCGTCCACGACGAGCTTGCCGAACTCATGGGTGGCGAACATGTGGATATCAACCTGAAAGGGCAGCCGAGCATCATCTTGATTGCCGGTCTGCAAGGTTCTGGTAAGACCACCTTCTCCGCCAAGTTGGCGAATTACCTGAAGCGCAAGAAGAGCAAACAGGTGCTGTTGGTGGCGGGTGACGTCTATCGTCCTGCCGCTATCGACCAGTTGAAAGTCCTGGGCCAACAGGTTGAGGTCGAGGTGTATAGCGAGGAAGGCAACAAGAACCCCGTGGAGATTGCCCAGCACGCCATCGCCCACGCCAAGTCGCAGAACAAGAGCGTGGTCATCATCGATACCGCCGGTCGTCTGGCCGTGGATGAGGAGATGATGAACGAGATCGCCAAGATCAAGGAGACCGTGAATCCTCATGAAACCTTGTTCGTGGTGGATGCCATGACAGGTCAGGATGCCGTCAACACGGCGAAGGCCTTCAACGACCGCCTCGACTTTGACGGCGTGGTGCTCACCAAGTTGGACGGCGATACCCGTGGCGGTGCCGCCCTCACCATCCGCACCGTGGTGGAGAAGCCCATCAAGTTCGTCGGTATCGGCGAGAAGATGGATGCCCTCGACATCTTCTATCCCAAACGTATGGCCGACCGTATCCTTGGCATGGGCGACATCGTCTCTCTCGTGGAACGCGCCCAGGAACAGTTCGACGAGGAAGAGGCCCGCAAGTTGCAGAAGAAACTGGCCAAGAACGAGTTCAACTACAACGACTTCCTGAAGCAGATCCA
>JAGCPJ010000065.1 GCA_017965765.1 Bacteroidales bacterium
GCCGCACTCGGCACTAACCCCGCAAAGTAGCGTGTCGACCAATTTCACCACCTGGGCTTGATTTCGGCTGCAAAGGTACTACTATTTTTGAAACTAGCAAGTGTTTTTTCAACTTTTTTTCAATAAAAAAAACGCGGCCGTAGGACCGCGTTTTTTATAGCTGACAAGCGTTGTTTACTTCACTTTTTCAACGATAGCCTTGAAAGCTTCCGGGTTGTTCAGGGCCAGGTCGGCCAAGACTTTGCGGTTGATTTCGATACCGGCCTTGTTCAGCTTGTCGATGAACACGCTGTAAGACATGTCGTATTCACGGACGGCTGCGTTGATACGGACGATCCACAGGGATCTGAAGTCACGCTTCTTGTTCCTTCTGTCGCGGTAAGCGTAGGTTTGTCCTTTTTCGTAGGAGTTTTTCGCCACAGTCCAGACATTCTTTCTGGTTCTGAACTGACCTTTGGTCTTTTTGAGGATTTTCTTGCGCCTGGCTCTAGAGGCCACAGCATTGACTGATCTTGTCATTTCTTTTGATTTTTTCGTTCAGCGCCCCGCCCCATTGCGGGATCTTTTCTGCTGAGACAAAGTTAAACAATTGATTTACTTGAGAAGCATTTGTTTGACGACTTTCTCATCCGCTCTCTCGACGATGGCGGTATGATCCAGATTGCGTTTTCTCTTCTGGCTCTTCTTGGTCAGAATGTGGCCATGATAGGCATGCTTCCTTTTGATTTTGCCGGTACCCGTCAATTCGAAACGTTTCTTAGCACCGGACTTGGTCTTCATTTTCGGCATTTTACTATATAGTTAACAGTTAACGGTTTGTATTTTCAGTTATTTCTTGGTGCTTTTAGGAGCGATCATCATCATCATGCGCTTGCCTTCCAGCTTCGGCATCATCTCCACCTTGCCAAACTCTTCCAGCTCCTGGGCGAACCTAAGCAACATGATCTCGCCTTGGTCCTTATAGACGATGGAGCGTCCTCTGAAGAGCACTTCCACCCTTACCTTGTTGCCGTCTTGGAGGAAACGCTTGGCGTGGTTCAACTTGAACTCAAAGTCGTGATCGTCCGTTTGGGGGCCAAGTCGGATTTCCTTGATCACGGTCTTGCTTGCGTTCGACATGATCTCCTTTTGCTTTTTCTTTTGGTCGAAGATGAACTTCTTGTAGTCCATGACCTTGCAGACCGGAGGATTGGAGTCCGGAGAGATCTCCACCAGATCCAGCCCCATGTTCTCTGCGATGCGCAGAGCTTCCTTGATGGGATAGATGTTGGTATCGATGCCTTCGCCGACCACTCTTACCATCGGAGCCTTGATTTCTTCGTTGATCCGATGTTGGTCTTCGCCTTTCTTGTTGTTACGCGGCGCGTTGTTTCCTCTGTTGGGGAGCTGTGCTATTGTTTTAATCTCCTATACTTTTGTTAAACACCTTATTTATTAATGCATCATCTGATGCTTTGTTCTTCTTTTACTTTTTCGTTGATCATCTTGGCGAAATCCTCGATGCTCATCGATCCCATATCCACCTGGCCGTGGGCTCTGACGGAGACCGCATTTTCGTTCTCCTCCTTCTCGCCCACGATGACCATGTAAGGATACTTCTTCATTTCGGCATCGCGGATCTTACGACCGATCTTCTCGTTGCGTTCGTCAATGAGGCTGCGAATATCGGACTTTTTCAGATAGGTTTGCACTTTCTGGGCAAAATCCATGTATTTTTCGCTCACCGGGAGGATGATGACCTGGTCAGGAGCCAGCCACAGCGGGAATTCACCGGCACAGTGCTCGAGCAGCACGGCGACGAAACGTTCCATGGAGCCGAACGGAGCTCTGTGGACCATCACGGGACGGTGTTTCTCATTGTCGGCACCGATATAGCTGAGGTCGAAACGCTCCGGCAGGTTGTAGTCCACCTGGATGGTACCCAGCTGCCACTTACGACCCAGGGCGTCTTTCACCATGAAGTCGAGTTTCGGTCCGTAGAACGCGGCTTCACCGTATTCCACATGAGCCGGAAGACCTTTCTCGGCACAAGCTTCCTGGATGGCTGCCTCTGCCTTTGCCCAGTTCTCGTCGGTACCCACATACTTCTCATGATCGTTGGGGTCGCGGAGCGAGATCTGAGCCTCGAAGTTCTGGAAGTTCAGCGCCTTGAAGATGATCTCGATGATTTCCATCACGCGGATGAACTCTTCCTTCACCTGATCGGGACGGCAGAAGATATGGGCATCATCTTGGGTAAACGAACGCACGCGGGTCAGGCCGTGGAGCTCGCCGCTCTGCTCATAGCGATACACCGTACCGAACTCAGCGCAGCGGAAAGGCAGGTCTTTGTAGGAACGCGGCTTGTTCTTGAAGATCATGCAGTGATGGGGGCAGTTCATGGGCTTCAGCAGGTACTCCTCTCCTTCTTCCGGAGTGGTGATCGGACGGAAGCTGTCCTCGCCGTAGTGATCCCAGTGACCGGAGGTGACATACAGTTGCTTGCCACCGATATGAGGAGTGATGACTTGCTCGTAGCCATATTCCTTCTGGATCTTGGTCAGGTAGTCCTGAAGACGCAGTCGGAGTTCAGTGCCTTTGGGCAGCCAGATCGGGAGGCCCTTACCCACCATGTCGCTGAACATGAACAGTTCCAATTCGCGACCGAGTTTGCGGTGGTCACGTTTCTTGGCTTCCTCCAGCAGCACGAGGTACTCTTCGAGTTCCTTCTGCTTCGGGAAGGTGATGCCATAGACGCGGGTGAGCTGCTTGCGCTTCTCATCACCACGCCAGTAGGCACCAGCCAACGAAGTCAGCTTCACAGCCTTGATGAAACTGGTGTTCGGGATATGGGGACCACGGCAAAGGTCGGTGAAGTTGCCATTCCTATAATAGGTAATGGTACCATCCTCAAGATCGTTGATCAATTCCACCTTATAAGGATCGCCCTTCTCGGTGAAATATTTGAGTGCATCGGCTTTGCTGACTTCAACACGCTCGAAGGTCTCCTTCTCGCGGGCCAGTTCAAGCATCTTCTTCTCGATGTTGGCCAGGTCGGCTTCCGTCAAAGTGATGTCGCCGGTGTCTATGTCATAGTAAAAACCATTGTCAACGGCAGGGCCGATGCCAAACTTCACGCCAGGATACAGCGCTTCAATAGCGGCGGCCATCAAGTGGGCTGAAGAGTGCCACATCGCGGCCTTACCTTCAGGATCGTTCCAGGTGAAAAGCTGGAGGGTAGCGTCTTCCTCAATCGGTCTGGTAGCATCCCATTTCATGCCATTGACATTGGCAGCAAGGACGTTACGGGCCAGACCCTCGCTCAAACTCATGGCGATATCGAGCGGAGTGACGCCGGATTCATACTGTCTGACACTCTGGTCAGGGAAGGTTATATTGATCATTGTCATATCCTTTTAAAAAAGCGTGCAAAAATACAATTTTTTTTGATACAAATTCAATTTATTGTAAAATATTGTTTTTGATTAGTTTGACCACGGTATTTCCCTGGTCGCATTTCAAGTTCAGGAAATAGGTTCCTTCTGAAAGATGTTGAATATCAATAACTTGTGTTTCTTCATTGGATTTCTGCACAAGAACCACTTGGCCAAGCAAGTTGATCACGGACACTTCCCGAAGTCCCTTGGCACATACACGAACCTGGTCGCAAGCGGGATTAGGATACACTGATACGGCATCTTCGGCGACATTCGGGACACTGGAGGACCCATTGAAACAAATCGTCATGGAAGCATACTCCGACATCGTCGGGGTCTTCCCTACCACAAAATAGCAATAGGTTTGGTCAACGGTGGCATTCTCATCGACGTAGCTGTTTTCCGTGAGGTGATCCGCCAACAGTTCGCCATTGCGATACACTGCATACTCCTCGGCGACGTAAGCGTCTGTCCATGTCAAGGCCAGACCCTGCTCAGTAACGGCACAGGTCAGGTCTGTTGGGATCACGGTCTTGTTGAAACCCACAAAGTTCAACTCAGGTTGATCCATGGCATTGGCGTAAGTTGAAACGTTGTCCACGTTGGTATAACAGGCGGCCACTGCATATTCATAGAAATCGCAAGGAAGTATCTTGACATTATCGGCGTATGTCGTGGAAGTGGTTGCCTTGATGCGTTTGAACGCTCCTCCCTTAGGTCTCCGATAGACCACATACCCTGTCTCTCCACCCTCGGCGGAGGGTTCCCAAGTCAGCTGAAGTTTTCCTTGGGCGTTGAACTCCCAACGGAGATTGGAGGGACAAGCGTAGGTCGATTCCGGTTGGACATTGCAGATGTTGGAGGGAGCCGACTCCACGGCACCATCAAACGAAGTGACTTTATAGGTATGGAAGAGTCCTTCTGTATTGGCATCGACAAAAACGGTCGATGAAGTCACATCATACAATAGTCCGTCGCGATATACAAAGTAAAGGTTGTTGGTCCCGCCCTTGACTTCCCATTGCAACTGGGCAGTCTGGCCGTTGGCAACCCCTGTCAAATTGAATGGGGATGCGCCATTTTCCGAGTCATCGCAAGCATTGGACACGACAAAGAAGGTTCCTTCCTCCAAGTCTGCGGAAGAACCGTTGAAGACAACCATCTCTCGGTTGTTTCCATCAAAGATGGTAAACCCAAGTTGCTCCACGGCTTGCTGAGGTTTCACCCAGGCAAAGGAAAGGTCTCCTAGGGGCATGTTGAAGCTCATTGACCTAGCTTTTGAGTCAGGCGTAAGTTGTGCAAACTCAACACCTTTCCCATCGCGGACAGACACGTATGCGCCTTGCCACCCTTCCGCGTCGGAAGAAGTCATCTCGATGGACCAAGGACAAGTCGGGCCTAATGCCACATCTTCAGCGACAACCTTGGTGCTGGAAACTCCATGGGACACGGCATAGACCGAATAGCTCGCTTTGACGGGGAGGAAATGGTCAGTAAAGGTCAGGGTCTCTCCCACTGCTGGAGCTTCAACGGTATAGATGACATCCCCATTCCTGCAGACCACGATGCTGTCGATGTCATCGATGGCATCGTCATGGATGGTTTTGGTAGGATTGGTCCAAGTCAAGGTAGCGCTGAACTCCGTATCTTCGTGCGACACCACACTGAAGTCCGTGGGGCATTGCGGCATATAGTCATACACGTCAGCAGGAACATAGCAAGTGATGGCGGAAGCCCAATTGGCGTAGTCGATTTCGTCGATGACGAAAAAGCCATCGCTGCTGCCGCCCCAACCCCAATTGAAATGGAACATGTCGTTATCGTCGTAGCCGTCGCAAACGAAAGCATGTCCCCCACTGTTGCTATAGCCGCCATAATACACTGGCCATCCGAGGTCGATTTGTTCTTTCAAGAGCATCTGCCATTCAAACAGGTCGTAGTAGTCACGATAATTCTGTTCAGCATGGCCAGAGTAGTTGAAATACTTGTTGATGGCGCGAGGCACATCCTCGGAAAAGGCTCCGCTACCGTTGGGTCCGAAAGCCATATCCACGGCGATGGCGCAATGGTACATGAGCAGTGCCACCGCTTCGATTTCTTCCGTTGTAGAGGAAGAGGTCGAGATATGGTCAGGCATGTGTTCCCAATTATAGGTAGTGGCGCCGAAGTTGGCCGAAAGATGTCCGTAGGAGCTATAGTAGGAGTGCGTTCCTCTGCCTTGGGCAGGTGCGTTCCATTGCTTCATGACCTGAGACATGGCGGTGGCTACACAACCGGCATAGCAACGGCCGCCGGGACCGCTGGCGGCTTCCGGTGCATAATAATTATAAGGTGCGTTCTGATTCCATTTGGTCTCACAAATAAAAGAGGCTTCCTTGCCACCGTTGCGAGAGATTGGTTTTCCTCCCTGAAGCAGCGACTGCCATTCCTCTTGGGCATCCGATGGCAAGACCGCCTTGGTGCTGGAGCGGGCTTCGATGATCTTATCCAGATAGAACATCATCTCCGGAGATCTGTTTTCCTTCGGGAAGGCACCTTCTTCGGAATAGCCCACCACGGGACGGAAACGGTCATCGGCAGAGATGATGACGAAGCCGTTGTCACCGACATTAAACACATAGAAGCAGGGCTCACCCTTTTCCATTGTCCCTGTATAGACCAGCTGCAGGTCTGCGGCCCTAGAGCATTGAGCGAAAGAGCTCGCAACAAATTGTCGGCCAGCTATTTCAGCTTTATCTACAGCGACTGGCCCAGCCTTAAGGGATAGCACGGCTGAGATGATGGCCAAAGTAATCAGAATTCTTTTCATTGGTTTTCCTTTTTGTTTTGTTACCGCAAGACCCCGTTTCAGGCATCTGGAACGGGGTCTTAATTTACGTTTGGAGATCTTCTTTAGGTTGCCGATCCCCATCTAGATAGGAATGCTTTATTCCTCTTCTTCGACGGGTTCGTCAAAAGCGGAGTCGTCTTCGTCTCCCATACCAAAGAAGTCGTCTTCCTTGCAGCCCAATTCGGCTTTTTTCTTCTGCATGGTCTCAGTCAAAGACTCTGAGTACTTGTTGAGTTCTTCTTGTTCAGCCTCTGAGATAGCGTCGATACCTTCAACGCCGAGCATTCCAAGCAGACCAAAGGCGGCCATGTCAACATCGTCGCAAGTCTTTGCTTTTTCTACGTTCTTGGCAACTTTGTCAAGGACCTTCTTTGCACCATTGAAAGCCTTTGAATGGCCATTATCACCACCGCCGCAAGCGGCAAAGCAGAACATGAGCACTGTCATGACTGCACCGAGCAATACTTTTTTCATAGTTTTAATAATTGTAAATTAGCGGACAAATATACATATTTATTTTGAAACAACCTCTATTTTCTCCTAAAAAAAAGTTTTCAACAAATAATGTTGATTTTTCGTATCAAAAAGTCGGGATTGGGAGGCCAACCTAACGTAGCTTTTGTTATTTTTGCGCAACGGTTGGAACGAGTATTTTTTTTAGTTAAATCACATTATATTTCTAACTTAATAGTATCATTATGAAAAGGTTATTTACTTTGTTTCTGGTGATGGCTTTTTCCATCACCCTGATGGCGCAAGTGACGACATCAAGCATCGGAGGTAAGGTCGTTGACGCAAGCGGTCCGCTACCTGGTGCAACGGTCATTGCTACCCACGTCCCTTCTGGCACCTACTATGGTACCACCACCAACAGTGAAGGCCGCTATAGCATGCAAGGCATGAGGGTCGGCGGTCCTTACACCATCGAAGTACGCTTCATCGGCTACAAATCCACAAAAGCAGAAGGCGTCAATTTGAAATTGGGTGAGGTTCATCGCGCCGACTTCGTGCTGCAGAGCGAGGCCATCGGTCTTGGCGAGGTAGTCATCTCAAACGAGGCCGTGAAAACGATTAGCAAATCAGCCTCAACAACCATTAGCACTGAGGAGATTGCCAATCTGCCCACCATCAACCGTAGCATCACCGACGTGGTCAAGGTGTCGCCCTACGCCAACGGCATGAGCTTTGCCGGTAGCGACGGACGTTCCACCAACTTCACCGTTGACGGTGCCAACTTCAACAACAACTTCGGTCTGAGCAGCAACCTCCCCGGCGGTGGCACACCTATCTCCGTGGATGCTCTTGAAGAAATTCAAGTGGTGATCGCTCCTTTTGACGTCCGCCAGTCCAACTTCGTCGGCGGTGGCATCAACGCCATCACCAAGTCAGGCACCAACCAATTCCACGGTTCAGCCTACACCTATTACAACAACCAGACCATGCGTGGCAACACCCTGATGGGTGAAACCCTTGAAACTCCTCGTCCGGAAGAAAGCGTCTTCACTTACGGCGCCACGGTCGGCGGTCCTATCGTGAAGAACAAATTGTTCTTCTTCTTGAATGCTGAAAGAACCGAGGAGCCCTCTGAGGTCATCCAATACCGTCCGGATGATGCAAATGCCGCTATCCTTGACAAGGTCTATGACCATTTGAAGAACAAATACAACTACGACGCAGGTTCTTATACCAACTATCCTGGCGGCAACAACAACCTGAAGCTTTTGGCCCGTATCGACTGGAACATCAACGACAACAATAAATTGATGTTCCGTTTCAACAGGACCGGCAACACCCAATGGTATGCCCCCAACGGCAACTCCTGCGACGATAACTTCCGCAACTATTCCTACAACCGCTCCAGCGCCATTTCCTTCCCGTTCTCGAACAACATGTATTCCCAGCGTAACGATGTAACGTCGTTCGCCACTGAATTGAACAGCCGTTTCTCAACCCAGTTGAGCAACCAGTTCTTGTTCACCTTCTCTGACATCAACGACCAACGCGGTTCCAACTCCAGCATCTTCCCCCACATCGACATCATGAGCGGTTGGGATGATTTTCAGGAGACCGGCAACTTCATCCCGTTCACCAGCGTCGGCTACGAGCTCTTCACCTATAATAATGGTGTGAAAAACAGAGTGTTCAACGCCACCGACAACATCACCTACTACACGGGTAACCACAAGATCACCGCAGGTGTCAACTGGGAACGCCAAACTGCCAGCAACTCCTACATGCGTAACGGTACCGGTTACTATCGTTTCGCCAGCGTTGACGACTTCCTGACCGGTGCTCGTCCGTTGAGCTTTGCCCTTACCGCTGGTAACAATGGCGAAATGAACCCCCGTGGTGAAGTCACCTACAACCAATTCGGTTTGTATGCCCAGGATGACTGGAACATCACTGACAACTTCAAACTGAACTTCGGTGTCCGCGCCGACGGTATGTTCTTCGATGACTCACAACTGATGACCAACAATGCCATCCTCAATTACAACATGGGCGGCAACGTTGTCAACACCGGCAAGTGGCCCACCAACCGCGTTCAGGCTTCACCTCGCGTTGGCTTCACTTGGAATGCCACCGATGACCTTACCGTGCGTGGCGGTACTGGATTCTTCCAAGGCCGTCTGCCCCTCGTATTCTTCACCAACATGCCTCAGAACGCCGGTATGATCCAGTCCAGCTGGAACAAGAACGGATTCAGCGGTAGCATCGTCAATGATTCAATCCAAGGTTATATTGTCAACTATACCGATGTAACTGCAGCCCACTTGGATGCACTGGTAAAACCCGACGGTACCTATATCACCGATGTCAATGAAATGATCAACGCACTCGGCCTCAACACCACCGTTACCGAGGAAGACGGTCAACTCACTGGCGACATCAACGGTGTTGATCCCAACTTCAGAATGCCTCAGATTTGGAAATCCATGCTCGGCGTTGACTGGGATGTCCCGGTATCCTTCCCGTTGACCTTCACTGTTGAAGGTATGTTCAACAAGACCCTCTGGGGTGTCCGCCTTGTGGACTGGAACCTCAAGTATGACATGATTGCCAACGCAGGCAAAGAATACCGTTTCGATGGTCCCGACAATCGTATCAACTACGCTCTCTTTGTAGATGAAGAAGGCAACCCGAACTACACGTATGGCACACATAGCGCTTACGTCCTGACCAACGACAGAGAGGGCTATGGCTATACCATCAACGTCGCCGTCAACACTACTCCTTTCAAGAACTTCAACCTCAGTGCTGCTTACACCCACACTGAAAGCAAGGAGATCTCCGGCATGCCCGGCAGCGCCGCCTCTTCAGCTTACAGCGGACTCTACAGCATCGACGGTCCTACCTTCTCCCTCCTGCAGCGCAGCCAATATGTCATTCCTGACAAGGTCACCGCTTCTGCCAGTTACATGTTCCCGAGCCTCTTCGATGGCGACGGCGTTAGAGTCAGCTTGTTCTACACAGCCTTCTCACAGGGTGCCTACAGCTACATCTACTCCAACGACCTTAACGGTGACGGTATCAAGACCGACCTTCTGTTCATTCCGAACAGCGCCAACGACCTTCTTTGGGTCAGCGATGATGACAAGGCCGCTTTCCAAACCTTCATGGACAACGACCCGTATCTGAGCTCACACAAGGGACAGTATGCCGAGGCTTATGCCGGCCGCTCACCTTGGGTCCACTACCTCGATGCCCGTATTGCCAAGACCTTCAAGAAGACCATCGGCAAGACTACCCATTGCTTCGAGCTTAGTGCCAACTTCGACAATGTTCTCAACATGTTCAACTCCTCATGGGGCCTCTACAAGTACGGTTGCTATGGCAACAGCAACACCATCGCTCCTCTGAAGGTTGACCATATCGAAAACAACCAACCTGTTTACTCAATGAACAAGGTTAACGGCGAATACCCGACCCAAACCTTCACTGAGACCTACATCAACAGCAACCAATGCTGGTCTGTGCTGTTAGGTCTGAAGTACAGCTTCTAATAGGTTTTATAACATTGAAAAAGCGCCTCGGTAACGGGGCGCTTTTTTTTGATATTAAAATTATCAATTTTGATAATTATTTCATAAGTTTTATTATTTTTGCAACACAAATGAACCATTAGTCAATTAGTCACCTTAATACAAGGAGTAGTATGATTATTGAGTTCAACGACCCTTCTTTAGAAGATCTTTATTTAAATGGAACAACAAAAGATCACAAATATTGGAAACTATAATAGTTGTATTAGACAAAATCTCAAAGCCTTATGAATAAAAAACAAATTCCATTCGTAGCAACACATCCTGGAGAATTAATCAGAGATGAACTTAGAGAAAGACACATGACCCAAAAGGCCTTAGCTCTTGAGACTGGTATTAAAGCCTCCATTCTTTGTGATACCATTCATGGAAAGCGCTCGATTTCCATCGGAGTAGCCAAAGCTTTGGAAAAGGCTTTGGGCATACCCGTATATATCTGGATCAATCTTCAAACCCAATACGATCTCGATTCAGCAAATATTATAAAGAAAAATATTGAAATGGAAACCATCAGAATTACCATTCCTTCTACCGATAAAACACTAATTAAAGAATTATCTAGAAAATTTGGATGGGCTATGGCATAAATCGCATCACTATCAACGCTGCCATCGCCTCTACAATGACCGTAGCCCTAGGCAGGGCGCAGACATCATGGCGGTCACCCCTACCCAAGGTGGGAATCGGCTTGAAGGCCACATTGAAGAACACTTCTTCTCCGTTGGTGATACCACCTTGTATGCCTCCCGAGTGGTTTGAAAGGAACTTCACGAAACCCTCCTGAACGGTCATCGTGTCGTTGGCCTCAGAGCCTTTCATGGCTGCCATGGCAAAACCGTCGCCGTACTCAAAGCCTTTTACCGCAGGGATAGTGAACATGGCCTTGGCCAGACAAGCTTGGAATTTGTCCTCCAAGGGCTCACCCAAACCCGCAGGCAGGCCTTTGATGCTACCATGGACGATGCCTCCTACCGTGTCGCCATTGGACCGGCATTGTGCCAAGAGGGTTTCCATCTTTGAAGGATCCGTCTCGCCACCGATGCTCGACACTTCAGCGGTAACACAGATGCCGTGTTGCGCCAACAACTGTTTGGCGATGGAGCCGGCCACCACGTAAGGGAGCATGGCTCGCGCAGAAGCCCTTCCCCCGCCCCTCCAGTCGCGGATGCCGTATTTGCACTGATAGGTATAGTCTGCATGGGAAGGTCGGAAGGAATCCTTGAAAGGTTCGTAATCCTCGGGTTTCGCATCGATGTTGCGCACTAGAAAAGCGATGGGAGTGCCCAAGGTGACACCATCGAGCAGCCCCGATAAAAACTCAACCTCATCGGGTTCCCTACGTTGGGATTCCGATGAGGTTTTTCCAGTAGCCCTACGGGCCAGATCTTCGGCGATCAGCTGATGGTTGATTCGCAAGCCGGAGGGACATCCCTCGATGACGCCTCCGATGGCCACTCCATGGGATTCACCAAAGGTCGTCAAACGAAATTGCTGTGGCCTTTCGACTGCTGACTTCTCAATCATTAACGATCTTCAATTTGGCTTCCAAAACCTTGAGGTCATTCTTTGCCTTGTTGATCTTCTTCTCGTATTCGGCGCGCATCAGCTCCGAGTTCTTGCTGTTGGAGAAGAAACCGATGTTGTTCTCGAGGACGGCGATCTCATCACGAAGTTTCTGGATGCGGTTGGTGAGGTTGGTTCTTTCCCTTCTCACTTTGTCGCTAGCCTCCGGATCATCTTTCATGACGTCCATCATCTCTCTGAACTCATTGGTGGAGATCTCGTTTTGGTTGCTTCTCATCTTGTCGAAGAGTGCGTCAACGGCCTTACGGTATTCGCTGTTGATGGTATCTTTGACCTTCATCGGGACATGACCGATCTCGATCCAGCGTTTCTGCAGGGCTTTGATGGCTTCCATATTCTCTGCGCGGCTCGGCAGAAGTTCAAAGTTCTTGATTTCTTCGATCAGTGCCTGTTTGGCCGTAAGGTTGGCAGCTTCTTCCTCTTTCAGTCCACCGAAATGTTCGGCTTTGCGTCCGAAGAAGGTGTCGCAAGCGGCTCTGAAGCGCTTCCAGATCTTGTCGGCATGACGTTTGGGCACTGGACCGATGGTCTTCCACTCTTCCTGGAGTTTCTTGAAGCGTTCAGTCGCTTTCTTCCATTCCGTGGATTCCTGCAGACCTTCAGCCTCGATACAGAGGTTGATCTTGCGTTCCAGGTTTTCCGTCTGTCTGTCTTTCAGGTTGGCGAAGAACTCCTTTTTCTTGGCGAAGAAGGTATCCATAGCCGTCTTGAAGCGTGTCCAAATCTCTTCGTTCTGTTTTTTGGCGGCTGGACCGACAGTCTTCCACACCTTGAACAGGTCGCTCAGTTCGGTGGACTTGTTCTGCCAAGCGTTGATGGAACCATATTCTTCGGACAGCAACTCCTCTGCTTTCTCGCACAGGGCCGTCTTGGTGGCCAGGTTGGCATTCTGTTCGTCTTGGATCTTGGAATAGTGTTCGCGGCGGATGGCGTTGATCTTGTCAGTGGCTGCTTTGAAGCGCTCCCAGATCTCATCTTTCTTGTCCTGAGGCACTGGTCCGATTTCCTTCCAGTCCTCATGCAGTTTCTGGAGGGCTTTGAAGGCTTTGGTCATGGATTTCTCATCAAGGAGTTCCTCGGCTTTTTCGCAAAGTTCGATCTTGGCATCAAGATTCTTCTTCATGTCAAGGTCACGGAGTTCACGGTTGATGTTCACCTTGTCGAAGAACTTCTCCACCAGGAAGTGGTAGTTGTTCCAGAGGTTGGCGTTTTCGGTGGCAGGCACCTGACCGATGGTCTTCCATTTATCCTGAAGGGCACGGAAGTCGTCGTACGTCTTTTTCAGCGTCTCTTCCGAAGCGATGAGTTGTTTCAGTTCCTCAAGGATGGCTTGTTTTTGGGCAAGGTTCTCCAACTTCTGGGCATCGAGAATCTCATTCTGCTTGGCGCGGTTGGACTTGAAGATGCCAAAAGCGTTGTTGAAGCGGATTTCTGCATCGTCCTGAACATGTTGGTAGCTCTCTTTATCGCCACCGCCTTCCAGGAAAGCTTCCATTTCCTTGTCCATGTCCTCTTTGTTAAGCTTCATAAAATGAACACGGATAGCAGTGACTAGGTCCTTGATTTTCATCACATCGGGATCCTTGACAAGTTCTTCCAGCATGGATGCCAATTCTTCTTTGGACTTGCCTTGCACATCGATCTCAACTTCTTCAGTGCTTTCATCTTCCTCAAGTTCCTCGTTGGTGACGATTTCCAAGATTTCTTCTTCAGGAGCGGTTTCAGCTACCGGGAGTGTTGTCGATTGATTCAAATTGACGATTCTTTGTTTCTCATTAACGTCAATGGTTTTAAACTCTTTGCTTTCCATTTTGATTCATTTTAGAGGTTATCAGGACTAAGTCGTCCCGTATGAAGTTTACAAATGCGGGGGCAAATTTAATAATAAAAAGCAGACTGCAATCATTTTTTTCAAATAGTTTTGTATTTTTGTAATGATAAAAACATCATCATTTCCATGCTTGCTATTGATATTCAGAACACCTTGTCGTCCCTCGCCCAATCCATCGGCTTGAAGGCGATGGACATCAAGCCCATCGCAGCCTCCGGATCGTCAAGGCAATACTATAGAATCCTCACTGAAAACAACAGTGTCATAGGCACATACAACGCAAATATCGAGGAGAACGAAGCCTTTTTCTACCTGACTACCCATTTCGGGGGGAAAGGCCTACCCGTCCCAAAACTCCTGGCCGTCAATGACCAGCGGGACTGTTATCTGCAGACAGACCAAGGTGACACCACCCTCTTTCAACACGTCCAACGATCAATCGCTTCAGGCCGTTACGATGAAACCACCATCGCCCTGTTCCGACAGACTCTGGAAGCTCTTGTCCGGTTTCAGACGGAAGGACACGAAGGGCTGGATTACAGCAAGGTCTATCCCACACCCTGCTTTGACAAGAGTTCCGTCATGGATGACCTGGATTACTTCAAATATTATTTCGTGAAGCCCCATGCTGAGGTGGTCTTCAACGAACAGCGGCTCAAAGGCGAATTCAAGGCCTTTGCCGAGGTGTGCTGCCAGGCTTACCATGAGGCTTTCATGTACCGCGACTTCCAGTCGAGAAACGTGATGGTTTACGAAGGCCAGCCCTGTTTCATCGACTATCAAGGAGGTCGTCAGGGACCCTTGCAATACGATGTGGTCTCACTGTTGTTTCAGGTAAAGGCCCAGATGCCACAAACCCTCCGTGACGAACTCCTTGAACATTATAAGGGCATCTTGGCCCAACGTCTGGATCTCAAGGCGATCGCCTTTGACCAATACTATCCCTACTTCGTGTATCTCCGTTTGCTTCAAGTACTTGGAGCCTACGGTTTCCGTGGGTTGATACAGAAAAAGGCCCATTTCCTCGAAAGCATCCCTTATGCTTTGAAAGAACTGGCCGCCTGGACTGAAAGGCATCCCCTGACAGGCTATCCCGAGTTGGAAAGCGTCATCCGTCAAGTGATCGGCCTACTCCCAAAATATGATTCCACTTTCCACTCTCCACTTTACACTCTCCACTTCCCACTCACCGTCACCGTCAACAGCTTTTCGTTCAAAAAAGGCTATCCCGACGATTTCAGCGGCAACGGAGGCGGCTTTGTGTTCGACTGTCGCGCACTCCCTAACCCGGGGAGAGAGCCACAATTCAAGACCAAGACCGGCCGTGACTGGGAAGTGATTGAATACTTGGAAGAAAAGCCCCAGACCCACCTGTTTCTCGAACATGTGAAAGGGCTGGTCGGCCAAAGCATCGACAACTACCTGGAACGCCATTTCACCCATCTGATGCTCTCTTTCGGCTGCACTGGAGGCCAGCACCGCTCCGTCTTTTTCGCGCAAAGCATCGCCGATTGGATCAGATCCAACTACCCCACCGTCCACGTCGCACTCAACCATATCGAACAAAACATCCATGAATAAAACCGCCATGATTCTTGCCGCAGGGCTGGGCACACGGCTCAAGGAGAAAACCCAAGACCGTCCCAAAGCACTCGTCGAAGTCGCCGGAAAGCCCCTGCTGCAACACAATATCGAAAACCTCATCAAGCAAGGTTTCGACACCATCATCGTCAATATCCACCATTACGGCGACCAGATCATCCGATTCCTCGAAACGCACGACTTCCCTGCCAACATCTATATCTCCGATGAACGGGGCTTGCTGATGGACACGGGTGGCGGCATCATCCAGGCACTCCCCTTCTTCCACGACACTCAAGCCGTGCTGGTTCACAACGTGGACATCCTCAGCGACCTCCCGCTCATGGAACACTACCAGCAATTCCTCTCTTCTGGCGACGACGCCTGGCTGTTGACCCAAGACCGGAACACCAGCCGAAAACTACTCTTCAACGAAGACAAGCTATTGATCGGATGGCGTAACCTGAATGAGGGCAGCTATAAATGGGTCAATGGCGAGAAGAAACAATTCAAAGAACTGGCTTTCAACGGAATACATATATTCAATCCTTTTATCTTTGCGAATTTCCAGTGGCAACGTTACAGCATCATCGATCTTTACCTCCTACTTGCAAGCAAGTACACCGTTCGCGCTGTGGAAATCAATCCCAGTCTCTGGTTTGACATTGGGAAAATCGAGGATTTTGAACGCATCAACCAAGCAATAACGGACCGTCTATCATGAAAAGCAACTTCATCAACCACCTCGCAGAACAAATCAAAGATAAATACAACCTCCGTGAAGAAGAACTCACGGTGGTCTTTCCCAACAAACGCGCCGCTTTCTACCTCCGGTCGCAATTCAAGAAGATCTACAATCAAGATATCTGGCTCCCCCAGATGCTCTCCATTCAGGAAGCCATGAGCCAGTGGAGCGGTATCCAGTTGGTGGACAACCTTGAACTGATGTTCGAGTTGGTGGCCATCAACTCAGCCTTGTATCATGGCAGAGAGAGCCTCAGCATCTTCGGAAGCATGGCTCCTCAGATGGCAAACGACTTTGACGAGATTGACCAATATGCGGTGGACGCCAACCACCTGTTTTCCTATCTGGTGGATGAAAAGAGCCTTGGCGTATGGCAGCCAGGCGAGCAGATGACCGAGAAAGAGAAGGCCTACCTGGATTTCTTCAAGAATCTGAAGCAATACTACGACCAACTGCGAGAACGGCTTGAAACGCAAGGCAAGGGCTACTACGGAATGATCACCAGGAAACTGGCAGGAATGCGCGATGAGGAGCTTTTGGAGATGACGGACCATCGAAAGATCATCTTTGCCGGATTCAATGCCATCACCCCCACGGAGAAAGCCATCATCGACAAGCTGTATCGCAATGGCGTTGCCGAGGTGGTCTGGGACTTCGACCAATATTATGTTGAAGACGCAAATAACGAAGCAGGCTGGTTTGCCAGACGGTACCAGGACGTACCCTGGAAACCTCATGGATTCTCTTCCAACCTTCTTGATGAGGCCAAGGACATCCATCTGGTCGGTGCCATGGGCAACACCATCCAGGCCAAGGCCCTTCAAAGCCTTCTAGAAGTCGAAAAAGACAAGAACACCGCGGTGATTTTGGCGGACGAGAAGTTGCTGATCCCCGTGCTTAACGCCATTCCCGATGATCCGGAACGCTTTCCGAACATCAATGTCTCCATGGGATATCCTCTGAGGCAAACGGCAGTGTATGACTTGGTCAACGCCTTGTTCCTGCTACATCGGAGAGGCCGAAAAGTCAAGGGTGGCGGATGGTACCTTTGGCCCATCTTGCGTATTTTGGACTTGGAATTGGTCAAGGTGATTTTCACCAAAGAAGAAATCGATGCTATCAACGACTACAAGAACAAGGTTACCAAACAATCCGGTTTCATTTACATTGCCAAGAATTTCTCCGACACCTGCAAAAGTGCGGATGTCATCGAATTCCTAGGCCTGGTGACCGGCGAGCCGGCAGACATGACGCAGCCGCAGCAGTTTTTGAAAGGATTGACTTCCCTGTTGTCGTTCATCGCCAACAAGATCCATCGCAACGAAAAGGAAACGGAAGGTCTGTTCCTCTTGAACCAGATCAGCGAAATCGGGAAAACCATCAACCGATTGGACGGCATCTTGCACCGTTACCAACGCTATGTGGAGCATCTGGATGATCTGAACCTGTTGTTCAACATCGTATCCAACAATTCAGCCATCAAACTCAACAGCAGTGCCACTTCCGGACTTCAGGTCATGGGCCTGCTCGAAGCCAGAAACCTGGACTTCGACACCGTTTACATGATTGGCGTCAACGAGGGCGTGTTACCTTCCGGCAAAAGCCAAAGCAGTTTCATCCCCTATCAGATTCGGAAGGAAACCGGACTCCCCGACTATAGGGAAAAACAGGCGGTTTACGCCTATCACTTCTACCGTCAGTTGCAAGGCGCCAAGCATATCCATCTCCTCTACAATGCCAGCAGCGCAGAAGCAGGAGGAGAACAAAGCCGGTTCCTTCTGCAACTCAAATACGAGTTATGCCAACGCAATCCCAAAATCAGTTTGTCCGAGGAGATCTTCACCAACAAAACGACGAAAGATCCTTCCCCGAACGCTTTGTCGGCCGAAAAAACTGATGATGTTATGGTAAAACTAAGGCGCAAGCTACAAGTGCCGGAGACGCCAGAACAACTCCGCTATGCCATGGCACCGACCTCCATCTCCACTTACCTGAAATGTCCTTTCCGCTTCTACATGAGTTATCTGATGGGCGTCAAAGACGACAGCATGGACGAAGAAGTGCAATCGAACGTCATCGGAACCATCGTCCACGAAACCCTTAAAAAGCTCTACCATCCCTATCGCAACCAGTTCATCAGCAAGTCGATACTGGAGCACGACATCATTCCCATTAAAGACAAGTCCCTTGACGTTGTTGTTCATGAAACAATGGTTCAGGGTTTGTCCGATGTCGGTTTCAACTATCTCAACAAACTGAATATCGATAAACTATTTGATTGTTACTTCAATTATGAACTCCAAGCAACGGATGGGCACACGCTCACCATGGTGGACCTGGAAGAGCTTTATCATGCCTCGCTGGATGTCAACGGTATCCCTTGCGTCATTGCAGGAACCATAGACCGCATCGACCGCTATGACGGGAAACTTCGCATCATCGATTACAAGACCGGCAGGGTAGAACAAGATGACCTCGTCGTGAAAAACACGATCAAGGGTCCCGAAGACATCCCGGAGAAAGCAATGCAGTTGTTGATCTACAAATACCTGTATCTACGCACCCATCCCGACACTGATCCGAACAACGTCACGGCTTTCATCTTCGGATTGAGATACCAGAAGATAGCCTACGAACTCGTTGTTGAAAAGGAGGACCTGAAAACGGATTTCCTAGGGACGATGGAAGGCTATCTTCGAAGCATCTTTCAAGAAATGACAGACAAGAGCATTCCTTTTGTACAAAAGACAGACAAGCAGCGCAAACAATGTGAATATTGTGACTTAAGGATCATCTGCCTCAATACTTCAGTAGGATCCTCACTGGAAGATGATCACTGAATCCCCCATGATACCTTGGACCCACGTAGGTACGGTTCAGTTTCAGCCCATGGTACGTCTCGTCTTCTTCCAATAAAAATGGCTCATGTATTATTAAAGCGTCGCTTGAAGTACATTGAATTAAATCACTGTTTATCAAATATTTTGAAACAATGATTTGATCAAAAATCATCCATTGTTCCCGGTACTTCAGCGTGCCTTTGAATCCCAATTGTCGGGGATTGGCAAACAGGTTGACCAGGGCGTTTTCAGGCAGTGAATCTTGCCCAAGCCCCGCCCCTAGCACCTTACGGATGCAGGGGGCTTCAGGCGTGTCATTGAAGTCGCCCATGATGATGATCTTGGGACAGGCCACCTTCGCAAAGAGGGAGTCCACCTTCCGCCTGAGCATCTGAGCCGCCGCGTTTCGCATCTCCTCAGTTTCCAACTCCCCCCGGTATTTTGAAGGCCAATGGTTAACGAAGCAGTGAAGGGTATCCTGCCGATAATCAAAAAACTTGGCGTAGAGGATGTCGCGAGAGACTGCGGTAGTATCCTCGTGATTATGGTATGGAATCGCCTCGCTATGAACCAATTGGAAAAGGTCTTTTGAATAGACAATGGCGGGATCGATGCCACGACGGTCAGGACCCTCGTAATGCACCCAGCGGTAGTTGAAACGTTTCAGCGGTGTTTGAGCGAACAACGCATTCAGCACATAGTCGTTTTCCACCTCACAAACACCGAAAAGACCGATGGGCAAGCCCTTTGAAAAGGACAATATGGCCTTATAGAGGTTGTTCCTTTTCCGGTAGAAACGTGAGGCAGTCCAATGCTGTTCACCATGTTCCGTAAAAGCGTTATAGGAGCGCGTGCTGTCAGTAAACGGGTCGAAAAAGTTCTCCATATTCCAGAAAACCACCATGACGGAATCCGCCTGTTGCCCATACGCCACATCTAAGAACAAGATCCAAATGGCAAACAGAAATATCTTTCTCATATATTAATAACGAATAATACCACAAAATTATATATTTTAATTTAATTTCGACATTATTTGTTATTAATTCAGAATTATTTATCTTTGCATGTTGAACAAATGAACCGCATTTTTCAGTTAAACGACGACAATTACAACTTTCCTCCGGCAAACTTGGCGAACAAGGACGGACTGTTGGCTTTTGGAGGCGACCTTTCGCCCGAGAGGCTTATCATTGCCTATGCTAACGGCATCTTCCCTTGGTACAGCGAGAACGAGCCTTTGCTTTGGTGGTCGTTGGATCCCCGTCTGGTCATCCGACCAGGTGAGATGCGTGTCTCCAAGTCGCTACGTCACACGCTCCATTCTGGTCTTTTCGAAAGCCGCATCGACACGGCTTTCGAGGAGGTGATGCGGCATTGTGCCCAGACGCCCCGCGAAGGACAAGATGGCACATGGATCACCGATGAGATGCTTGACGCCTACATCCAGCTGTATCGGATGGGACTCGCCCACTCCTTTGAGACCTACCATGAAGGGACGTTGGTGGGTGGACTCTATGGCGTCTCTTTGGGCAAGCTATTCTGTGGGGAGTCGATGTTTCACCTGATGAGCGACGCCTCCAAGGTAGCATTCTACCAGCTCCATCAGTTTTTGGTAGCCCACGATTTCAAACTCATCGATTGCCAGCAAGAGACCAAGCATCTCGTGAGTCTGGGCGCTTATTCCATCGACCGTCAGGACTATCTTGACGAGATCCATGCCTTGGTGAAAGAACCCACCTTGAAAGGCAACTGGGGAGACGGCACAGCGGAAGATTATTTAATTACGATAACCCAAGCCGAAAAGGCCAGATTCAGGGCATACAACCTGGACTCCGATTTGGCGTTAAACTCTGACGACTAATGGAACTTCAAGACAAAATCAAAGAAGCAGCCCGAATCTTATCTGGAGCCAAGCGGATTGTAGGCTTCACGGGCGCAGGCACCTCGGCCGAAAGCGGCATCCCTCCTTTCAGAGGCGAAGGAGGCATCTGGAATAAATACGATCCAAACGCCCTTGACATTGATCATTATTTCCGGCACACCCAGGATTCATGGAAGATCATCCGTGAAGTGTTCTACAACTACTTCAACAACAACGAAGTAAAGCCCAATCCCGGTCACGAGATCCTAGCCAAGTGGGAACAGGAAGGCCGACTGACTTGCGTCATCACGCAGAACATCGACGACCTGCATACCGTGGCAGGCAACAAGACCGTATATGAATTCCACGGCAACATGTCGCGCTTTATCTGCACCAAATGCGGTCATAAGTTCCCAGCCCGAGAGATACAGCTGACGGAAAGACCTCCCCATTGCGAGAAATGTGGTGGTTTGCTGAAACCCGATTTCATCTTCTTCGGCGAGGGCATCCCGGAGGACGCTTATTTCAACTCCATCAAAGCCGCTGAGAACTGCGACGCCTTCGTCATCATCGGCACTTCAGGACAGGTGAGCCCCGCCAACATGATCCCCGGCATCGCGAAACGCAATGGTGCCAAGATCATTGAAATCAACATGGAACCTTCCACCTACACGAACTACATCTCCGACCTATACCTACAAGGCAAATCCGGTGAGATCTTGCCGCAGATCGACGCGTTGATGGAACGGTGATCAATACGCCGCCACCTTCGACATGCACAAGGTTCCTTTTGCCACCCAAAAACGAATCCTCAACTTCTCCACCTTCACGGGGTCAAAGCGCACCAATCGCATGTATCCTATCGTGGTCAGCTCCTCTTCCATATCGATCGGAAGCCATTTTCCATTGACATAGCGGCTGAGCGTGAAATGCTTCACATTTTGGCCCAAAGGGATGTATTCCTGCAGTAGCAAACTCGTGATTTCGGTGGACTCAGGAAACTCGAAGACCAGATCCGCTCTTCGGATGCCATCTTCCGTTGCCCAATACTTTGTATCGTCTTCATCCAGGACACATTTCGGGCTAAAACGACTAGCACGAGTGTTGCTCGCAGTAACCTTGCATCCTTGCAACAAGTCTTTCTGAAATAAAGCTCCCAAAGAGCGGTACCATTCCGCCGCCCTCAAGGAATCGATGGATGGAATCCTCCCCTCTTTGTTGACGGGGAAATTCAAGAGCAGATTGGCGTTGCGCCCTACACTATGGAAATAGATATCCGTCAATTGCTCCAAAGACTTCACCTCGTCATCTTCCCTTTCATGGTAGAACCATCCTGGCCGGATGGAGACATCCACCTCCGCAGGAAGCCAAGCCTCGCCGTCAACGAAACCATGGGACAAGGCTTTGGTGTCGTTCAGCGACACATAATCCGGGTGATAGTTGGACCACATCGTGGTTCCCGCGACCCCTTCTTCATTGCCAATCCACCGCAGCGTAGGCACCGTGCCGCCAAAGATTGCCGCATGGGGACAATGGCTCCACACGATGTCCCGAGCCTTCTCATAGTCATAATAATGCTCCGCCACGATGGAACGCATGTCATTGGCCCCACCATACCAACCTGTGCCTCCATTGGCCCCGTCAAACCAGAACTCAAACAGCTCCCCATAGTTGCTCGTGAGTTCCTTGATTTGTTGGTGATACACCTGAACATAACCCTGATAGCCATAGTCAGCTTGGTTCCGATCCCAAGGCGAGAGATATAATCCGAATCTCATGCCATGCTTTTTGCAAGCCTCAGAAAGCTCACGAACCAGATCGCCATGGCCCTCTTTGTAATAGGTGTTCTTGATGGAATATTCCGTCGTTTCCGTCGGCCACAGACAGAATCCGTCATGATGTTTGGCGGTAAAAATGATGCCCTTCATGCCACAATTCTTCAGCGTCAAGACCCATTGCTCACAATCCAAGTTCGTAGGATTGAAGGTATAAGATGGCGTATCGCCGAAGCCCCACTCCATGTCGTTGAAGGTATTCAGTCCGAAATGGATGAAGGCATACGTCTCCAACTGTTGCCATTCCAACTGTTGTCGGGTAGGCACAGGTCCGACAGGCTTTGGCGCTTTCGTACAGGAAGCCAACAAGGCCAGTGAAAGGATAAAAATCGAGGGTATTTTTTTCATAAGGCAAAGATAAAAATTGTTTGTCTCACTTCGACTTTTTTTCGTAACTTGCGCCCTTAATTTGAATTGTTATGGACATCACCGAACTCAAAAGCATCTTCTCCGAGCGTTTTGGCAAGGAATGTTGCGTCTATACCTCGCCGGGACGCATCAATCTTATCGGCGAGCATACCGACTATAATGGAGGCTTCGTGTTTCCCGGAGCCATCGACAAAGGGATCTACGCCGGCATCTGCCTCAACGGCACCGATACGATCCGCGCCTACTCCATTGATTACCAAGGATCGAGTGAGTTTGGCTTAAATGAAGAAGACAAACCTAGCGAAGCATGGGCTCGTTATATCTTCGGCGTTTGCCGCGAAATCCAAAAACGAGGCTATAGCCTTGGCGGTTTTGACACGGTCTTCTTCGGCAACGTCCCCTTGGGTGCGGGCATGTCGTCTTCCGCTGCCTTGGAGAGCACCTTCGCCTTCGCACTAAACGACTTGTTCCAACTTGGTATCGACAAGTTCGAGTTGGCACGTATCGGACAAGCTACAGAACACAACTACTGCGGTGTGAAGTGCGGCATCATGGACCAGTTCGCCTCCCTCTTCGGCAAGGCAGGCCACTTGATGCGCTTGAACTGCGCCACCATGGAATTCGAGTATTTCCCCTTCAACCCTAAAGGCTACAAGGTGGTGCTGCTCGACACAGTGGTAAAGCATGAACTGGCCTCTTCGGCCTACAACCGCCGCCGCGAATCGTGCGAAAACGCCTGTGCCCACATCGCCAAGAAACATCCCGAGGTGAAGTACCTTAGTGATGCCACCATGGCCATGCTCAATGAGATCGATGTGGAGATCCCAGCCGAGGACTACATGCGTGCGGAATATGTCATCGGCGAGAAACAGCGTGTCCTTGATGTGTGCGATGCCTTGGAAAAAGGAGATTATGCAACCGTTGGTGACCGCATGTACGGCACGCACTACGGCATGAGCAAACTCTATGAAGTCAGCTGCGAAGAACTCGACTTCCTCAACGACATCGCAAAAGAATGCGGCGTGACGGGTTCCCGCGTGATGGGCGGCGGCTTCGGTGGCTGCACCATCAACCTGGTGAAGGAGGATCTCTATGATTCCTTTATCGCTACCGCCAAGGAGAAGTTCAACGCCAAATTCGGCCATGAGCCCAAAGTCTATGACGTCGTCATATCCGATGGCGCAAGAAAACTTGACAATTGATTAACTGAACAATTTTATAAAATGAAACCAACTCTATTAGTTTTAGCCGCTGGCATGGGTTCCCGCTACGGTGCCCTGAAACAAATGGACGGCGTCGGCCCGAATAACGAGGCTATCCTGGATTACTCCATTTTTGACGCCAAGCGCGCCGGTTTCGGCAAGGTAGTCTTCGTCATCCGCGAGGACTTCGCCGAGGCCTTCAAGAAAGTCAACAACTCCGAGAAATACGGCATCCCCGTAGAATATGTCTATCAATCGCTTGACAAATTGCCGGAAGGCTTCAGCGTCCCTGAAGGTCGCGTGAAACCTTGGGGTACCTGCCATGCCGTCTTGATGGCCAAGGACGTGATTCACGAACCCTTCGCCGCCATCAATGCCGATGACTTCTACGGCAAGGAAGCCTACGAGGTGCTGGCCAAGTATTTGATGGAATGTGAGGGTAAGACAGGCGCCTACAGTATGGTCGCCTACAAGCTGCGCAATACCATGTCGGACTTCGGCACGGTGAGTCGCGGCATCTGCACCGCCGACGCAGAAGGCAACCTCCAGACCATCGTGGAACGCACCGCCATCGGTCACACCGAGGACGGCGGCGCAGCTTACACCGACGAGACCGGTAGCCATCCGTTGGACATGGATTCGCTCGTTTCCATGAACTTCTTCGGCTTCACCCCCGATTTCTTCGCCTACTCCGAGAAAGGCTTTGTCGAATTCCTCAAGGGACCGGCACAGACCAACATCAAGGCGGAGTTCTTCATCCCGCTGATGGTGAACCAAAGCATCCACGACGGCTCAGCCAAGCTGAAAGTACTCTCGAGCAACGCCTCCTGGTTTGGTGTCACCTATAAGGAAGACAAACCCGAGGTGATGCGTAAAATCCGCGAGTTAATCGAAAAAGGCACCTATCCTAACGATCTTTGGAAATAATACTCCTAACTCCTCACTAAAATGAACATCGAATCCAAGATCTGGGGCAAGACACCGGACGGGAAAGACATCAAGCTCTACACGATGACCAACGGGAACGGCATCCGTGTCCAACTCTGTGACATCGGCGCCGGCATCGTTTCCATCCTCACACCCGACCGGGAGGGACATCTCGACGACATCGTGTTGGGCTATCCCGACCCTTTGTCCTATTATGGTGACGGTCCCTGCGCCGGAAAGGTCCCGGGCCGCTTTGCCAACCGCATCGCCAATGGCAGGTTGAGCATCGACGACCGGACCTACCAGCTGGAACTGAATACAGGGGATGGCAAGCACCACCTCCATGGCGGGCGCATCGGCTTCGCCAACCAAAAATGGGCTAGCCGTATCGAAGGCGAGAGCGTGGTCTTCACCTACCTCAGTGCCGACGGCGAGGCAGGCTATCCTGGCGAACTCGTAGCCAAAGCCAGCTATACCCTCAACGATGAGGGCGAACTCAACCTCCGGCTGTCCGCATGGACTACTGCCACCACCGTGGTCAACCTCACCAACCACACCTATTTCAACCTCAAAGGCGAAGGCCATGGCGACATCTTGGACCACAAGTTGCAGCTAAACGCCTCCCGCTGGCTGCCAGCCACCGAAGAGCTCATCACCACCGGAGAGATCGCACCCGTGACGGACACCCCCATGGACTTCACCGAGGGAAAACTCATCGGGCGCGACATCCACGAGCAGTTCGACGCACTCATCAACGGCAAGGGCTACGACAGTTGCTGGGTCATCGATAACCTAGGCAAGGAAAAACTCAACCTTGCGGCGGAGCTTTCACACGATGGCACTGGTCGTAAAGTACAGCTCTACACGACCCAGCCCGGCATCCAAGTCTATACAGGCAACTGGCTCAGCGGATGTCCCCAAGGCAAGAACGGCCACGTCTATCATGACTACGAAGGCGTGGCGCTGGAATGCCAAGCCCTCCCCGACTCCCCCAACAAACCCAACTTCCCGAACACCTTCCTGAGACCCGGCGAAGAATACAAAGAAATCATCATATTTAAATTTACAACGTTCTAATTCACTCAACATTATGGAAAACACTGCAAACAAAAAGAACTACACCATCCCGATCATCGTGATGATTCTGCTTTTCGGCATGATTTCCTTTGTCACCAACCTGGCCTCGCCCATGGGTGACATTTTGAAAAACCAATTCAACATCCCCAACTGGCAAGGCACCTTGGGCGTGTTTGCCAATTTCATCGCATACGCGGTGATGGGCATACCCGCAGGCAACTTGCTGCAAAAGAAAGGTTACAAGAAAACCGCGCTGGTGGCAGTCACCGTCGGTTTCATCGGCGTGGGCATCCAGACCATCTCCGGCTATGTGGGCAGCTTCGGCATCTATCTCCTCGGCGCCTTCGTGGCAGGCTTTAGCATGTGCCTCCTCAACACAGTCGTCAACCCGATGCTCAACAAGCTGGGTGGCGGCGGTAACAAAGGCAACCAGCTCATCCAAATAGGTGGTACCTTCAACTCCTTGTGTGGCACCGCCGTCATCATCATCACCGGACTGCTGATCCCGAGCATCGTCGATGCCAAGATCAGCGACGTGGTCCCGCTCATGTATGCAGCACTGGCAATCTTCGCTGTCGGCTTCCTCGTCATCCTCCTCACCAAGATCCCTGAGAACGAGCAGAAATCCGTTGAGCAGGTGAAAGGCGGCAAAGGCCCCATGGCATTCCGCCATTTCGTACTCGGCGCCATCGCCATCTTCATCTATGTTGGTGTGGAAGTGGGCATCCCGAACATCCTGAACAAATGGTTGCAGAATCCCGAACTCAACGTGCTGGGCGCCGGAGTCAACGCCGAAGCCGTAGCTGGATCAGTCGCAGCTACCTACTGGTTCCTGATGCTTGTGGGTCGTCTCATCGGCGGCATCATCGGCAACAAGGTGTCGGCCAAGGCCATGCTCACCGTTGTATCGTTGGTGGGCATCATCCTTACGTTGTTGGCCATGTTCGGTCCACAGACCATGGTGAAGTTCCCTGCCTTCAACGGTGCAAAGGGCTTCGGACTGGAGCGCATTCCGCTCAATGCGGCCTTCCTGGTCTGCATCGGCCTCTGTACCTCTGTGATGTGGGGCGGCATCTTCAACTTGGCTGTTGAGGGGTTAGGCAAATATACCGAGAAAGCTTCTGGCATCTTCATGGCGCTGGTCTGTGGTGGTGGCATCCTGCCGCTGCTCCAAAACGCCATCGTTGACGGTCTTGGCGGCGTCGGCTACCTCCAGAGCTACTGGGTCATCGTGGCCGGTCTCGCCTTCTTGCTGTTCTACGCCCTTTGGGGTTCGAAGAACGTCAACAAAGATATTCCTGTCGAATAAACGGCACATTGAAAAACGGCGAATTTTACGAATTTTACGAATGATTATTTGTTCGTTTAATTCGATTAATTCGCCGTTTTTTATTCGCTTAATTCGTTTAATTCGCCGTTTTTTTATTCGCTTAATTCGTTTAATTCGCCGTTTTTTATTCGCTTAATTCGTTTAATTCGCCGTTCATTGTTTTCTCACCGGGTCGCAGGTCAACCCCACTCCGAGTTTGCTAAAGATCTTTCGATCCACCTCGCTGAGCATCACGGTGGAATGGACTTGGCATCCTTCCAGCTGAGGTAACATCTCCAGCGCCTTGCGGCATTTCTCATCATCGGGACTCAACACCGAAAGGGCTATCAACACTTCATCCGTGTGAAGACGCGGGTTGTTGCCTTGCAAGTAATCCACCTTGGTCTTCTGGATGGGTTCTATCATGTATTGGGGAATCAACTTGATGTCGTGATCAACGCCCGCGAGATATTTGGTGGCATTGAGAAGCAACGCAGCACTCGGTCCCAGCAATGCACTGGTCTCCGCGGTGATGATGGTGCCGTCGGCCAATTCGATGGCGGTACAATCCACGCCGCAACGTTCTTTGCGTTCCCTAGCGGCAACCACACAACGGCGGTCCTCCACGGTAATCTTGGCTTGGTTGAGCAACATCTTGATCTTGGTGACCTCATTCTCATTGCCACCTCCTTCAGCCATGGTGTCCAATGCGGTGAAATAACGACGGATGATCTCGTCCTTGGCAGCTTTGCTACAGACTTCGTCATCGCTGATGCAGAAGCCCACCATATTCACCCCCATGTCGGTCGGCGATTTATAGGGACATTTCCCATAGATGCCTTCAAACAAAGCATTCAGCACGGGAAAGATCTCGATGTCGCGGTTATAGTTGATGGCAATTTTTCCGTAGGCATCCAGATGGAAAGGATCGATCATATTCACATCGTTGAGGTCGGCCGTCGCCGCCTCGTAGGCCATGTTGACGGGATGCTTCAAGGGGAGACTCCACACCGGGAATGTCTCGAACTTGGCGTAACCGGCGTTAATTCCTCTTTTCTGCTCATTGTATAGTTGGCTGAGGCAGACCGCCATCTTGCCGCTTCCCGGGCCGGGTGCGGTGACAATCACCAAAGGCTTGATGGTCTCCACATAGTCGTTTTTACCGAAACCCTCGTCGGAATCGATCAATGCCACATTGTGTGGATAGCCATCGATAAGGTAATGGTAATAGGCTCGGATGCCGAGATGCTCCAAGCGGTTGTGGAAAGCCGTAGCGCTACTCTGCCCGTTGTAATGGGTGATGACCACGCTACTGACCAGGAAACCGCGTTTTTGGAACTCGTTGCGAAGGCGAAGCACATCCACATCGTATGTGATGCCCAGGTCGTTTCTGATCTTGTTTTTCTCAATGTCGGAAGCGCTGATGACGATGACGATCTCGGCACTGTCGCTGAGGTTTTGCAGCATCTGCAACTTGCTGTCAGGCTTGAAGCCTGGCAGTACTCGGCTGGCATGGTTGTCGTCAAAAAGCTTGCCACCCAATTCAAGATAAAGCTTGTTGCCAAACTGACCTATCCGTTCACGGATGTGTTCACTCTGGATCTTGAGATATTTCTCGTTGTCGAATCCTATTTTCATAAGTTATTCGTTTGCTTGAAAAAACGCCTTGATTTCCGCTTCCTTCATGTTTCTGAATCCGTATTCATGCACTACCTCTCCATCTTGCATCAGAAGTAGGATGGGGAAATAGCCATTGTTGATTTTAAGAAGCTGGATAACATCTTCGTAGATGATATAGGGATAATGTGTTGATTCCGATGCCGTATAGAACTGCTCCACCCCTTCTTCCGTACCCATGAAGACATAGAGGACATCCTCTTCGGGGAAACCGTAGAATTGCTGCATCAAACTCAGTTTCTGTGCCGTCATCATGCAGAACTCACATCCTGAAGAGAAGATACCCACGACCTTCTTGCCTTCATCGAGCTTCAGGGTGTCCAAAGGAGAATTCTGTAACGCTTCTTGGAACAAATTCCGTTGTAGGTTGTTTTGCTCGTCGTAACTGGGCGTATAGTTGTCGGGCGGTGAGATGATGAATACCGCGACAGCACATCCCAAAGCGACGGCAGCCAAGGCGATCCAATCGTATCTGAAGCGCCAGCCTTTCACCCGGTAAACCAGCAGGAACATAGCCATCAGGACAATGTTCTTGAGGATGGATTGCCAGGGATTGAACTGCAGATAGTCGCCAAAGCAATGACAGTTGTCGGTCCGGCCCAGGACAAGGGCATAGCACAGGAGACCCGTATAGCCGAGCAGCATGAGCACACTGCCCCACCACATCAGTTTGTGGAAGCAGTTCGATACCAAGCCGATGCCCAGCACCAATTCCAGGATAATGGCTGCCCGAGCGACCAAGAAAGAAAAGTTAAGACTGAAGAAATGGTAGCTATAGATATAGATCTCGAACTTGTCCATGTCGGCGATCTTCAGGATGGCAGAGACGACAAAGACAATTCCGAGAAGAACTTTTAAGATGGTTGTGATGGCGTGTTTCATAAAACAAGGAGGACGACTAATAAATAGTCGTCCTCTAAGTCAATAAGTGATTGGGTTACTTTCTTTCGCAATGGAATGTGGCATCGCCCAAAGCGCCCACTTGGAGGTTCCATGCTCCTGCGTTTTCGAGATCACGGCATGAACCATGGTCAATAACCTTTTCGCCCAACGGAATCGTTGATTCAACACCCAACACGTTGATTGTGTAGGTGCAAACGCAAGTCTTTTCTTTGTTGCATGAAGTACTAGCGAAGAGCATAGCAATCACGCCAAGAGCTAAAAGTACTTTCTTCATCTTTTTGAGTTTTAAGAGTTAATATTTATGGTTTTCCTGAATTACCGTTATTGTTTCCGGTGTTATTGTTGTTATTGTTGTTGTTATTTCCTCCTCCGAAGAGTTTGTTGAAGATCCTTTCATACCAGGTACCTTCGGGATCCTTGGGGTCAACTTCCTTGCAGGTCACCTGTCCCCATCCTGTAATCTCCTTGGCCTTGTCACTGCAAGTGCCCTCTTCGATGACATACACATTCTCCTTGAAGTTGTCGTTCTGGATCAGCGTGAGCAGCGTCTCTTCTGTCATGGAGGCGATATCGACATCTTCTCCTAGAGAGATGTCCTCGTTGTCGTCATTGATGGCAAAACACTGGCAATAGGTGTTCTTCTGGCACGAAACCACGCCCAGGGACAACACAACCACCGCCAAAAGGAACAAGTACTTTCTCATTACTATAGTTTCTGCAAAGATAAACAATTTATTTTTGATATTCATCCAAAAATTCTTTCCAAGTTTTTGACAAAAACGCGTCATCACCGAAAAAGTGCAGGATAGGCAGGAAATTCTTGGCTTCCTGATACCCTGGAATCACCTGGACCAGCTGTTGTTGCTCGTTGAAGATGACGTATGATGGATACGACATTTTGTTTTGCAACATCGCGGCAGCCAGCTGATGGGTGGCCTTGCGACCGAACTGGCTCATGCCAGAAACGAAGTCGTGTCCCATGAATCTTACGGTATCTGTCCGTTCCGCATCGAATTTGACGGCGTAATAGTTCTCGTTCATGTACTTCACCACGGCAGGATCCTGGAATGTCGTCTGATCCATGCGTTTGCACCACCCGCACCAGTCGGTATAGACATCGACAAAGATTTTCTTTGGGTTGGATTGTGCTGCAGCGACAGCTTCTTCGAAATCCATCCATTGGATCTTCTCTTGCGCCGAGGCGGCCACACACAGCAAGGTCATCAGGACGACCAACAGTCTTTTCATCTCAATAGTTTTTTAGTTGTTTTTCCACATCACGTTTCGAATCCTTGTTTTTCAAGGTCTCCCGCTTGTCATAATAATGTTTTCCTCGAGCCAAGGCAACATCCAGCTTCGCAAGCCCTTTGTCATTGATGAAAAGCACCACCGGGATGATGGTCAGGCCTTTCTCCTGCACCTTGACTTTCAGTTTTCGAAGTTCACGGGCGGTAAGCAGCAACTTGCGGTCGCGCTTGGGATTGTGGTTGTTGTAGGTGCCTTTATCGTACTCCGCGATATGCATGCCAACCACAAACAGTTCATTCTCCTTGAACATGCAATAGCTCTCGGAGAGGCTTGCCTTGCCTTCACGGATCGACTTGATCTCGGTCCCCGTCAGGACAATGCCTGCAGTGAGCGTGTCAAGCAAGAAATATTCATGCCCGGCACGTTTGTTTTTTATCGTAACAGTATTGGTATTCTTCTTTTCCATTTTCTAGTCTCACCTTCTCCTCCAGTCGAACCCCACACAATAGCCAACCCTGACAATAAACGGGCTGACATAGGGCGACTCGCCATAGATATAGTCAAACGACAGATCGTACAAAAGCGAGTAATAAACGTAGCCTGTAGGGCTGAAATACTGACGGTAACCACCGCCAACCAAGATGCTATTGTACCATTGCGCCGGTGTCGGATTAATATTTTCGCCTCTGACGATGCTACAGACTTCCTCATCTTCCACATGGACATACAAACCACTGAAAATCTCGTAGTTGGCATATAGTGAAGCATTGAAGAAATGGCAGAAATAACTGCCATAGTATCCGTAATAATCATGGTAGAAATTCATGTTATACCCCAAACGGGCGCCCACCTCCAAATCTTTGGTGATTCGGTAACCCAGTTGTGGGGCGATGGAAAAATACAAAGTCCTACCCGAGTATCCGGCACCGATGTTGCCACCCGTGACGAACTTGCCTCTCATCGTCTCAGGAGCGCCAAAGCGTTGGGCCTGAGCTTCAATAGTGAACATGGACATCAAAACCATGGCCATGACAAATGCAGCAATTCTTCTCATAATTATACTATTTCGCAGCAAAGATAGTTATTATTACACCAAAATAAATTAAAATAGCTATTTTTGTGCCAAAATTCACGCAATGAGACGGTTTTTTCTCCTCATCACTGGTTTTCTGATTCTTTTTTCCGCCTGCCGGAAAGAAAACCCAATCAACACGGACCCAAGCCTCAAACTTTCCTTCTCCGCTGACACCGTGCTATTCGACACCGTATTCACCACCATCGGCTCTTCCATACATCAACTAAAGGTTTATAACAAGTACGATGATGATTTGAATATCAGTGAAATACGACTATTCGGAGGAGAGCAATCCCGTTTCAAGCTCAACATGGACGGTGAGAGCGGCTGGGAGTTTCACGACAAGGTCATCACGGCCAACGACAGCCTTTTCACCTTCTTGAATGTGACCATCGACCCCAACGACCAAAGCAGCCCCTTTGTCGTTGAGGACAGCCTCCTTTTCGTCACCAACGGCAACCAGCAGATGGTCAAGTTGGTCGCTTGGGGACAAAACGCCCACTACATCATCGCCGACCGCAAGGTGCAGGGGCTGCCAAAATTCATCATCGTTGCCGACAGTTTGGAAACCACCCATTGGTACAACGACCTCCCCTACGTCATCTATGGCTATGCGCTGATCAACTCGTACGGCACGTTGCACATCCACGAGGGCGTGAGAATCTATATGCACGACCTGGGGTACGACGACCATTGCGGACTATTGTCTTGGAGCGATGGCCAGCTGATTATCGAAGGCACGGCCGAGAATCCCGTGACCATCCAGGGTGACCGCATGGAGCCTTACTTCAAGGATCAACCGGGACAGTGGGACCGCATCTGGCTCATGGACGGAAGGCCTGGAGGTGACCATATCATCAGTCATGCCATCCTACGTAACGCATTCGTTGGCATCCAGGCAGAATCCTTCCTAAAAGCGACGCAAGCGGCTTTGTATATCGACAATACCGTGATTGAGAACAACACGGGTTGGGGAATCCTTGCCCGTAACTACGCCATCGGTGCGGATAACCTGGTCATCGACAACTGCGCAGGATACAACTTCGAGGCACAGATGGGCGGCTATTATGTTTTCCGCCATACCACCATGGGTAACTACTGGTGGCAGTCCCCGCGCACCACACCTTCCATGCTCTTCTCCAACGTAGTCGAAGACCAAGACGGTGTTCAACATGAGATTCCTTTCCATTTCGAAATGGGCAACAGCATCGTTTACGGCTCTGCGGAGGATGAGTTCAAGACCGCCTTGAGAGGCAACGAGGTGGACACCACCTACCAGTTTGACCATTGCCTCATCCGAAGCCTGAAGCATCAATCCTCAGAGGCTTTCGTCAACTGCATCTTCAATCAAGACCCGATGTTTGTGGATTATCGCTCCTTCGACCTTCACCTCAGCGATGCGCTCTCTCCAGCGGTAGGTACTGGAAGCCCTGTCATCGGCGCTATGGTTCCTTATGACATAGAAGGCAACAGCAGACTAGGCACCCCAGACCTGGGAGCCTATCAGCATAGAGATTAATTAAGAATTCGGAATGCGGAATGCGGAATTATTACCTCCGGAGGCCAATTCCGCATTCCGCATTCCGCATTCCGAATTAGTATTCCGGGTTTTTCTTGTAAAACTCTTGGAGGAATTCAGGCAATTTGCGCATGGCGGCCTGTTCGCGCCATTGTTTGCGTACGTCTTGGGCGGGGACACCGAAGACTGCTTTACCGGGTTCGATGTTTTTGTCCACGGCTGAGGTGGCCAGCACCACAGCGCCTTCCCCGATGACCAAGTCTTTGTTGACACAGACACGGCCCCAGAGGATGACATCGTCCTCGATACGGGTCACGCCTGCAATGGCCGCGTGGCTACCTATCAAGCAGTTGCGACCGATATAACTATCGTGACCTACCTGACAATGGTTATCCATCTTCGTACCTTTCCGGATCGTCGTGTCGGAAGTCACGCCCTTGTCGATACTGCACAAGGCGCCGATCTCGACATCGTCTTCGATCACCACCCGGCCGAACGACTCGAACTTCTTGTAGCTGTCCGACCTCCTTTGGAAATAATAGGCATCGGCACCGATGACGCTGCCCGAATGGATCACGACATTGTCGCCAACCACGCAATAGTCATAGATGGTGACATTGGGATGAATGACGCAGTTCTTCCCTATTTTGGCGTGGTTGCCCACAAACGAGCCCGGCATGATCACCGTCCCCTCCCCAATCTCAGCACTGGGACTGATGGCTTGGGTGCAAGACTCGAT
The DNA here is from genome assembly GCA_017965765.1 of Bacteroidales bacterium. Lineage (GTDB taxonomy): Bacteria > Bacteroidota > Bacteroidia > Bacteroidales > F082 > Limimorpha. The sequence continues at coordinate 34,615 of JAGCPJ010000065.1, forward strand.
GGGACGGTAATGACGCATTGCCTTCAGGAACGCGTCGAAAGGATCGTCATGAATGAGCAAAGCCTTGCCCTCGGGACACTCCACGCGCTTGTTGATGAGCACGACGGTAGCAGCAGAGTTCAAGGCTTTGCCATAGTATTTCGGGTGATCCACAAACGTCACGTCACCCTGCTCCACCTTGTGAATCTCGTTGAAGCCAGTGATCGGAAACTTGGGATCTCCGATGAATTCAGCGCCGATGAGTTCGGCGATTTGTTTTAATGTGGTTTTCTCGATTTTCATCAGGCTTTCACTCGCTCGCAATATTCACCGGTGCGCGTGTCAACTCTGATCAGGTCATCCGTATTGATGAACAACGGCACTCTTACCATAGCGCCGGTCTCAACGGTGGCTTCCTTCATGGCATTGGTGGCGGTGTTGCCCTTTTCGCCAGGCTCAGTATAGGTCACCTGAAGCACGGTCTTCACTGGCATTTCAGCGTACAGGATGGTCTCGGTGGAGGCATCGACGACGACATCGACGATGTCGTTTTCCTTCATGAACTTCACGCCCGTGATATTGTCTTCGGCGATCGGGATCTGGTCATAGGTCTCGGTATGCATGAAGATGAAGTCTTCACCTTCCTTGTAGAGATACTGGTACGGACGATGTTCCACACGGACTTCTTCCAGTTTCACACCGATGTCGAATCTCTTTTCAAGCACGTTACCGCTGAGCACATCTTTCAGCTTGATACGCATGATTGTGTTGCCCTTACCAGGCTTAACATGTTGGAAGTCAATGCAGAAATAAATCTTACCATCCATACGGATTGCACTTCCGATCTTTACATCTTGACTAAGCATAGTATTATTTCAGTTTTTAAAATGATAATTTGATGATTTAAAGGGGCAAAATTAAGAAAAAAGATTGAAAACTAGTATTCTTTTAAAAAAAATGGAGGTACAACCCTCCTCCCGTCGGCTCCCCATTACCTGAAAACGATGTTGGAAAGCAGGTCGTAGCCCACCAGGGCATTGAGGTTTTTGCACAGCAGCGACTTGGAATAACTCAACTCGGTACGGAGGCTGTCGGAAACGATTTTCACATAAAGCACACCTTCTTTTATATAAAGCTCCCTCGAGTACTGCGCGATGAAAGGTCCCACCACGCCATTCCAACCGTTGATGATCCGCTGCTCATCAAGATACGACGAACCCTTGTGCTCTTCATAGAAAGCCTTGATCAATTCCCCCACCGTGTTTTGATTCGGATCACTCATTATACATCGCTTTGACATGCCCCGAGTCCACCTCGAAGATCTTATGATTGATATTGGTATCGTCGAACAGACGTTCTATTCGCTGTTGCTGGGTATCCGTGATAAACACCTGCCCAAAATGGTTGTCACCCACCAGCCGCACCAGTTTCTTCACCCGTTGGTCGTCCAGCTTGTCAAAGATATCATCCAATAGCAATATGGGCTTGTACCCAATCTTTTGGTAGTTGTATTCAAATTGGGCCAGACGGATGGACACGACGAACGACTTTTGCTGGCCTTGCGAGCCGAACTTCTTCAACGGATGACCGTCCAAGCAGAACTCCAGATCGTCCTTATGGATACCCACGTTGGTGTAGCACGAGTAACTGTCCTGTGGTAGGCTTTCCTCGAGCAGCTGCGCCAAGGGCTTTTGGTCCAATTTCGAGGAATAGGTCACTTCCACCTGTTCGCGCCCACCGGAGACCACCTCATAATAGTGCTGGAAAATCGGATGGAATTCTTCCAGGAAGGTATGGCGTTTCTTATGGATCTCTGTGGCACAACCGCAGAGCTGCTCGTCCCAAAGTTGCAGCAGCGCCCTGTCGAAATGCCTGCTGTCGGCAAACTGCCGCAGCTGCATGTTGCGTTGCAACAGCGCACGGTTGTATTTCAGCAGGGCATTAAGGTATTGCGGGTCAAACTGGGAGATCACTCCATCGATAAACTTCCTCCGCAACTCGCTACCATCATTGATCAGGTCGCGGTCGTATGGCGAGATCATCACCAACGGAAACTTCCCGATATGATCCGAAAGACGATCGTATTCTTTCTTGTTGAATTTGAACGACTTCTTGGAATCCCGTTTCTGGACGCAGGACACCGACTCGTTTTCTTTGTCGTCGAAGCTATACGTTCCATGGATGCTGAAGAAGTCCTGATCGTGACGGATGTTCTGCTTATCGACTGAGCTGAAAAAACTCTTGCAGAAAGAAAGGTAATAGATGGAATCGAGGATGTTGGTCTTGCCTGCCCCGTTGAGGCCCACAAAACAATTCAATTTCTCCGAAAACACCAATTCGGCGGATTCGCAGTTCTTGAAGTTGGCCAATCTCAATTCCTTCAGATACATTTAGAACTTGTTGAGATCCATGCTGATGGTAAGGTAATTCGGAGAGGCTGTGATGGACTGGCGGGAGCGCGCATAGCTGATTTCGAACATCTTGACCTTAACGGCGACACCGACAGAGAAGCCCACCAAGGTACGGTCTTTCGGGACATCCATGGCGTAACGTTGTCCGTAATCAAACGCCGAACGCAATGCGATGTTTTTGCCCAAGGCCAGTTCCCCGCCAACGACAAAGTGACATGCCAGGTTCCTGGCAAAACGGGCCACTGCGTTTTCCGGGGTAAACTCACCGGTAAGCGGGTTGGTATGCTGTTCGATATAGACGGGGGTCATCAGCAGTTTGTTCCATCGCTGGATGTCGTCATACCAAAGCATCACTGTCAGCGGAAGATGGTCTAGTTTCTTGGAAGCGCCAAAATCCATGGAAAAAGGAAGTCGGCTGCCATGGTAGTCAAAGTTGTTGAACAGCTCCACGCCCAGGTTGCGCGCTGTAAGGGCAAACACCCAGCCGTTGTCGGCGAGGTATGAGCCAGCGACATCTACGGCGAGGGCACCGCCGGAGTACGACTCATATTGATGTCCCGCATACTTGAGTGCGGCACCGATGCGCCAGTTGGGGGTAAGTTGTCGTCCCCAACCGAGGGTGGCGGCATAGTCGGAACAAGAGAATTCTCCTGTCTGCACCCCTCCTTCCGAAGTCTCTACAAAACGGCCATAGTTGAAATACTGCACCGTCCCTACGAAACTTCCCAGTTTTTCAAAGGTACGGGAATACTGCGCCGTGACATAGTTGATATCCGTAAAATAGTCAACGTATGACAGGCTTAACTTGTTGTGCATGGTAGCGTCGATGGCCGATGGGTTGAAGGTAGATACCTCGATATTGCCATCAGCCAGTGGCAAAGGCAGTCCGCCCAATGCAGCCACTCTCGCAGAATTGGAAGCGCGGAGGAAAGAATAGGTGCCGTTGGCCTGTTGCGCCGAAGCTCCCAAAGCCATCACGAATACCAATAATGTGATAATGTATCTTCTCATAATATTAACTTTCCGTTTTCCGTTTTCCGTTCTCCGTTCTCCGTTCACGCCAGTCCTCTCCCAGTTTTCACGATCTTTCCTTGTTCTTTCAGTTGTCCGGAGAGCTTGTCCAGCAAGCCATTGACAAACCTATGGCTTTCAGCGGTGCTGAAATACTTGGAGAGCTCGATATATTCATTGATGGTGACCTTTGTGGGAATGTCTTTGCACTGGCAGAACTCCGTCAAAGCCATGAAGATGATGATCTTGTCCATCAAAGCCACTCGGTCGTAGTCCCAATTGGACAGGTTCGACTTGACGAGTTCCTGATATTCATCCGCATGGCGCAACGTTTCCCTGAAAAGCTTGACCACAAACTTCTTGTCATCGTTTTCAGCTTCATTCTCCGTCTTATATACCTCAGGAAGCTTGGTGTCGGCATCAAAACGTTCATCCATCTCGTTGATGAACTTCCAAAGCAGGAAGACGCCCAGCTGGTAGTCGGTATTGTAAAGCAGGTTTTTATCGGAATAGTAATCCATCAGCACTTCGTCCTCGGCCATAAGGTTGTCGATGACATCGAGAATCAGTTTCTTGTCGTGAGCGAAGCTGTCCTTCTCGCTAGTCATATACTCTTGGTATTCCGGGCAAGCACGAAGGCGGTTGTAAAAACCACGAACGATATCCTCGCGATCGTTGGACCAATCGATCTTGTACTTCTCTTGCAGCGACTTGAGATCGCGGTTGCTTTCCAAAACACCCAGCACACGATTGTCAACGAACTTGCGGTTGGGATGCAGATCTTCTTCTGTGGGGAAGTTCTTATGCATATTCTCCTCAATCCTTCGTTCAGCGAAATACTTCACCTCAACCCAAAATGACAACTGACGGAGGAATAAACCATAGAGGCTATCCACATTGTTGAGCAGACGACGTTCAGCTGCGGGCAAATCTGTTTCTCCAGCCTGGTGATACGCATAGATTTCTTGTAACACCTTGACTCTCAAGAACCTTCTGTTAAGCATAGGAACAATGAAATATACTTTGATACTAATCTGCAAATTTAAGAAATTATTCTTTATTGAAGTGGATAAATCGAAAAATAAAAGTTATATTTGCAGATTCAAAGTTCAAATTGTCAATTGTCAATCATTAACTCATAAAAGAAAACAAACATGAAGAAAAAATTCATTTGTCCCATCTGCGGATTTGTTTATGAAGGGGAAGAAGCCCCGGAACGTTGCCCTCAGTGCAGGCAGATTGTTGAATGGAAAGTCGTTGACGAAAACGCTGCCTTGAATTTCGTCACCGAGCATGTCATCGGCATCGCCAAGGACACAGGCGACGAGATGATCAAAGACCTCAACGCACAGTTTATGGGGGAAGCTACAGAGGTAGGCATGTACCTGGCCATGAGCCGCCAAGCCGACCGCGAAGGCTATCCTGAGATCGCCGAGGCCTTCAAGCGCTATGCTTTCGAAGAGGCCGACCACGCTTCTCGCTTTGCTGAACTGCTGGGCGAGGTGGTTTGGGATACCAAGACCAACCTCTACAAGCGCATGATCGCCGAATGTGGCGCCTGCGAAGAGAAAATGCGCATCGCCCGTGTGGCCAAAGAACGCAACCTTGACGCCATCCACGACACCGTCCATGAGATGGCCAAAGACGAAGCCCGTCACGGCAAAGGCTTTGAAGGTCTGTACAAGAGATACTTTGGTTAATGCGGAATTCGGAATGCGGAATTCGGAATTATTAACTACCTTAAACAAAGATAACTATGATTAGCAAGAAATTAGCAAAAGCAATCAACGACCAGATCAATGCAGAAATGTGGTCGGCATACCTTTACCTAAGCATGTCACAAGACCTCTACGCCAAAGGATTCAAAGGCATCGCTCATTGGTACAAAGTTCAATTCCTTGAGGAGCAGGCTCACGCTGCCATCATGATCAACTACCTGCATTCACAGGACGAGAGAGTGGTGTTGGCTCCCATCGCCAAAGTCCAAACCAACTGGAAGACCATCCTCAGCATTTTCGAGGACACCTTGGCTCACGAGAAAAAGGTGACCGCCATGATCAACAACCTCTGCGACATCGCTGATGCTGATCACGACCGTGCTGCCGGCAACTTCCTCGCCTGGTTCATCGACGAGCAGGTGGAAGAAGAAGAAAACGCCCGCGACCTCATCGCCCAAGCCAAGATGATCGGCGACCATATCGGTGGCATGATCATGCTCGACAAAGAGCTCGGCGCCCGCGAGTACCACACACCGGCTCCGCTGAAATAAACGGAAAACGGAAAATGGAAAACGGAAAATTAAAAAAGCCTCGATTCCTCGAGGCTTTTTTATGTCTTATCTAATTCTATATTAGTTCGCAACCACCAGTTTCAACGTCTGCGTCCCGATGCTCGCATCGGCCTTGATGAAATAGACACCGCCCGTCAGGTTATTCAGAAATTCTTCAATACCAACATGGTTGAAGCCATTGAAATGGCAGGTCTTCAACTGGCGACCCATGAGGTCATAGACCGTCAACTCAGCCACACAACCTTCCTTCAGGGAAATACGGACGTTGCCCTTGGCAGGATTGGGATAAACTGCGATGATGTCCTCTCGCTGTGCGAAGGTGTCATCCACATGCAACGCATCCAACACCTTGGTACAATCCGGGATGCCGTACCCGTACTGGTTGTCAGGATTGTCGGCGCGGTTGCCGCTTTGGCGAATGGCTTCGAAGAGCTCATCAACGGAAGCGTAGGGCAACGCTTGACGCAGACAGGCCACTGCACCAGCCATCACTGGACAGGCAAACGAGGTGCCGTCACCATTGTAATATGGCCACCAACTGCCCCAGCCAGAGGCGACATAGGTACCCTCTCCCATCGCCATCACATCGGGTTTGATGCGGCCATCGTAGGTGGGACCCACGGAACTGAAATAAGCACGCTGACCGGCACTGTTCACAGCACCAATAGTGAGGATGTGTTCTGCATCGCCAGGGATGCCCAAGGTACATGTGCCATCACCTTCGTTGCCTGCAGCATTCACACAGAGCAGGCCACGACTGGCAGCGATCTCAGCACCAATGGTCATCGGAGCCGTATGGCCATCAAAATGCTCAAACGGATGGTCCCACTGTGACAGGTCAAATCCAATGTAGCCCAACGAGGTGGAACAGACGTCCACGCCGAGACTGTCGGCAAATTCCGCTCCTGAAACCCAGTTGTATTCCTCAATGATGTTCTCGCTATCCCCATCTTCCGTGTGGATCAGGAAATAGGAGGCCTTGGGAGCTGTCCCCACAAACTCGTTCGGGAGGTAGGCACCCATGGTGCTCAAGCAGGAAGTGCCATGCGTGCTCTGGGTATAGACAGATGTGGATCCATAAACGAATTCACGGGTTCCGAGGAAGCGACCCTCCTCACGCATATTGTCGAAACAATCATAATCCTCAGTACCGATGAACCCACCATCGAGAATGGCAATCATAATACCCGTCCCATCATATCCCATATCATGCAATTCATTGACTCTCAGCTGAGTCACTTGATCATGGGCGCCGCCGTAAAAGTCGTACATGTTACGCGGTGCTTCTGCAGGCATCATCTCCTTGGCCATCCAACGCTCCTTGGCGATTTGGGCTTCAGGATAGTCCTGGCAGTTTCTGACGGCAGCGACGAATTCCAAGGCATTGATGGATTCAATCACCGAAGGATTGTTCGTATAGACGGAAACGCCATTCAACCATTTCGAAGGGTTAATCAACTGCGCACCACAATCTGCTACAGCTTGTAAATATTGGGGATTCACAGGAATATCATATTCATCGATGGCAATACCCAAACGGGCACGGCGATCCAAAGCACGCTGACTCAGATAGGCGTCAGGTGCGTCAATGGAATAAGGCGAGTCATTCTTGTCAGTAAACTGAATCCAATAGATGTTGGTGGAAACTTGCGCATTGGTCAACAATGTAGTTGCCAAGCAAAAAAGCAAAAAGAATAGTTTTTTCATGATGACAGATAAAAGTAAATACGAAGTAGTTAGGTGCATTTAATCCGGCAAAAATAACACTTTTCATGTACCAATGCAAGATTAATGAAAAAACACTACTTTTGCACAACAATCAATTCTCAAGCCATGCGCATCGACATCATCGCCATCTTCCCGGAAATGTTCGAGGGTCCCTTCACGGAATCCATCATCAAACGCGCCGTCAACAAAGGCATCGTGGAAATCGAGCTCCACAACTTGCGTGACTACAGCACCGACAAGCACAAGAAAGTCGATGACTATCCATTTTCAGCAGGTGCAGGCATGGTAATGATGGTGGAGCCGGTGGACAACTGCATCAGCCATCTCAAATCCCAACGTGACTACGACGAGGTCATCTACATGAGTCCCGATGGTGAACTGCTCGACCAACCCTTATGCAACAGACTGTCGCTGAAACAAAACCTTATCATCCTCTGCGGACACTACAAAGGCATCGACGAACGCATACGGGAGCACCTGGTAACCAAAGAGATATCCATCGGCAACTATGTGCTCTCCGGTGGCGAACTGGGAGCCGCCGTCCTCGTGGACAGCCTCGTCCGCCTCATCCCAGGCGCCTTGGGCGATGAAACCTCCGCCCTCTCGGACTCTTTCCAAGATGGTCTGGTCTCCCCTCCCGTCTATACCCGCCCCCGTAACTACAAAGGCTGGGAGGTCCCCGAAATCCTCCTCTCGGGCAACGACGCGAAGATCAACGAATGGAAACTGGAACAAGCATGGCAACGCACCAAGCAACGCAGACCCGAAATGTACGAAATATTGAAAAAAAGCGAATAATTTCTGCGTAGCATTGGAATTTTTTGTATATTTGCACCCGTTTTTGACGAAAAATATATAAAAAAATATTATAAAAAATGAAGAACGCATTAATTCAATTCGTTGAGGATCAAGTCGTTGTAAAAGACTTTCCTAAGTTTAGAGCTGGTGACACAGTCACCGTCACTTACAAGATCGTTGAGGGTAACAAGGAACGTCTGCAGAAATTCCAAGGTGTTGTCCTGAAGCGCAGCGGCGCTGGCAAGACTGCCACCTTCACCGTGAGAAAAATCTCCAACAACATCGGTGTTGAGAGATGCTTCCCCATCGCTTCTCCTATGATCGACAGCATTGAGCTGAACAAGGAAGGCGCCGTCCGCAAATCACGCATCTACTACCTCAGAGGTCTGCGTGGTAAGAAGGCTCGTATCAAGGAAGCCAAACGCAAGGACTAAAAAGTTTATAGGATTAAAGTTTAAAAAATCCCGACCAATTGGCCGGGATTTTTTATTTTCCGTTATTCTTTATCCGATTTCCGTTTGAAGATCTTCTTCCTCAGCATGAATACGGTGAGTATCGCCCAGAAGGCAACCAAGATGCCCAGAGTAATCCAAGTGGACTGGAGACTCTTCGGCGCGAAGCCCATCAGCAACAACACGGGGAATCCCAGCACGATGGCAGCGAGCGTCTGCAACACCAAGTTGTTGGCAGCTGGTGTCTCAAACTTCGGGTCAATCTCACGCAGCAGGATCATGCCGTTGGAAGCCGTTCCCGTCAACATGCCGAACATGGAGAAGAAGCCCTCGTACTTGTAGTTGGGATACAGGTGTTTGCTGATCCAAAGCACATAGAAGAACGTGACAAGAGCGCCCAAAGCACAGATGATGGTGAAAGGCAGGACGAACTTGCCAAACTCATCGAAGCTGATGGCCGCGGTGCCAGCCACAATCATGATATCGAAGCAGAAACCACTGATGCGGTTCAGCATATAATTATTAATGTATTCACGCTCCATGATGCGTTGCTTCTTAAACAACCTCAAGATGTTCTTGAAAGCAATGCCGAACAGGGTACCCAGCAGGAAGTTGAAGCCCCACAACATCGGCTTCAAGGTCTTTTCCCCGAAGTTGCCCAACTCCATGCCTTGGATCCAGTTGGTGAACAGATACACCAGGAAATAGACGAAGAGCACCATGCAGATCTGCACCGAAAGCTTGTCGATCGACTCGGCATCGGGAATCTCGTTCTTTCCTTCGTAATCTTCCAGCTTGTTCACCTGCGCTTCGGTAATCTTCTTGGCGGAGAGCTTGCCCTTACGGCGCAGGTAGTTCATATAGATCACGCCGATCACACTACCCACGATAAATCCCGTAGCAGCGATGGATAAGCCAAAGTCTGCCCCAGCGAATTCCAAGCCCTGGTCAGTGGCAGCCTGGGTGAAGATCTTACCGAAATTCAGTGCCTGCCCTGGTCCCTGGCCATATCCCATAGGGAGCAGCAGTCCCGCCGAATAAAACAGTTTCTTGCCAAAGATGAAGAACGGGATGGAGACCAAGAGTCCGACAATGCCTTGGATGACATACGAGGAAGCCGTCAAGGCACCGGTCTCAATGACCTTCATCGTGGAGGATTTCGACTCCACCTTGTTGTTCTTCAACGCTAAAGCCACAAATCCAAGGCCCAGGGCGTGGAAAGTGACAATCTCCATCATCGGCTTGTTGATGATTTCCCGGCATCCCGGGAAGGCTTTGAAGATCAAGAGCAACAAACCGCCGAGCAAAGCCGAAGGCAAAAGGCTCTTCCTCAAGAAAGGCACCTGAGTCCTTAGCACGTTGCCCAGGAGCAATGCCGTGGCAAGAATACAAAACTGGACCAACCATTGCCATGCTTCCGGCCGGTCGAAAGTCATAACTGAAACGTCAAGAAGCGTCATATCGATAGTCTTTTAGATTCTTTAAGGTGAATGCAAATATAATGTTTTTTTAATACCCAAACGAAAAACCCTTAATTTTGCAGCATGAAAACCGCGTTCCAGCTTTTCTTCACCTTCTTTAAAATAGGCGCCTTCACCTTGGGTGGCGGCTATGCCATGCTCTCCATGGTGGAGAAGGCAGTTGTGGACAAAAAGAAATGGATCGCCTCGGATGAGTTCTGGGACATGATCGCCATCATCCAGTCGCTCCCCGGCGTCTTTGCCGTGAACACCGCCTTGTATGTGGGGCATAAGATCGATGGGCGCAAAGGTGCCATCGCCGCCATGCTGGGAGCCATCATCCCTTCCATCGTGATCATCCTGCTGCTGGCCACGGTCTTCCGCGAATACCGCGACCTCCCCGTTGTGGAACGCATCTTCAAAGGCATCCGTCCCTGCGTGGTAGCCTTGATCCTCGCTCCTTCCCTACGCATGATCAAGTCGGCCAAGATCACTTGGAAGACCGCCATCATCCCCATCGCTACGGTGCTACTCATCTGGCTGTGCAAGATCTCCCCGGCCATCGTCATCTTGGCGGCCATTGCCGGAAGCCTGGCTTATGCGCTTGTCATGCAGAAAAAAGCCAAGCAGGCCATGGAAAGAAAGGAGGACCAAGCATGATCTACCTGCAACTGCTATGGGTCTTCATCAAAATTGGCGTACTGGGCTTCGGGGGCGGTTATGCCATGCTCTCGCTGATTCAGCACGAGGTCGTCGAGAACTATGCTTGGATGAACACCACGGAATTTGCCGACATGGTGGCCATCTCGCAGATGACGCCGGGACCCATCTCCATCAACATGGCAACGTATGTAGGCTATACTGCCGGGGGCTTCCCTGGTTCCCTCCTCGCCTCTTTCGCGCTCTGCCTGCCATCCATCATCATGGTCTATCTGATCATCCGTCTTTTCATGAACAAGAAAAGCGGCACCTTGATGGCCAACCTGCTGAAAGGACTGAAACCCGCCATCGCCGGATTGATCTTCGCTGCGGGTCTCTCGATGATGAATGGCCAGAATTTCGTGCAGATAGGAAAAGGCGAGAACAACATCAGCATCGTGATTTGTGTCCTCGCCTTTGTGGCCTCCTATTTCTTCAAGGCCAACCCGATACTCTTGATCGTATTATCGGGTGTCGTCGGATTCTTTGTGTATTAGTTCGCCTCGAACATCTTTTCGATGACGTCCTTGTAACGGGCGGTGATCACCTTGCGTTTGGCTTTCAAGGTAGGTGTCAACATGCCGTTGGCAATGGACCATTCGTCGGCAAGCAGCACGTGCTTCTTGATCTTCTCGGTCTCACCCAGACTCTTGTTCAGTTCGTTGACTTCCTTGGCAAAATGCTTCATCACCTCAGGATTGTGAATCATCTCCTCATTGGTGGTGTAGTTGATCTTTTCCTTGACGCACCATGCCTTCAATTCGGTGAAGCTTGGGATGATGAGCGCACCGGCGAACTTCTGGTTTTCACCGACCACAAGGATCTGCTCGATCAACTTTGAGGAGCAGAATTTAGCCTCGATCACATCGGGGTTGATATACTTGCCGCCCGAAGTCTTGAAGAGGCTCTTGATGCGGCCTGTGATTCTCAGACGGTTGTATTGGTCGATCTCACCCATATCGCCCGTGTGGAACCAGCCATCCTCGTCGATGACCTCTTTGGTAAGTTCGGGATGTTTGTAGTAACCCATCATCACATTGTGGCCGCGGCAGAGGATCTCACCACTCTCGGCAATTTTCACCTCGGTGCCAGGCAGTGGCTGTCCCACATAGCCCACCTCTCTTCCGTGAGGGTTACGGTTGCTGACGGCAATGACCGGTGAAGTCTCGGTAAGGCCGTATCCTTCAAACACAGGCATCTTGATGGCAGAGAAGAAGCCTGCGATCTTTTGTGAGATGGCAGCGGCGCCTGACACGATGATATCGAAGTTCTCGGCACCGATGTTGGCTCTGATCTTGCTGTAAACCAACTTGTCGGCAATACCCAACTTCCAATCATAGAACCAATGGCGGTTGACCGAGTCGATCTTGTATCGCTCGCCAAGATGCAGCGCCCAGAAGAAAATGGTTCTTGCGATGCCTTTCTGTTTCTTTCCCGACTGGTAAATCGCCTCGTAGAAACGCTCCAGCACTCGTGGCACGGCGCACATCATCGTGGGATGGATCTCACGCATGTCGGAAGCAATGGTTGCCAGGCTCTCGGCATAGTAAATGGACATGCCGCGATACTGGTAGCAGTAGATCAGCGCACGCTCATAGGCATGGCATACCGGCAGGAAGCTGAAAGCCTTGTTGGAATCGTCGCTGATGGTGTAATGGAAGTTCGGGAACTGATTCATCAAGTTGTGGTGCGAAAGCATCACGCCCTTGGGCGTACCCGTGGTACCCGAGGTATAGATGATGGTGGCACACGACATCTCGTCAACAGCGGCCTTCCTGGCTTCAAGCTCCTCAACATGGGGATGTTCCCTACCCAACTGCAGCAACTGGTCGAAGTATGGATACTTCTCGCGGTCAATCATGGTATAGACCATCTTCACATTGGGTGCATCGGGCAAGATGTTGGTCACCTTGTTCATCACAGACAGGCCGTCGATGATGACCAGCTTGCAGTCACAATCGGCCAAGATGAAGCGGTAGTCTTCCTCGCTGATGGTGGGATAGATCGGGACGGTGACTGCACCCACCTGGCTGATGGCCATGTCAAGCATATTCCACTCGGGTCGGTTGGTCAAAATCATCGCCACCTTGTCACCAGGTTGAATGCCCAACTCAATGAAAGCATAACTAAGCAAGTTGGTACGTTCAACATAGTCCTGGATGCTGTATTTCACCCATTCCCCGTTCTTCTTTCCAGCAAGGGCAACCTGCTGATTGGGATACTTCTCCAGATAATTCTGAAGAAGATCAAATACTCGTTTGATTTCCATATCGTAATATTTGTTCTGCTCTCAATTAGTAAACCGCAAAGGTAACAAGCTTTGCGCACATTTCAAAATAAATTCTTGATCCAGGCAAAAAAAGCACCCACCAGGTCACTCTTCACACACATGAACAGCAGGGCGACCAGTACCATCAGCAAGGGGACGATCTTACTGCGGATGTTCTTCTCCTTGAAGCAAAGGGCGCCATACACGAACGACACCACCAAACGGACTCCGTATAAGATAAGAGGTATCAGAACGATGACCGCCGCCTCCTGGGCCAAGCCAGAAAGGTAGATCACGTCGGCCACCGTCACAAAGACCGCCATGGCCGCGATGCCCCAACGCCATTCAAAAGGCTGCTCCACACGCTTGGGACGCCAAAGGGCAAAGAACAGCACCGCCATCATCATAAAGTCATAGATCGTGTACCAAGCCTGAATGGTGACCGGCGAGATGGTCTCCTTACTCAAGAGGAACTTGTCATATACCCCACTCAGCGCCACAAGCATCGCTGAACCCAGTAGCATGTAAACCCATTTGTTCGTCTTGAAATGAATACCTTCCTTCTTGCCCGAACGTCCCATCAGCCAGAACGAGACCATGGCCAGCACCACGCCAGCGCACTGTGTCCCGTTGAGATGCTCCCTGAAGATAATGAACAACAGCACCAAAGAGATGGCGGGACGGAGTTGGTTGACCGGACCCACCACCGTGATGGGAAGGTTTTTCATGGCGGAATAGCTGAACATCCAAGAAGCAAGGATCAAGGCGGTCTTGCCCATGATCAGCAAATGCTGTCTGCCCGTTAAAGGCTCCACATAGAACAGCCGCCAGAAGTCACTGGCGAACCAGTCCGGACACAGCAAGGAAAGGACGACAAAGGGCAAGAAAAGCAAGGCACTGATCATGGTGCTGTAAAACAAGACCGGAATGATGGCATTGTTCACCACCGTGCTTTTCTTGAAGATATCGTAAAAGCCTAATAGAAAGGCAGATATCAAAGAAAGGAGAACCCACTGCATGACGCTCGTTTTTGAACGCGCAAAATTAGACAATTATTCCAAATAAACAAGCTGTCAAATTGGCATAACAACCTCGGATAATATGTCGTATTGTCATAAAAACAGGGTTTGGCCAAGGGTTTGCGGGTCGAAGGACGAGTCCCTTTTTGGGGTCGCCTCCCCTGTTTTTGCAATCAATAAAACAACCATATCATGACACAACAAAACCATCAAAACAACAACAAGTTCGAGTCGCTAAACCGCTACGCCAAGAACCTTAACGAACTGGCGAAGGCGGGTAAGCTCGACCCCGTGATCGGGCGTGACGAAGAGATCCGTCGTGTGCTACAGATCTTGTCGCGCCGAACGAAAAACAACCCTATCCTCATTGGTGAGCCAGGCGTTGGCAAGACCGCCATCGTCGAAGGCCTCGCCCAGCGTGTGGTCAATGGCGACGTGCCAGAGAACCTGAAAAACAAAACCGTCTTCTCGCTTGACATGGGCGCATTGATCGCCGGCGCCAAGTACCAAGGCGAGTTCGAAGAACGTCTGAAAAGCGTCATCAAGGAGGTGGTGGACAGCTCAGGCGACGTGGTGCTGTTCATCGATGAAATCCACACCCTAGTGGGTGCGGGCGCCACCGGAGGTGCCATGGATGCCGCCAACATCCTGAAGCCCGCCCTTTCACGTGGCGAACTCCAATGCATCGGTGCCACCACCTTAAAAGAATACCAACAGTATTTCGAGAAAGACAAGGCCCTGGAACGTCGATTCCAGATCGTCATGGTCGATGAACCTGACGAAGCTTCAGCTATCTCCATCCTCCGTGGCTTGAAGGAGCGCTACGAGAACCACCATCACATCCGAATCCTCGATGAAGCCATCGTGGCAGCGGTACAGCTGTCGGTACGTTACATCTCCGACCGTTTCCTCCCCGACAAGGCCATCGACTTGATCGACGAAGCGGCGGCGAGATTGCGTTTGCAGATCGACTCCGTCCCCGAAGACCTTGAGAACGTGGAACGCGCCATCCGCCAACTCGAAATCGAGCGCGAAGCCTTGAAGCGTGAAAACGACACCAAGAAAGTCAACGAACTGGGTTTGGAACTTGACAAGCTAAATGTCCAGAAGAACCAGATCAAGGCAAAATGGGAGCAAGAACGCAAGTATGTGGAGATGATCCAAAAAGAAAAGGACAACATCGAGCAATACAAGCACCAGGCTGCCGTGGCCGAACGCGACGGCGACTACGGCCGGGTGGCCGAACTGCGTTACGGCAAGATCCGCGACGCTGAAACCGCCATCGAAAAGGCCAAGGCCGACCTGTTGAAGGCGCAAGGCGACCACCCGTTAATCGACGAGGAGGTCTCCTATCAGGATGTCGCAGAGATCGTCTCACGATGGACCGGCATTCCCGTGAAGAAGATGATGCAGAGCGAACGCGAGAAGCTCTTGAACCTGGAAAACGAGTTGCACAAACGTGTCGTTGGCCAGGACGAAGCCATCCGTGCCGTTTCCGACGCCATCCGCAGAAGTCGCGCTGGTCTGCAAGACGCCAAACGACCTATCGGATCCTTCATCTTCATGGGCACCACGGGCGTCGGCAAGACGGAACTTGCCAAAGCCTTGGCCGAGTTCCTGTTCGACAACGAAAACAACATGGTCCGTATCGACATGTCGGAATACCAGGAGCGCCATACCGTGTCGCGACTCATCGGTGCACCTCCAGGATACGTCGGCTACGAAGAGAGCGGACAACTGACGGAGGCCGTACGACGCAAGCCGTATTCGGTCATCCTGCTCGACGAAATCGAGAAAGCCCACCCAGACGTATTCAACATCCTGCTTCAGGTACTGGACGATGGACGGCTCACCGACAACAAGGGACGTACCGTTGACTTCAAGAACACCATAGTCATCATGACGTCCAACATCGGCGCCAACATCATCCAAGAACGCATGTCAGACGCTGCCACCGCCACCTCAGAAGTGGTGTTTGAGAAGACCCGTAACGAGGTCATGGACCAACTCAGGATGTTCATGCGCCCCGAATTCCTTAACCGTGTCGATGACATCATCATGTTCCGACCGCTTAACGAAAGCCAAATCGCCGAAGTGGTCAGGATGCAATTCAACCAAGTCAAACGGATGCTTGCGGACAACAACATCAGCATCAACATCACCGATGCCGCCGTGGACCTCATCGCACGACAGAGCTACGACCCGCAATACGGCGCTCGTCCCGTGAAACGTATGATGCAACGTGAACTGCTCAAGGAGCTTTCAAGAATGATCCTCGCCGACCAGGTGGACAAGACCAAGCCCATCACCGTGGACGTCAGCGAAGGACACCTCTGCTTCAACAATTAATGCTTGACATTGGTCCTCGTCACCCATGTCGAGCGGAAGAAGACCAGGAATACCGTGACGATCTCCAAACGGCCGATCATCATATCCAAGGCAAGAACCCATTTGGACAATGCCGGAAGATCTGCGAAACAAGCGCCTGGGCCTGTGGCTCCCGAGCCAGTGCCCAGGTTGCTGAAGCAGGTCACGAAGGCAATGCTGGCATCTTCCAGACTCATCCCCGCCGCCGCCAACACGAGCACATTCACGACAAACAGGATAATGAACAACGACAGAAAATGGATCACCCGCCTAAGTGATATCCCATCGACATTCTGTCCAGACACCTTTACAGTGAACATCCCCGTGGGATGAATCAACTCTTTGATGGCGTTCTTGATCACCTTGAAAATGACCATGACACGTACGATCTTGATACCACCGCTCGTGGATCCCGCACAACCACCGATGATCTGCATGAGCATCGTGGGGATCACGAACAAAAGGCCCCAGACGTCATAATTCCCACACTCGGCCTGGAATCCAGTATTCGACAACATCGACGTTACATGGAAGAAGGCCGTACGCACCGTAGGCTCTCCCTTCTCCGGGTAATACTCCAACTGCCATGGACGCACCCCCTGGAAACCAGGCGTCACATAGAACAGCAATATGAACAACCCTGTCAATGCAACGGTAGAGATCAGATACACCCGCAACTCCTCGTTCTTGCGGATGACATCAAACCGCCGGATAATGAAAAAATGATACATGGCGAAGCTAATGCCAGCCATCATCATGAACACGCTGCATACGTATTCGATATAACTCGAATGGAAATAACCAATGCTGTCCTGATGCGTGCTGAAACCGCCTGTACCGATGGTAGTCATCGCATGACATATCGCATCGAAGAAGTCCATAGGGCCAAGCCAGTAAAACAAGGCACAGAGCAGCGTCAACAAGATGTAGATGGTCCAAAGGATGAGCGAGGTGCCCTGCATCGTGGGAGCCAGCTTCTCCACGCTCAGACCAGGAGCCTCGGCAGCAAAAAGCGACATCTTGCCGGATCCTTTGGCGACAGATGGAATGAAAGCCAACGTGAACACC
>JAGCPJ010000011.1 GCA_017965765.1 Bacteroidales bacterium
ATCAAGAGAGAAGACCTCGTCGTCGTCTCCATCATGCCTTGCTTGGCCAAGAAGTACGAAAGCAAGCGTAAGGAATTCTACAAGGACGGCAACCCGGATATCGACTACGTGCTGACGACCCGTGAGTTGGCCCGCTTGATCAAGCAGTTCAACCTTGACCTGAAGGATATGCCTTCAGAGGATTACGACGATCCGCTCGGCGAATCCACAGGTGCTGCTGTCATCTTCGGTGCTACCGGTGGTGTGATCGAGGCTGCTACCCGTACCGCCTACGAGGTGTTCACTGGCAAGCCGCTGCCTAAGATCGACTTCACCGAACTCCGTGGTATCGAAGGCATCCGTGACGCTTGGGTGGACTTCGACGGCACTCCGATCCATATCGGTATCGCCCACGGTCTGAGCAACGCCCGCAAGCTCCTCGAGAGAGTGCGCGAAGGCAAGGAACAGTTCCACGCCATCGAGGTGATGGCCTGCCCTGGCGGCTGCGTTGGCGGCGCTGGTCAGCCTTACCACCACGGCAACAGCGAGATCATCAAGAAACGTACGGAGGCTATCTATCGTGAAGACCTCGGCAAACCGATCCGTAAGTCACACGAGAATCCGTCGATCAAGAAGATCTACGAAGAGTACTTTGGTGAGCCTTGCGGCCACAAGTCACACGAACTGCTGCACACCCACTATTTCGACAAGTCGGAACATGTTGAGATCAGCGAGGATTAATAACCAGTAAAAAATAGAAAGGAAATATACTATGGCAGTTATTAAATTATCAGAATCGAAGATCAACTTCATCAAGGACGTCTGCAAGTCGTTCGGCAACAAGCCGGGTGAGGTCATCAACGTGCTGCACAAGGTCCAGGGCGAGTTCGGCTATCTGCCGGCAGAGGTCCAGGAGCTCGTGGCCAAGGAGCTGGGCATCCCGGTCTCCAGGGTGTATGGCATCGTGTCGTTCTATTCGTTCTTCACCATGACTCCTAAAGGTGAGCACCCGATCAGCGTTTGCTTGGGTACTGCCTGCTACGTGCGTGGTGCCGAGAAGGTGTTGGACGAGCTGAAGCGTCAGCTGGGCATCGGTGTCGGCGAGGTGACTCCCGACGGCAAGTTCTCGCTGAACTGCCTCCGCTGCGTCGGCGCCTGCGGTCTGGCCCCCGTCATCGAAGTCGGTGAGAAGGTCTATGGCCGTATGACTCCTGACAGAGTGAAGGACGTGCTCGCTGAGTACAGATGATCCTATCATTAATTAGGAATTAACCGAAAAGCCTTCGTCTCGTTTTGAGGCGAAGGCTTTTTTTGTTATCTTTGCCGTCCCTAATTCGAAATCAAATGAAAAAAGTACTGTTTCCCATGCTGCTGATTTTCCTTGGCCTTACCGCCATGGCCCAGCAAAGCATCCCGCTACGTTCGGCCGACAAGGCTGATTGTATCAAGACTGACATGAATGGCCTCAAGGCTTCATTCGCATTCTCAACCATTACTGCCCGGGATTACGAGAGCAAACAAGGAACGTTCTCCTGGATCAGTTTGCCTAACACTGTCATCGGTGGCAACGAAGGCGACCCACAGATTCCTGTGGTGAATGAACTTATTGCCGTCCCGTTCGGTGCCACCCCGCGTATTGAAATCACGAGCTACAACACCACAGACTATCGTCTGGCAGATTATGATATAAAGACCATGGTGCCACGCCAGCCTTCACTGCGTAAGGACCAAAAAGCCGAAGAGGTGCCCTTTATATTTAACAAGGTGTCCTATCAAACCCGTGGAATGCGTTCCGAGCCTAAGGCTGTTGTCGAAGTGATGGGAACCATGCGTGGCATCCAACTTGGCAAGATGACCATTGAACCCGTCAGTTACGACCCTGTCAACAACACCTTGCGGGTGTTCAACGATATTGAGGTGGAGGTCCATTTCGACGGTGCTGATACCAAAGCCACCGAAGACATGCTGGTCAAGACTTATAGCCCTTATTTTGATGTCGTTTACAAACAGTTGTTCAACGGCGCCATGATTCGCACTGCCTACGAAAACTTTCCCGAGCTTTATACTACTCCGGTGAAGATGCTCGTCGTGACCACCACGAAATATACCAATAGCGAGCCCTTCCAGACATGGTTGGAATGGAAAAAACAGAAAGGCATTGATGTGGATTTGCAGATCGTGACCAGCAGCACGAATGGCGCTACCATCCGTTCCTTGATCCAAAGCAGATACAACCTCAACCACCCGACGTTTTTGGTCATTGTTGGCGATGAGAACGATGTCACTAATTGTGAGACCTATAACGTAGAGGGCAACTATTTCAACCCTTACGTCAGCGACAACCCATACGCTTCTGTTGACAACGATATCTATCACGATCTGTATATGAGCCGCATGGCGGTGTCGAACGTCACCGAGTTAGGCAACCTCGTCCATAAGATTCTCACCTACGAGAAATATACCATGTCCGACCCGAGCTACTTGGACAATGCAGTCTTGATCGCTGGTTTCGATGCCAACGGATGGGACGAAGCCGCCGGTCGGCCCACCATCCAATATGCGCTCAACAGCTATTTCAACACAGACCATGGCTTTAGCAATGTCTATGGTTACGTCACATCCGACTACACGGGATGCTACGATCATCTGAGCACTGGTGTCGGTTTTGTCAACTACACCGCACACGGTAACATCCAGGCTTGGTCAAGTCCCAACTTTACGAATGCCAATGCCGATGCCTTGACCAACGCAGACAAGTATTTCTTCGCAGTGGGGAACTGCTGCTTGGCGGCCAACTGGGGCAACAGTACTTATACCCCTTGCCTAGGTGAAAACCTGATTCGTTCCGCCGAAAAAGGAGCTGTTTGCTACATTGGTTCGGTCGTCGAAACTTATTGGTTTGAAGACTATTACTTCGGTGTTGGAGCCCACGACCCCGAGCCGGCAACGGTTCAAACCGTCGAGTCCACCATGACAGGCATGTACGATGCCTTGTTTGACGACACGGAGTTCAACTCCATGAGCTCGATCATCTATATTGGCAACGCTGCCGTTACATACGCACATGCCGCTGGTTATGAATACTCCGTCGATGACGAATATTACTGGAGAGCTTACCAGTGTTTAGGAGATGGTTCAGTGATGCCTTATATGACCCAACCCTCTGTAAACCTGGTGAGCCACGATCCTACCCTGGGCATCGGAGTAAATACCTTTACCGTCAACGCCGATGCTGGGTCCTATGTCTCCATTACTCGAGACAATGAGATCCTCGGTGTGGCGCAAGTCGGACCTGAAGGTACCGCCAATGTGCCGATTACCCCAGTAACTACTTCTGGCGACGTACTGGTCACGGTCACCCGTAGCCAACGTCAGCCTTACATTCAGACCATCCAGGCTGTTCCGTTGGAAGAAGCCTACATCAGCCTTGAAAGTTATACGCCTATGACTGCCCACGTCGGTGACGATACCGCTTTGGAACTCACCTTCAAAAACGTGGGTAGCACCCCATGCACAGGTAATACTACCGTCACCTTGTCATCCGATGACGCTAACATCATCACCCAGACCCAGACTTTCGGTACCTTGGCAGCTGGTGCCACTACCACGGTGAGCGGCTTCCTCTTTAACATCAGCACTGACACGCCTGAAGGTACCCATGTCACCTTCCACTATACTGCCGTCAACGATACTCATACCTGGGAGGGTGACTTTGTGATCATCGCGGGGGAGGTTGCGCTGGAATACAAGAACATGTCATGGGACGGTGGTTTCGTTCCTGGTGAGACCTTGACACTGACTGCCAGATTCCGGAATACTGGCCACCACCAAGCGACCAACGCTATCGCCACGATGACCACGGATAGTGAATACTTGACGATCTCCAATCCAGTCATCGCTGTGGATACCGTCGCAGCCGAAGGGGAGGTTTCCTGCGTGTTCACGGTCACCATCGCGGCCAACTGCCCCGAGAGTGAGGAGATTCCTGTTACTTTCACGATGACCGCTGATGGAGGCCTCAGTGCCCAAGGTTCAGAGCTGCTGAAAAACACTTGTAGTGTCATCTTCAGCCTTAAGGACAGTTATGGCGATGGTTGGAACAACGCCAAACTCACCGTCAGTTTCGACGACGGCACTGAATCGCAAGTTCTTACCATAGCATCGGGCAACAATTCAGCCACCTATACCATCGAAATCCACAATGGCACCCACGTAACCCTGACCTGGACCAAAGGCAGCTACGACCAAGAGTGTTCCTTCGTGGTGAGCTACGAAGGCGACGCCATCATCTTCCAACAAGGGGTCAGTCCCGCAGCCGGTGTACTCTTCGAGTTCGATTGTCACTGCGGTGCTGCAACTGCCATTTTCAACATCACTGCCACGTCAAGCGACACCGCCCATGGCACGGTCAGTGGAGGAGGGGAGTTTGGTTTTGGCGACTATTGCACCCTGACCGCCACGCCGGCAGAAGGATACTTCTTTGCAGGTTGGACCGAAAACGGAACGATGGTGTCAACCGCCAATCCCTATACCTTCCCCGTTGACAACAATCACCAATTTGAGGCTGGCTTTGGCCCGGGACTTGAAGTGGGACAAGATGGAGGCAATCACGACTATCTTCCTAGTTATAGTTTCTACGAATATGCGCTGTCGCAACAAATCTATACTCCCGAAGAAATCGGATCGGCCTGCACCATCACCAGCATCTCCTTCTTCAATAAAGCAAATATAGACAGAGACCGTAATTATGACATTTATTTGAAACACACTGACAAATCCTCTTTTAGCAGTAAAACCGATTGGATTACAGTGTCGGATTCCGACAAGGTGTATAGTGGCACGGTGACGATGGGTGCAGTGGCGTGGACCACCTTTGTGCTTGACACACCGTTTGAGTATGACGGTGTCTCTAATCTTGTCTTGGTGATGGATGACAATACCAATGGATATGAACATGCACCTTATATGTCCTGCTCGGTTTACAGCACTGAAGAAAATCAAGCCCTGTACGCCCATTCCGCAGCGACAAACTACAATCCGTTATCGCCGCCAACTACTTCAGAATACAACAGCAATGTACTGAATGTGAAGAACCACCTTATCCTTGGCATTGAGGCGGACGAACCTCAATACCAGCAGACGCTCACCTTGTCCTCTGGTTGGAACTGGGTTTCCTTCAACGTGGAGATTACCATGGATGACCTTAAGGCGGCGCTTCTGGCCGCTTCGCCGGGACCGCAACCCATGATCAAGTCGAAAAGCAACGGCCAGATCTCGGCCATGAATGCGACGACATGGGTGGGCGCATTGAGCACGCTTGACCTGTCGCAGATGTACGAGATCAAAGTTGCCAACGCCTGCGAGCTTCTTCTGGAAGGTGCGCCAATCAACACTGCAGACCATCCGGCAACGATCAAGGAAGGCGTTAACTGGCTGGCCTTCCCTCTTGACGCGGAGATGACCGTCACCCATGCCTTCGAGGGCTTCGCCGTCTCAGGCGACATCGTCAAAGCCAAAAGCGGCGGCCAGGCCACCTGCGTCGGCTCCACATGGATGGGCGCCCTTAAAAACCTCAAACCGGGTATGGGCTACATCTACAAGTCGGCCGAGGCAGGCGAACGAACGTTTACTTACCCGACAAGCAAGAAATAGCCACAGCCTTTCCCAGGTTGTAAAGCTTGTCCCAATCTTCCTCGCGGATGGGAGCGCCTTTTACCTCGACGCTTTCAGCCGCGAGGTTCCATTGGCCCTCTTCGGCGTATTTGGCGAGCGTCTTCACGCCGCCGCCGCTCCAGCTCATGCCGCCAAACAGGCCGTAGCACTTGTTCTTCGGCTTGAACTCGTTGAGCTCGTGCACCAGCAGGGTCATGTTGGGGAACATGTTGGCGTAATGGGCACAGGCACCGAGGATGACACCTTTGTATTTCCAGATGTCGCTCAGGATAAACGAGACCTCGGTCCTGGCCACGTCATAAACCTTCACCTCCTTGATACCGGCCTCGGCAGCGCCACGGGCCACGATCTCGGCCATCCGTGCGGTGTTGCCGTGCATGGAACCATAGACGATGACCACACCTTCTTCACTCTCGTGTTTGCTCCACTGGGTGTATTTCTCGATAACCCATGCAGGGTTGGAGCGCCACACCAAACCGTGGGAGGGGGCGATCATCTTGATCTCCAGTCCACCGAGTTTCTCAATGGCTTTTAAGGCTTGCATGGCCATCTTGCCGACGATGTTGGCGTAGTAACGCCGCATCTCGTCTTCGTAGAAGGCGAGGTTGACCTGGTCGTCGAAGATGCCGCCGTTCAAGGTGCCAAAGCCGCCAAAGGCGTCGTTGCTGAAGACAATCTGGCTGTGTTGCTCATAGGTCACCATCGACTCGGGCCAGTGGACCATTGGCACCATGAAGAACTGCAAGGTATGGGTGCCAAGGCTTAACGTCTCGCCCTCAGCCACGACCTTCTTGTTTGCGATGGGACCGTAGAAGGCCTCGAGCGGTGCGAAAGTCTTCGCGTTGCCCACCACCTGCACCTCGGGCCATTCTCTGATGACGGCAGCCACGGTGCTGCTGTGGTCGGGCTCGTCGTGATTAATAACAAGGTAATCCACCTTGCGACCTTGGAGTACAGACTTCACCTTGAAAAGGTATTCCTCCAGGAAGTTGGCCTCCACGGGGTCGATCAAGGCCACCTGGGTATCCACGATGAGGTAGGAGTTGTAGGACACACCGTTGGGCAGCTCGATATGGTTTTCAAACTTGTCGGTGTGACGATCGTTGACGCCGACGTAATAGATATTATCGGATAATTGGATTTGATTCATGATTACAAAATTTCTACAAAATCTTCCGCGCCGTGTTTGCACAACGGGCATACGAAGTCATCGGGGAGGGAATCACCTTCATAAATGTAGCCACAGACCTTACATTCCCAGCGGCGTTTGCCATTCTTGGGCTTCTCGGCTTGAGGTTGAGGTTTGGGCTTGATGTTCTTCTGGTAATAGTCGTAGGTGACGGATGGCTTGTCGGAAAGCACCTGGGCATCAAGCACGTCGGCGATGAACATGGTGTGGGTGCCGAGATCGATGCTCTTGTTCACCCTGCAGGCCAGATAGGCGTTGGTGTATTTCGGGAGGTAAAGCACATGGTTCACGGCGCGGTGCTCGGCCTCGCAGTTGGCGAATTTATTCACCGTTCGGCCGCTCTGGAAACCGAAATGCTCAAAGACGAACATCGGCGCCTCCGTGGTCAGCATCGAGACGTTGAACACGCACGAGTCCTTGATGAGCTCGTGCGTGTAGTTGCCTTTGTTGACCGTCACGGCAATCTGCAAGGGATTGCTGGTGACTTGCGTCACCGTGTTCACAATGCATCCGTTGTCGATGTTGTCGTAATTCGTGGTCAGGACATACAGCCCGTAACCGATGTTGAACAAGGCCTTGGTGTCCATTATTCCATCACTGAGAAACTGTCCTTGCCGATGCCACAGAGCGGGCAGCTCCAGCTGTCGGGAATGGCTTCAAATGGGGTTCCGGGGGCAATGCCACTGTCGGGATCGCCTTTTTCTGGGTCATAGATGTAACCGCAGACGTCGCAAACGTATTTTTTCATAAGAATATAGAATTTAGAAGTTGGAATTCAAATTGTAAAAATACGATTTCTTTTTGAAATGGCAAGAAAAATAAGGTGTATCTTTGCAAATTCAAAAACAGAGATACATACAGTGACGGATACAGTGAATCAGGACAAACCGCGGCGTCGGTGGAGAAGGAGAGAGGCTAAACCCAAGGAAAAGCCGGTGTATCTTCCCGAAGGACATCTCTCTGATTTTGCGGCCATCGACTTCGAGGCAGCCAATGCGGCCTTCACCAGCGCATGCAGCATGGGTCTGGTCATCGTTCGCAATGACGAGATTGTGGAGCGTTTCTATGGGTTGATGAAACCCGTGCCGAACCGTTACGACTGGTATAACTCCAAGGTCCACGGCATCAAGAAATCAGATACTGAAAAGGCACCTGCGTTTCCCTACCTTTGGGACCAGGTGAAGGACAAGGTGGAAGGCCTGCCTTTCGTGGCGCACGGCATGCTCTTCGACCAACATGTGTTGCGGGCGCTCCATGAACTCTACAAGATTCCGTATCCCAATTACAAGTTCTACTGCACGCATATCGGGTCGGAGACGTATGTCCCAGACCTGGAGAACCACAAACTCCAGACCGTGGCGAAACACTTTGGCTATGAGATGAAAAACCATCATAACGCCCTCGACGACGCCGAAGCCTGCGCCGTCATTGCGATGAATATCTTTTGACGTGGGTGTTTTTATCAAGAATTTGAGAATTTGAGAATTTCAAATTTGACATTGATTGAAATTATTATGAATTTGAGAAGGAAAAACGCATGCGTTTTTCCTCTCCAATTCCGATAAATTCTAAGGTGAGTAACAATCTCCAATTCTCTAATTCTTGATAAATAAAAACTCAACAACCTCAAATACTTTTTCATCGCATGGAAAAAAAACTTATCTTTGGCCAAATTTTATTTAAACCATAGCACCATGTTCGAAATTGTACAAAAGAAAACTTTCGCGGCGGAAACCTACCTGATGGATGTGTACGCCCCTAGAATTGCCCACTCTGCACTGCCTGGTCAGTTCCTTATCATCAAGATGGAAGAGAATTCTGAACGTATTCCTCTGACAATCTGTGATTACCAACGTGTCAAGGGGACCGTGACCATCGTCTTCAAGGCCATCGGTGAATCCACCAAGAAGATGGCTGAGTACAAGGTGGGCGACAGCTTCCACGATGTGGTGGGTCCGCTGGGCAAGCCATCCGAGTTCGCCAACATGACCGCTGAAGAGCTTCGCAAACGCTCTTTTGTGTTCATCGGCGGCGGCGTGGGCATCGCTCCCATCTTCCCACAGGTGAAGTGGCTCTACGAACATGGCGCAGTGGCTGACTGCATCATCGGCGCGCGTACCAAGGACCTCCTGATCTATGAGAAGGAGCTCTCCGAGTATTGCCATCTGTATGTGACCTCCGACGACGGCTCTACGGGCCGCAAGGGACTGGTGACGGATGTACTGCGTCAGCTGGTGGCCAGCGGCAAGATCTATGACGAGGCCGTCGCCATCGGACCGATGATCATGATGAAGTTCGTCACCAAGACCTGCGAGGAACTGGGCATCCGATGCACCATCTCGCTGAACAGCATCATGGTCGATGGCACGGGCATGTGCGGCGCCTGCCGTGTGAGCATCGCCGGAAAGACCAAGTTCACCTGCATCGACGGTCCCGAGTTCCTGGGTAAGGATGTGGATTTCGACGAGGCCATGAAACGCCAAGCCATGTACAACAACGTGGTGACGCGCAAACAACTTCAAGCGGAAGAGAAAGCGGAAGGCCATCAATGCCATATCGGCGGCATCTCCGAAGAGACCTTCGACAAGAAACATAGGGTCCCTGTCCCGGAACAGGATCCCAAGGTGCGTGCCCATAACTTCGACGAGGTGTGCTTGGGCTACTCGGCCGACATGGCCATCATGGAAGCCCAACGCTGCCTTAACTGCAAAGACCCACAATGTGTGAAACATTGTCCCGTCAACGTCAACATTCCAGGCTTCATCGCCCGAGTGGCGAAAGGCGATTTCGAAGGCGCTGCCGGCGTCATCAGCTGCGACTCGGCATTGCCTGCCGTCTGTGGCCGTGTGTGCCCGCAAGAGACCCAGTGCGAGGGTAGCTGCATCATGGGCAAGAAGTTCGAACCTATCGCCATCGGCAAGCTGGAACGCTTCGTGGGCGACTACGCCATCGAGCATGACCTGCATTTCGACAGCCAGAGCATCCCGAATAAACATAAGGTGGCCATTATCGGATCGGGTCCCTCGGGCCTGACCTGTGCCAAAGACCTGCTCTCCATGGGCTACGATGTCACCATCTTTGAAGCCTTGCATGAACTGGGTGGCGTGCTGATGTATGGCATCCCTTCGTTCCGTCTGCCTAAGGAAACCGTGGTGAAGAAAGAGGTGGAGAGCGTGCGTCGCTTAGGCGCCAAGTTCGAGAAGGACGTGGTCATCGGCCGTACCATCACCATCGACGAGCTGATGCACCGTGAGGGCTTTGAAGCAGTATTCGTCGGCTCTGGTGCGGGATTCCCGATGATGCTTAACGTGCCTGGCGAAAACCTCTGCGGTGTAGTCTCTGCCAATGAGTTCCTGACCCGTAACAACCTTCTCTTTGCTTACAAGGATGGCTATGAGACCCCGAACTTCGTCGGCAAGAAAGTGGCTGTGGTTGGCGGTGGCAACGTGGCCATGGATGCCGCACGTACCGCCTTGCGTCTAGGCTCCGAAGTGCATATCGTGTATCGTCGTTCCGAAGCAGAGCTTCCTGCCCGTGTGGAGGAGGTGCATCACGCCAAGGAAGAGGGGGTGCAGTTCGACCTGCTTACGGCTCCCGTGGAAGTGCTGGGCGACGAGAATGGCTGGGTGAAGGGCTTCAAGTGTGTCCGCTGTGAACTGGGCGAGCCCGATGCCTCCGGTCGTAGAAGTCCTGTGCCGGTGGAAGGCTCCGAGTTTGTCCTCGATGTGGATATGATCATCATGGCACTGGGTACCTCACCGAACCCGCTCATCGGCAGCACCACGCGTAATCTCGACCTGAACCGCAAGGGTTGCATCGTGGCTGACGAAGTGGGCGCCACCTCGCGTCCGGGCATCTTCGCCGGTGGCGACGCCGTCAGTGGTGCCGCTACGGTCATCCTCGCCATGGGTGCCGGCAAGAAAGCCGCCAAGGCGATCGATGAGTACATTAAGAGTCTTTGAAGTTAGGAGTGAGGAGTTAGGAGTGAGGAGTAAAAAAGAATACTCCTAACTCCTAACTTTATTTCAGCTCTACATAGAACACGGTGGGGTCGTCGTCTTCGCAGAACGACTCGTCCGTGTAATACTGACCTGGCTTGTCGTCGTCAGTGAATAGATTCAATACCACTTTCTTGAAAGGGATGGGCTTCCCTTCAGCACTGTAACGTTCGATGTCTTTCTGCGTAAGACCTTCGATCTCCATCATCTTGAGCATCATGGCCAAATCGAGGTTGACGTTGAGCAACTCCTGCTTCCATTCAATGCTGATCACAGCCGTGGTGTATAACTTGAAATTCTTGACTTCTACGGATTTCATGGCTAAAGGTTTTATTTTTTCTGCAAAGATGAAAAAATATTCGTAATTTTGAGCCTCTAAAACAAAAATCTAAAACTATGCGTAAGTATTTGATGTTGTTGGCTTCGGCTTTGATGCTCTCATTCATGGCGACTGCCCAAAATCTTGAAACCCTCGATGTTTCCAAAGAACCTAATGGCCATTACCATCGTTATTTCAATAACGTAATTCTTGAAGGTGAAGTCAAGAATGGCAAGAAAGAGGGGGTCTGGTATGAAATCAATAAAGATAAACATTTGATTCACAAGATAATAGAATTCAAAGCGGGAAAGAAAAACGGCGTGTATCTCGAAATTGACGATACGGGAAACCTGGTCAAAAAAATGGAATATGCCGATGACCAGCTGAATGGATCGTCCTACGAATATGCCCGTGGCGGCAAACTGACGGGCATGAGCTCGTACAAGAACGGTGTCTTGGATGGGGAACAGATCCTTTGCTATGAGCAGGGAACCAATAAAGAGATCTCCAACTATAAGGCTGGCGTTCGTGACGGCATGACCACTTGGTTCGACCAAAGTGGCAACCGAGTGATGTCCATCGAATACAAGAATGGTGCGTTCGATGGGAAACAGGAGACGTATTACAAAACCGGCGGTGTCAAGACATCCAAGATGTTCAAAGATAATGTCCAAGACGGTCCTGCTATGGAGTACTACGAAGGCGGTGCCTTGAAATCGGAAGCGGTTTTCAAAAAAGGCAAGCAGTCCGGAAAAGTCAAGACTTATCCTGACACCAATCCATACGTTGATCAAAAAGCCAAGAAGGCCAAGGAGGAGAAGGAGATGAAGGAAAAGGCGGAGAAAGAATTCAAGGACAAGGTTAAGATGGAACAGCAGTTGAAAGGAAACTTGAAGAAAGACCTCAATAAGAAGCAGGATCAGCAGAATACAACGAAGAAGGAGAAAAAAGGTTGAGAAGAAAACTGTTTTTTCTGTTTTTCTCTCTTTTATGGACCTTGGCGAATGCCCAAGACACGGTTACCTTGAACGCGGTCAACGTCACCGCTTCCAAGATAGCCTCGGAAATGGTGCGGCCTCTGGTCGTGCGAAAAGTGGATTCCTTGGTGCTGGAATCGAAAAGTACGGCCACACTCTCCGAACTGTTGATCCAACACAGCCCCGTTTTTATCAAGACGTACGGCCCCGGCGGCATCTCCACGGCCTCGTTTCGCGGTACCACCGCGAGCCATACGCTGGTGCTGTGGAACGGCTTCCAGCTGAACGCCCCGACCTTGGGACAGGTGGATTTCAGCACCATCCCGGTGTTTCTTGCCGACGACATCGACCTGAAGTGGGGGAGTGCCACCTCTAACAACAGTGGCGGCCTCGGTGGCGCCGTCAACATCGACAGCAAGACGGGCTTCGGGAAAGGACTCATCCTCGACATCAAACAAACCTACGGCAGCTTCAACACCCTCGGCAGCTTCGTCACCGCCGGCTATAGCGGGAGTAAGGTCTCGTTCCGGGTCAAAGCCTACCGCAACTCCTCCGACAACGATTTCGAATACTATAACAGCAGCGTACTGCCACCTCGACGTATGCGCCAGCGTAATGCTGATTTCGTGGATTATGGGCTGATGCCCGAAGTGAGCGTCCTGCTGAAACATGGCATCCTCTCCGCCTCCTCTTGGAACCAGTGGAATAACCGCAACCTGCCGGCCATCATGCCCAATGTAGTCAATATCAACACCGAGGAGTGGACGCGCGACAACTTCTCCAGGAACGCCCTTTCCTATAAATTGTTTTGGGCTACGGGCAACCTGCAACTGAAGTCGGCGGCTTTCGTGGAAAACCAACATTATTTTCTGGAGACCCGCTCGCCGCTGACCAATGGAGTCATCACGGCCATCAACTCCGAAAACAAAGCCTTAGTGCTGCACCAGATCGCCGATGTGCAGCAAACACTTTGGACTTCCTGGAAACTGAAAGGGAAACTGCAGTGGGACCGGGAAAGGGTCAATTCCAACAACTATGACGACATTAAACGCCGTGACTTGGTTTCTGCTTACGCCGCTGTGGAAGGGAATCCCTTCGACAATGCGGATTTGAGCCTTACCGCCCGATACGACAACGTTGACGGCAAGTCGATGGGCGTGTTTCCCACCGCCACGTTCTCCTATCGTTTTCCTTTCGGGATGGGCTTGACCCTGGGCTATAGCCACAACTACCGCAACCCCTCGCTGAATGACCTGTACTGGTACCCTGGCGGCAACCCCGACCTGCTTCCGGAGAATGGTCGTACCGTGGATCTTGCCGTTAGCTACCGCTTGAAACAGGAACACCTCAAGGTGGATCTCCGTTCGGGGGCCTACCTTTCAAAAGTGAAGAACTGGATCCAATGGGTGCCCACTTCCTATCGTTTCTGGGTGCCGCAGAATGTGGCGCAAGTCTTTG
Source organism: Bacteroidales bacterium (assembly GCA_017965765.1). Classification (GTDB taxonomy): domain Bacteria; phylum Bacteroidota; class Bacteroidia; order Bacteroidales; family F082; genus Limimorpha. Next base: position 13,594 of record JAGCPJ010000011.1, read on the forward strand.
CCCGTGGCCTCGAAAACCATGTCGATTGCAGCTATTCGTTGGGAGATTGGCAGGCCAACCTATCGGGCAACTATGTCTTCACCTACACCACCGACGAGAGCGAAAACGCGCAGGTGTATGGCTTGCTGGGTAAACAACTGATCTATATCCCACGCCATCATGGCAACCTGTTTCTCAACCTTCGCTGGAAGTCATGGAACATCAGCTACACTATGGAAGCCACAGGCCTTCGGAGTACTTCGTACGCCGATTTCTATGCCTTCGACCTGCCTGCATACGTGCTGCATCATCTGGCCCTTGGTAAGGAATGGAAGGGGTTCCGCCTTGAACTCCGGTGTAACAACCTTACCGATAAAGACTACCAGAATGTCCTCTGGCGGGCCATGCCTGGAAGAAGCTTCGAGGTGATGGTGAATTACCGGTACTAGTTATGTTTTTTTTCCTATCTTTGCAATTTCTAATCAATCTGTTGAAATATGAATAATAAACTGTTAGATAAAGACCTCCAGTACCTTGTGGCTGACATCAATCTGGCCGACTGGGGTAGAAAAGAAATAGAAGTCTCCGAACACGAAATGCCCGGCCTCATGGCCCTCCGCAAGAAATATGGCGACACCAAGCCGCTGAAAGGTGCCAAGATCATGGGTTCCCTCCACATGACCATCCAAACGGCCTGCCTCATTGAGACACTGGTGGAGCTGGGCGCTACCGTGCGTTGGTGCAGCTGTAACATCTATTCCACCCAGGACCATGCCGCCGCAGCCATCGCCCAGAGGGGCACCTCGGTGTTCGCCTGGAAAGGGGAGACGCTGGAAGACTACTGGTGGTGCACCAAACGTGCCATCACCTTCCCTGATGGAACGGGTCCGGACCTGATCGTCGATGATGGTGGCGATGCCACACTGCTAATCCATAAAGGCTATGCCTGCGAGAATGATCCCAAGCTGTTGGATGCCCCCTGCGGAAGCGAGGAGGAGAAAGCGCTGATGAGCGTCATCAAGGCGACTTACCAAGAGAATCCTACCTTCTGGCATGCCGTGGTGAAAGGCTGGAAAGGCGTCTCCGAAGAGACTACCACCGGTGTCCACCGCCTCTATCAGATGCAGGAACGTGGCGAGTTGCTGGTGCCGGCCATCAACGTCAACGACTCGGTCACCAAGTCGAAGTTCGACAACCTCTACGGCTGCCGTGAGTCGCTCGCCGACGGCATCAAACGTGCCACCGACGTGATGATCGCTGGCAAAGTCGTCGTGGTCTGTGGCTATGGCGAGGTGGGCAAGGGATGCTCACACTCCATGAAGAGCTATGGCGCCCGCGTGCTCGTCACCGAGATCGACCCCATCTGCGCCTTGCAAGCCGCCATGGAAGGCTTCGAGGTCACCACGATGGAGGAAGCCGTCAAGGAAGGCAACATCTTCGTGACCACTACGGGAAACTGCGACGTGATCACACTGGAGCATATCCTCAAGATGAAAGACCAAGCCATCGTGTGCAACATCGGTCACTTCGACAACGAGATTCAGGTGGACCGCCTTGAAAAAACAGAACATCTGAAAGAGAAAATCAACATCAAGCCGCAAGTCGATAAATATGTGTTCGACGATGGTCACTGCATCTTCCTGCTGGCCTCGGGTCGTCTCGTCAACTTGGGCTGCGCCACCGGCCATGCCAGCTTCGTGATGAGCAACTCGTTCACGAACCAGACCCTCGCCCAAATGGACCTTTGGGCAAAACGCGACGAATACAAGGTGGGCGTGTATTGCCTGCCCAAGTACCTTGACGAGGAAGTGGCACGCCTGCATCTGGAGAAGATCGGCGTGAAACTCACCAAACTCACCCAGAAACAGGCCGACTACATCGGCGTACCCGTGGAGGGACCGTATAAATCGGACATCTACCGCTACTAAGATGCGCATCGCCGTCAACACACGGTTGCTGCTGAAAGGGAAGCTGGAAGGCATCGGTTGGGTGGCCTGCGAGACACTGAAACGTATCGTGAGGTCCCACCCCGAAGTGGAATTCTATTTCATCTTCGACCGTAAACCTGACCCGATGTTCCTTTTTGCCGACAATGTGAAGCCCGTGGTGTTGTTTCCCCAGGCACGGCATCCCTTCCTGTTCATCTGGTTCTTCGAGTGGTCGGTGCCTCGTCTCTTGAGAAAGATCAAAGCGGACTTGTTTTACTCTCCCGACGGCTACCTGAGCTTGCGCTCCAAGGTACCGCAGGTGGTGGAGTTCCACGACCTGAACTTCGAGCATTTCCCCGGCGACATGCCGAAGATCCACCTGTGGCATTACAAGAAGTACTTCCCTAAGTTCGCTCAGAAGGCAAAACGGATTGTCACCGTCTCCGAATTCTCCAAACAGGACATCGTCGATTGTTATGGGGTGAGCCCCGACAAAATCGATGTGGCCTACAACGGCGTGAACGGGATCTTCAAACCGCTTTCCGAAGCAGAGAAGTCGGTCGTGCGGGCGTATTACAGCTTCGGACACCCGTACTTCATGTTTGTGGGATCGCTGCATCCTCGCAAAAACCTGGCGCGCTTGTTCACCGCATTCGATCGGTTCAAGCAACGCCATAAAAACGACGTGAAACTGGTGATCGTAGGGGAGAAGCGGTGGTGGACGGAGCCGATTCAACAGGCTTACGATGCCATGAGCTGCAAGGAAGAGGTGGTCTTTGCCGGACGGCTGAGCCCGGAAGACCTGCACAAGGTGACGGCTGCCGCACTTGCTTCGGTGTACGTCTCCTATTTCGAAGGCTTCGGCATCCCGATACTGGAGGCTTTCAAATGCGACACACCGGTCATTACCTCCAACGTCACGTCCATGCCCGAAGTGGCACGGGATGCTGCCTTGCTGGTGGATCCTTTCGACGAGGATGCCATCGCAGCAGCCATGGCCAAAGTGCTGGATGAAGACGTTAGGAAAGCATTGATTGCAAAAGGTCGCCTCAGGGCGAACGATTTCTCGTGGGATCACGCGGCAGAGGTCATCTGGAATAGCATGGCCACCTCCCTGGAGGCCCCCAAGGTAGATAACAAAAACAAAAGATAACTATGGAACAAATCATCATGTATCCCGGCGAAGTTGGCAAAGATGCGGTCGATTGGAAAACGACGCAAGGTCAACATATCACCGCTGTTCAACGGAATATCCTCGTCCTAGGCTCGGGCGGTCGCGAACATGCCTTGGCATGGAAGCTGGCCCAAAGCGAAGGTGCCAAGGTGTTCATCGCCCCTGGTAACGCTGGCACTGCTGAAGTCGGCACCAACGTAAACCTCAAGGTGGGCGATTTTGAAGGCATCAAGAAGTTTTGTCTCAATAACGAGATTGGCCTCGTGGTTGTCGGACCTGAACAGCCTCTCGTGGATGGCATCGTTGACTTCTTCAAGGCTGAACCGCAGTTGCAGAAGGTCCGCATCATCGGTCCCGATAAACGAGGTGCCCAGCTGGAAGGCAGCAAGGCCTTCGCCAAGGTGTTTATGGAACAGCATGGGATTCCCACAGCGCGCTGCCTGACGGTGAACCAAGCCAGTCTGTCGGAGGGCGTGGCCTTCCTGAAGACCCTGAAGGCACCCTACGTGCTCAAAGCCGACGGCTTGGCTGCTGGAAAGGGCGTGCTGATCTTGGAAGATCTGGAAGAAGCCATCACCGAGTTGGGGAATATGCTCGGCGGCAAATTTGGCAACGCCTCGGCTACCGTGGTGATCGAAGAATTCCTCAAAGGCATTGAATGCTCGGTGTTTGTGCTGACGGATGGGGAACATTACCTGCTGCTGCCTGAGGCCAAGGACTACAAGCGCATTGGCGATGGCGACAAAGGGCTGAACACGGGCGGTATGGGCGCCGTCTCTCCGGTGCCTTTCTGTACCCCTGAGTTCCTGCAAAAAGTGGAGGAACGCATCGTCAAACCCACCTTGGCAGGTTTGAAGAAGGAAAATATTGATTATAAAGGTTTTATCTTCCTTGGACTCATGAACTGCGGAGGCGATCCTTACGTGATTGAATACAATGTCCGCATGGGTGATCCGGAGACTGAAGCGGTGATGACCCGGATCGAGGGCGACTTCGCCGATATGCTCTACGCTTGTGCTGACGGCGCGTTGGATCAAGTGCATTATGCCAAAAGCGAAAAGACGGCCGTTACCGTCATGCTGGTGTCCGGCGGCTATCCAGAGGCCTACGAGAAAGGGAAGGTGATGACGGGGCTGAACCAATTGAAGGATTGTGTGGCCTTCCATGCGGGTACGGCTTTCAATGCTGAAGGAGCCGTGGTCACTGCCGGTGGACGTGTCGTAGCGGTCACCGCCCAAGGTGACTCCATCATGGAAGCCCGCGAAAAAGCCTATAAGAATGTTGCCAACATCAAATTTGAAGGAGTAAACCACCGTTCCGATATCGGCCTTGATCTCCTCCTAACTCCTAACTCCTAACTCCTAACTCCTAACTCCTAACTCCCTTGATTCGTTTCTTCCGAAATAGCTACATCATACAATACGTGATCATCGCGTTGTTCTGCATCGCCTTGTGGATCCCTTCATGGATCACGGGCAATGTGGATGTCGCGCTGCGTAGTCCGGTGACGCCTTTGTACAACTTGGTGGCCGACTTGTTGGATTTTTGGCCAGGGGCCATGTTGATCTTTGCTTTCCTGTTGATGTCGTTTGAGGCGGTGTTCTTTAATTCCATCCTTGCTTCCAACCAGATTATCAGCAAGGTGAGTACCCTGGGCGCCGTGGTGTTCCTGCTGCTGATGAATCTCTTGCCGGTGCAGACGACCTTCTATCCCTTTTTGTTGGCTTCAGTGTTCTTGCTGATGTTCGTTCACACCTTGTTTTCCATCTATCAAACCCAGCGGCCGGAACTGTATATCCTCAACGCTGGATTCTACCTGTCGCTAGCCACGATGTGCTATTTCCCGATGCTCCTCTTGGCGTTATGGGGTATCATCGCCTTGGCCATCGTCCATAAAGGATCACTTCGCCTGCACCTGATCCCGTTCATTGGCTTGTTGTTGCCGTATTTCTTCTTGTTTGCCGCCCATTTCCTTATGGGTGACCTCTTGCCTGTGTTGCAGCGGTATGGCGATTACTTCAGCGAAATCCATCTTGGCGTGCAACAGTTTGACTGGCTAAAGGTCGGTGCGTTGGCTTTCTTGCTGTTGGCCTCGGCCATGCCATTGCTCATGCCGTACAATTATAGCTTCGAAAAGACGGTTGCCGTGCGTACCAAGGTGGTGATGACGGTCATCCTTTTGTTTTTTGGTGTGCTGATGCTTTTCCTTGAGGCCGATCCCATGCAATCTGGCGTGCTTTTCCTTGCCTTGGCCATCCTGTTCTCCTACGAACTGGCTTATCTCGACAAGTTGCGTTGGTCCAATGTCACCTTCGTGGTGGCGATGCTGGCTGTGTTGGCTTCCCATTACCTTCCATTATTCCTCTAATCATGAATCTGTCAACGCATTATTCGGATTGGATTGAAGCCGGCTGCGACGAGGCTGGTCGCGGCTGTCTGGCAGGTCCCGTGGTGGCTGGTGCCGTCATCTTGAAGCCGGGAGCGGACTATCCGGAATTGGACGACTCGAAGAAACTGACGGAGAAGAAACGCAATGCACTTCGGGAGATGATCATGCAGGAGGCCTTGGCCTACGGCATCGGCATCGTCACGGCGGAGGAAATCGATGAAATCAACATCCTCAACGCATCGTTTCTGGCCATGCACCGCGCCATCGACCAACTCAAAGTCAGACCGGAGTTCCTGCTGATCGACGGAAATCGTTTCAAGCCCTACCAAGGGCTGAAGCACGTCTGCATCGTCGGTGGCGATGCCAAATACCAAGCCATCGCCGCAGCTTCCATCTTGGCCAAGACCACCCGTGACCGCATGATGGAGGCGTATGATGCGCAATTCCCGATGTATCACTGGAAGAAGAATAAAGGGTATCCCACGCCGGAACACAAGCAGGCCATCGCCGAATATGGTATCACAGAACTCCATCGCAAGTCGTTTAATATGGCGATTCAGATGCGACTAGAATTATAATGGGTCGTCTTTAGCTTGATTCTTCGCATCCCATAGTGGTGTTTTGTTTGTTGATTATTGATAATAATTTACACATATTAATTTTAATAAGATTTATATTTATTTATAAACAATTTTAATTTTTGTGTATCTTTGCCATTGATTTTAGACAATGGATAAAGATAAAAACATGGATCCACAGCCTATTGGTGTGGGCTATTTTGGTAATATTTACGACCAGTTTAGAGGAAAAGTCAAGGAGGCTTTTGATTTTCTAATTGCTCATCAAGACGGCGATTTGATTGGCGTTTTTTACGATGAGGAGATTGGTGACATTGATTTGGTGTGGGGAAGTAGTGATGAAAACGCGGGACTTAAACACATCATTGATAAACACGTGGGCCAAGGGAAAGATTTTATCACGATTGACGAGGCTCGCTTGGCGATAGAAAACACTATTAATACGGGGGATAAGATTAAGAACAATCTCGATAAGGTGATTTATGAGCTGGAAGGGAAACGCGTGGTCGTAAGAAAAAACCTACGTGACAAATCTACCGGTAGAATGATTGAAGATAAAAAGAAATGGGTAGTTACATCTTATGATAATAACGTACCCAAATCTGATAAGCTATCCGCTTTCACCCTAACTACCCCTGAAAGCGATAAAGGAGGCAGGGCTGTCGCCTCCGATGCTGTTTCTTGACTGCAAAAGTAGGTGTTTTATTTGTTCTCCGCAAGTATTTTTGGATTTTTTTCTTCAAAAGTATAGTGAAAATAGAGCTTTTTATTGTTTGAAAGAGCTTTGTTGCGGCTATAAAAGTAACAAAATCCCGATAAGCCTAAATTGTTGATAAATAACTCCAGAGAAATCCCTTTATTTGTTATATTTTTGCGCTATGCGCAAATGGATCCCTTATTTCGTACTTTTGATCTTCACGGTGTTCTGTTCCTGCTCAAAGAAAGCACCGTCGCTGCTTGATGCGGTGCCACTCAATGCGGAACTCATCGTGGAGAGCTCCGATTCTACCATCCTGTCGCTATTCGACTCACTGCTGCTTGCCGACATCCGGCCGCCACAATGCCCGACCCATAGCGCGATGGCGTTGGTGTCACTGCCTTCGGATGACAAAAACGACTATGTCTGGTTGGAACAGCCAGAGAAAGGGGGAGCGAGGGCGCTGAGCGGCTCCATTGGGTCCGTCGAGATGGTGGACCGCCAACTGAAGAATCCCTCCAAAATCCAAGACGATGCGGACTTCAAACGGCTTCAGGCTACGCTGGGACTGAATGTCAAGGCGCATCTGTATTACAGGGACGATAATGGATGGGTGGCACTCGACGTGCAGCCGGACAAAAACGACCTCATGTTGAACGGCTATGCCATCGCCCCTGATTCCACCTCCAAGTTCCGCCCGCTGAAATACCAACGTCCCGTTAAGAACTCCGTGGTCAACATCCTTCCCTTCGATACGAAACTGATGCTCCATTATGGCATGTCGGACTACGCCTCCTATTGGCAGTCGTTCTGCGATGCCGAACAGGTGAAGTCGTTCAACAAGAAATACGGCACCAATGTGGAGACCAAACTGCTGGAATACCTTTCAGAGGTCTCCTACGATGTCATCTGCGACAAACGTCATGAGGTCTTCGTGGGCCGTATGAACGACCCGTCGGCGGTGATTCGCTTCATGGATCACCTGGCAGGGAAGACGGGTGTCGCTTCCTCGTTAAACTACGAAGGCTATGTGCTGTATAACCTTGGGGAACGCGACATCGTCCCGGCTGTGTTTGGGCCGACCTTCAAGTCGTTCAAACGATGCTGCTACGCCATCGTCGATCAGTATCTGGTCATGGCTTCCTCCTTTGAGCCTCTGAAGGAACTGATCGCCTGCTACCGTTCAGGTCGTACGCTCGACATGAGTGAGAACTTCCGCGCATTCCAACGCAAGATGCTGGAGACTTCCAACATCACCCTTTTTTCCACAGGACATGGCAACCGGAAAATGATCTGTGAAACGGTGGGAGGCCCCGTGGGCCGTTTTCTGGGGAAGCATCCTGATGTGCTTGATGGCTACCAGGCAGTAGCTCTGCAGCTGGCCGCCTCCAAGGACCTGGTCTATACCAACATCTTTCTCAGCCGCGGCGCCGTGGTGAACGACGAGAAAAGCGTCCGCTGGAAAGTAAACCTTGACGCGCCATTGAAAGGCAAGCCTTACATCGTGGAAGACCATGCCTCGCCGAACTACAACGTGGTCGCCTTCGATAGTGAGAATAACATGTACCTCATCGATTGCGATGGTCACATCCTTTGGAAGAAACAGCTGGAAGAAGCGCCCATGAGCCAAGTGTTTACGGTCGATCGTGGGAACAACGGCCAACTGCAGCTGCTCTTCAACACCGCCCACACCATCCAACTCATCGACCGAGACGGCAATCGTGTGGAAGGCTATCCCATCCGACTCCCCTTCGAGGCGGCCAACGGTCTTTCCGTGATTGACTATCGAGGAAACAAGGATTACCGGGTGCTGATTTGCGGTACCGACAAGCTGGTCTATAACTATGACCTGAAAGGTGAGGAGGTGGAAGGCTGGAACCGTCACCGGTCCGAAGACCTCGTGAAACGACCGCTCCAGCATATCGTCGCCGATGACAAGGATTACCTCATCGTCGCGGATGTCAGCGGCGGCGTGCGTATCCTCGACCGCCAAGGTCGCATCCGCATCCCCCTGCCGTCCGACATGCAAAAGTCACCCCATGCCGACATCTATGCCAACGTCACCAATCGAAGCAAAGGCCTCTTCCTGACTTCAGACAAAGAAGGGAAACTGCTTTATGTCACCGCAGATGGCCAACTTAACCGTACGGATTTCGGGGATTATTCCAAAGAACATTTCTTCCTCTATGAGGATTTCAACGGGGATAAGGATCCTGATTTCATCTACTTGGATCATAATGACTTGCATGTGTATGACCGTTTCCGTAAAGAATTGTTCTTCTGCCATTTCGACACCGATATCACCGTCAAACCGGTGTTTTTCAATATCACCCGCAACAAACGGCTGCTGGGCATCGTCTCCAAAAAGTCACGCGAGATTTATCTCATCGACAAGAAAGGCAAGATGATCGTGAACTCGGGCTTGGTGGGAGAGACGCCTTTCGCGGTGGGTAGCCTGCACAACGATCAGGAGATCAACCTGGTGACGGGCGTGGGGAATGCTTTGTTCAATTATGCAATCCATTGAAGATGATTAGGAAAGGGATGCTTACGCTGCTGATGACCTTGTGCTTCGTGACGACGATGTCTGCGCAGTATCTCCATAAACCAGGGGATAAAGCCTTTGACTTCGAGGGGGTGACCGTTGACGGGAGACCATACCATCTTTATGATTCACAGGCGGAGTATATCATTGTGTGCTTCTGGGCGGTCGATTGCGACTATTGCCACGACTTCTTGCGATCGCTTCGACGTCATGTCGATTTGAAAAACGATTATGAATTGGTGACATTCGCCCTGGCAGATAGCCCGAAACAAGTGCGAAAAAAGGCGAGAAGGATGCGGCTGACGGGATGGCACTTCTATGACGAAGCCCGATGGGATAGCCAACCCTTCCTGGACTATGACGTGACTTCCACCCCGACGGTGGTTTTAATCGATAAAGACAAAAACATCTTGGGAGAAGCCTACGACTGGGAAGAGTTTAATGAACTGATGATAAAGGTGAAAGCTATTCCCAATAATCCCGTAACCCCCTAACCTTGTCAATAATTGAATTAAATAATAATTGAGAATGAGAAAATTGTTTTTAGGTGCCTTGGTGGCAATGTTGTCCATGAGTGGATCGCTTTATGCGCAGGATGCGGAATCCCGCTGGGTGGACTCGGTGTATAACAGCTTGACGTTGGAACAGCGTGTGGGTCAATTGATCTGTATGAGGGCAAACCAACCGGATAAACCTTTCTATGAAGAGGTCGGCACCTACATCAAGAAATACAACATCGGAGGCGTTTGCTTCTTCAGGGCCGATGCGGAACAACAGGTGGAGCAAACCAATGCCTGGCAGGCTTTGGCCCAGACCCCGCTGATGGTCAGCATCGACGCGGAGTGGGGCATCGCCATGCGCGTGAAAAACACGATCGCCTATCCTTACCAGATGACCTTGGGCGCCATTACGGACAATGAACTGCTCTACGATTTAGGACAGCAGGTCGGCGACCAGTGCAAGCGTATGGGCATCCATGTCAACTTCGCGCCAGTGGCGGATGTGAACTCCAATGCCAAGAACCCTGTCATCGGTGTACGTAGCTTCGGCGAGGACCCGCTGAACGTGGGGGAGAAGGCCGCCGCTTACGCCTTGGGCATGCAGAGCAAGGGCATGGTCACCACCATGAAACATTTTCCTGGCCATGGCAACACCGATACGGACTCTCATCTCACCCTGCCTACCGTGACTCGTTCCCTCGACGAGGTCAAGGATATCGAGTTGGCTCCTTTCCGTTACCTGATCGAGCGTGGCGTCAACGGGGCCATGGTGGGCCATCTTTATTTCCCCGCAATCGAGAAAGTGGCGAACACCTCATCCTCCCTGTCGAAAGGGGTGGTCACCGACCTCCTGAAAACCGAGATGGGCTTTGAAGGACTGATCTTCACTGACGGATTGGATATGAAGGGCGTCTCGCAGACTGTACCCGCCGACAGCGTCCCGTATGCCGCTTTCCTGGCTGGCAACGACGTGCTGATCCTGCCACACGATGTGCCTAAAGCGATTCGCCATATCAAGGAAGGGGCAGAACGTGATCCCAAAATCGCTGCCCGAGTGGAAGAGAGCTGCAAAAAGATATTAAAGTACAAATACCGTGCAGGATTGAACCACTACCAGCCGGTGGCCACCGACAACCTGATGCCCGACTTGAAACTGCAAGACTACTATAACCTGAAAAGCTTGCTCTACGAAGAGGCCATCACCATGCTCAAAAACGAGGACCAAGTCATCCCGCTGAAAGCTGGTAAAAACGTGGCCGTGGTCACCATCGGCAAGAACTCCAGCTCCAAATTCATGAACATCGCCTTGGCTGATGCCGGGCTGACGGTGAAGTCCTATAACGTGGGAAGAGACCGGGCCGAAGACGCCAAGGCTTGGCTGCCGGAACTGGAAAGCTATGATTTGGTGGTGGTCAATGTAATGCAGTCTAACATCAACGCCTCTAAGGGCTTCGGCATCAGCGATGCCACAGTGGACTTCTTCAATAAGCTGGTCGCCCAAAACGATGTGATCCTGAATCTTTTCGCCTGTCCCTACGCTTTGGACCGTTTCCGGATCAACAACAACGTGAAAGGCCTGCTAGTGGGCTATCAGGATGATGATGACGCATTGAACGCCATCAGCTGCATCCTGACGGGTAGAAAAAGCGCGCACGGCCTCCTTCCAGTCTCCACCGCGAAGTTCAAATGCGGTGAAGGCATCCTCCCACCCTCATCGCCGGCCTCCATGCCTGCCTCTGCTCCCGTGCTGAAGGAAGGCTCACTCTCCATAGACCAAGTGCCGCTACCGAAGGGAACGATGGACGCCCAATATGTGCGTATGCTCGACTCAGTGGCCAAGTTGGGCATCACAGAAGGTGCCTACCCGGGCTGTCAGATCCTCGCCATGAAGGACGGTAAGGTGGTGTACGACAAGTGTTTCGGCAATTTCACCTATGGTGGTGGCTCGAAGGTGGCCCCCGAAGATGTCTATGACATCGCCTCCCTCACGAAGATCTTCGCCTCCACGCTCGCCATCATGAAACTCTATGAGGACGGACTTCTCGACATTAATAAGACCATGGGCGACTATTTCCCCTATCTCAACGCCTCCGACAAGGGTGCCATCAAGATCATTGATATCCTGACCCATCAGTCGGGGATGAAGTCGTGGATTCCCTTCCACCTGAAACTTATCGACGAGCAAGGTCCTAAAGAGGATTATTTTATCGATCATATCGACGAAAACCATACCGTTCGGGTGGCCGAGAACCTGTTCCTCCTCAACGATTACAAGGAGCAAATCATCGATTCCATCATGAAAAGCCCCATGAAAGAGAAGAAATATGTCTATTGCGACATGGGTTTCTATTTCGTTCCAGAGTTGGTAAAACAGTTGACCAACAAGTCGCTGGAGGAATACCTGCACGAGAAGTTCTACGACCCGATGCACTTGACCAGCATCGGTTTCTGTCCGCTGCACTGGCGTACCCGTGAGACCATCGTGCCTACCGAGGACGACCAGATCTTCCGCAAGCAGCTGCTTTGGGGCGATGTCCACGACCAGATGGCTTCACTCATGGGCGGCGTGTCGGGCCATGCCGGATTGTTCGCTAACTCCCACGACCTGGCAGTCATCGCTCAGATGCTCTTGGACGGTGGTAAGTATGAAGGGAAACAACTGCTGAAATCGAGTACCATCAAATACTTCACGACCGCTCCTTTCCTGGACAATGACAACCGCCGTGCCTTGGGTTTCGACAAGCTGCCGATAGGGAAGAAGGGCCCCGCCACCGCCTCCAAGTCGGCTTCCATGGAGAGCTATGGCCATACGGGCTTCACGGGGACTTTCTTCTGGAATGACCCAGCCAATAAGCTGGTCATTATCTTCCTCTCCAACCGTGTCTATCCCAACTCGGAGTGCCGCCAGCTGATGAAGCTGAACATCCGCACCCAACTCCATGACATCCTATACCAAGCCTTCCCAATTGAATAACGGAAAACTGAAAACGGAAAACGGAAAGTGAAGGGTGGGAAAGCTTTCCGTTTTCCGTTCTCCGTTTTCAGTTCTCTTCGGGGTGTTTCGGAAAACGGGTCCACATCTCGTACTTCCCGCCCATGTTGTTCACACAGGCCTTCCATAGCTGATCGATGGGCGTGTTGAGCAGGAACTTGCTGCTGGCGTGAGTGACAATCCACGAATTCTTGACGAGCTCTTCAACGAGTTGTCCCGCGCTCCATCCCGAGTATCCTAGGAAAAACCGGACATTGCTTTGGTTGGCGATACCCTGTTCAATCAGGCTGTTGAGGACTTCAGGGTCGCCGCCCCAATAAAGTCCTTCCAGGACCTTGCAGGTGCCGGGGATCAAGTCGCCAAGGGTATGCATGAAAAACACTTGGTTGTCGGCAACGGGCCCGCCAAGATACACTGGGGCATCGAAATCGGGGAAGGCGTCAACGATTTCGTTCAGCCTTACGTTGAGTGTCTTGTTCATGATGATTCCGAAGGTTCCCTCAGAGGTATTGTGGTCGATGAGCAGCACCACAGAACGGCCAAAATGAAGGTCGTCCATCGTGGGTTCCGACAATAACAGGTCGCCAGGCTTGGGGTCAAGCGTGTTGCTGCGTATCTGAAAAAGTTCCTTGAAATCCATGACGCTCGGTATTGGAACGCAAATTTATCAACAAATAAACAATCCAACAAATAAACATTTACTATTTTTGTAAAAAAAATACAGAAGTTGAAACGCGTCGATAACCAAGAACGGTTTGAGGCCCTGAGGAGGGATTATGAGACCTTTACCTTTTACGCTCAAGAGGTGACTCTTGACAAGGGAGTGTTGTCCATGACCTTTCACTTCAGCCTTGACGACCGCTATTATTTCCATCCTACCTTGACCCTTCCGTCCCGTACCTTTTACTCCTGGGAGACCGTACCAAGGGAAGAACTGGAAACCCTGGCCTTCCATATTGGCATGGTGGAGATGGTTAGCTATTGGAAACTGGCCTGCCCAAAAACGGTCGTTGTGAAACCTTTCGACCTGAAACTATGTCAGAAGAAATGGTGGAGACACCTGTTCTACAACGGCTTGGGAGAGTTCCGCTACCTGAATGGCATCCAGTGTTCGGAAAAGGACTTCTTGCACATCGAATCGGGCACCGACCGCGATTTCAAGAGCATCACAAGACCGGTAGTGGAGAAGACGTTGATTCCGGTAGGAGGGGGCAAGGATTCCGTGGTGACCTTGGAGTTGCTTCGGAAGGAGATCCCTGCCATCCCGTTGATTCTCAATCCACGGGGTGCTACCGTCAACTGCGTAGAGGCAGCCGGCTATTCCCTGGACGAAGTGGCGGTCATCAACCGCACGCTGGATCCGACCATGCTTCAACTGAACAACGAGGGCTTCTTGAACGGACATACCCCGTTCTCGGCTTTGCTGGCGTTCCTCACCCTGCTGGTCAGCGTGGGTACAGGTGCACATTACATTGCCCTCTCCAATGAGTCGAGTGCCAACGAAAGTACCGTGCCTGGGACGGACATCAACCATCAATACAGCAAATCCATCGCGTTTGAAAGGGACTTCCGCGACTATGTGCGCCAGTTCCTTAGCGAGGAGATTCAGTATTTCAGCTTCCTGAGACCGCTAAACGAGATGCAGATCGCCAGCCTGTTCAGCCAATGTGAGGCCTATCATAAGGTGTTTCGCAGCTGCAATGCGGGCAGTAAGACCGACTCGTGGTGCGGGAAATGCCCCAAATGTCTCTTCACCTGGATCATTCTCTCTCCTTTCATCTCTAGGAAGCGGCTCACAGAACTGTTTGGCAAGGACCTTTGGGCAGACCCGGAACTGAAACCCATCTTCGAAGAACTGAACGGTACCGCGGAAGTCAAACCGTTTGAATGTGTGGGTACCGTGGAAGAGGTGAGGGCCTGCGTGGAAGCCATGGAAGGAAACAGGGCAAATGTGGAGGCAATCCTCCGCCGTTTCAATGACGAGCATTTCCTTCCCCAACGTTTTGAACAACTCTTGAAACATCGCCTCCATGTTTGACTTGATCTTGAACCGGCTTCGCGGCAAGCGTATCCTCATCCTCGGCTTCGGCCGTGAGGGAAGGTCGTCGCTGGCTTTTCTGAATAAGTATCTCCCTGAGGCGATGGTCGCAGTGGCCGACAAAAACTCCTTGGAGGGTGTCTCCCATTCCGGAGAGGATTACCTGCAGTCGGTATATGACTATGACATCGTCATCAAGACCCCTGGAATCTCCTTGAAGGACTTCGATCCACGGGGTGTGGAGATTACCTCACAAACGGACCTGTTCTTAAGCCAATTTCATCATCAAACCATTGGCATCACGGGTACCAAGGGGAAAAGTACTACCACTTCACTGATCCATCACCTGCTGAAATCTTCGGGCCGCGAT
Source organism: Bacteroidales bacterium (assembly GCA_017965765.1). Lineage (GTDB taxonomy): Bacteria > Bacteroidota > Bacteroidia > Bacteroidales > F082 > Limimorpha. The sequence continues at coordinate 28,784 of JAGCPJ010000011.1, forward strand.
GCCATCTTGACAGGCAATATCGGCATCCCTTGTTTCGATATCATGGAGCAGATCCATGACGATAGCATCGTGGTGTATGAACTCTCCGCCCATCAACTGGAATATGTGCACAATAGTCCGAGGGTAGGGGTGTTGCTCAACGTGTTTGAGGAGCATCTGGACCATTTCGGTACTTTTGAGCGCTATAAACAAGCCAAGTTCAACCTGTTGCGCTTTATGGGAGAAGACGATTACGCGGTGGTTCACGATTCGCTGATGATGGAGACTTTGGGCCTAGGGGTGAATAGCGTGACTTTCTCGCGGATGGATTACGACATTGACGAGGAATCCCTGCCAATTCTCGGTCCGCATAACCTGTTGAACGCAAAAGCCGCCCTTTGCGCGATTGCCGCATATAGCATCGATGTCCGGCAGGTGATACCTTATCTCTACACATTTACCCCCTTGGAACATCGTCTGGAGCCCGTGGGCATCTTTGGCGGGGTGAGGTTCGTGAACGACAGCATCTCCACCATTCCTCAAGCCGCCATCGTCGCTTGCCAAACCCTGGGTAGGGTGGACTTCCTTTTGTTGGGCGGGTTTGACCGAGAAATCGACTATGGACCATTAGTGGCATTTCTGAAAGAAAACCCCGTGCCGCATCTGCTCTTTACCGGTAAGGCAGGCGATCGGATGATGGCTTTGATGGAAGGTGTCGCGTCTCAGAAAGTTCGCTATGCCACCATGGAGAGTGCTTTCGAGTATATCAAGAGTCACGCTAGACCCGGCGATGTTTGCCTGTTATCCCCCGCGGCCTCCAGCTATGACCAATACAAAAACTTTGAGGAGCGCGGTGGAAAATTCAAGCGGCTGGCGCAGGAGTTTCGCCAAGCATGATGGCGCACTTGTCAATAATCTCGTTGGCGATACGGAAGCCGCTATCACATAGTTTTTTGCTAAGACCACCGTCGTATGTCATATAAAGATGGATGACATCATAGCCGTCATTTACTGCGCCTAGCAACTTTTTGTCACGCTTGCCAACGGCATGCCTATAATCATTGATGTCAACACGATCGTGTTGGTCTTTCTTCACATGGAACACAGCGTCAAGAGCGATTAACACGCCGCCCCAGAGATAGTTGCCAGCGGCTTTCACGTATTTTTCATCCCGATAACGGTTTTGTTCCACATCGAGGTTGGCGTTCTCTCTAAGGGTTTTTCTGGCGTTTTTCACATAACGCCTTGACTCTTCAATGGGGTCGGTTTCTTTCATGATAATAGCCTATTCTGTCGTTTGACACGGCAAAAGTACTATTAATAATGAATAAATCAATAGTATTGGTTAATTATTTTTATTAATTATGAAAAATCAATTGCTTCCACCTTTCTTGATCACGGTCTTGCCTTTGTTGTTTGTCGTGGTAGTCGTGGTGGTTGTGGTGGTGATGTTGTTTGCGGATCCTCTGGTGGTCATCTTGTAGCCAGCGGCTTCAGCTAACTCCTTGATATGGTTGGCTCTTTTTTGCGTGTCGGGATGGTCGGAGAACGCTTGGGTCACTTTACCCTGCGAACCGGTTGAACCACCGATCTTGAGAAGCACATTCAATGCATGGTACATGGCGTAAGGATCGACACCATTGGCGACGCAGAACTGGAAGGCGGTCTCGTCGGCTTGAGTCTCTTGGCGACGTGAGTAAGCGGCACTGGCCAACTGCTGTCCGAGGTCCCCTAGGAAACCCGTGGAAATGGCCCCGGCAGTCGTGTTCACCGCGGCAAGACCATAACGGGCGGCAACCACGAGATAGGCGGTGCGATAGGCGTCGCGCACGTCTTTGTTGATGAGATGCCCCAACTCATGGCCGATCACAGCAAACAACTCGTCATCGTTCATGACGTCCATCAGGGCTGAATAGACCCTGACACTACCGTCGCCGCTGGCAAAGGCGTTGACAGTGTTCGATTGATAGACTTTATAATTCAGGTTCAGGTCCTTGATGTTTTTGAACCGCGCCATTACCCTGTTCAAGCGTTGGGTGTATTCGCTGCTTGCTGGCATGATGGTGTTTTCTTTGTCGGTCTGGGCCATGTATTCGGTGCACAGTTGAGCGATTTGTGCATCCGAGATGGTAAGGGCTTGAACCGCTGCAGCTCCAGCATTCATCGCGGCATTGGGGTCCACGACTTTGAGCGCAGTGCAACTGGATATTACAAATAAGGTGATGATTCCCAAAATAATCTTTTTCATGGCTGTTCCGTTTTTATGATTATGAATGCAAAAATAAAAAAAATCGAAAAAAAATGAAAAAAAGCTTGCGTGTTTCAAAATTAATGTATTTTTGCAATGTCAAAATGATATCAAAATAATATTACTATGGAAACGAAAGAATTTGAATTTAAGGGATTTGCGATGAATGGTTTCATTGCTTTGTTTATTGAAATTGCCATTATTGCCCTGAGCGTTTGGGGCTTCATCGCATTTGCGAACGGTCAGTTGGCTACGCCATTCTTGGCAGTGATAGGCCTGTTGCTGGCTACCTTCCTGCCCATCGGATTCCGTAAGCTGGAACCCAACGAGGCCATGGTGATGCTGTTCTTCGGAAAATACCGTGGCACTTTCACCAAGACGGGATTCCACTGGGTCAACTTCCTGATGACCTCCAAGAAGGTTTCGCTGCGTGCTCGCAACCTCAACCCCGACAACATCAAGGTGAACGACAAGACGGGCAACCCCATCATGATCGGACAGATTTTGGTGTGGAAACTGAAGGATACCTACAAAGCCATGTTCGAGATCGATTCCCAGACCATGGCGGGTGGTTCGGCAGGCAATGCTGCCACTGTATCGGTGTCCAACCGCATGAGGGCTTTCGAGAGCTTTATCCAGGTGCAGAGCGATGCCGCCTTGCGTGAGGTGGCAGGGATGTATGCTTATGACGAGAACGAGGCTGAGGCTGGGGAGCTGACACTGCGTTCGGGTGGTAGTGAGATCAACGAGGTGCTGCTTTCCAAGCTGAACGAGCGTCTGGCCATGTCGGGCCTGGAAGTGCTGGAAGCCCGCATCAACTACCTGGCTTATTCGCCTGAAATCGCCGCTGTGATGTTGCGTCGTCAGCAGGCTGCCGCCATCATCTCAGCCCGCGAGAAGATCGTGGAAGGCGCCGTCTCCATGGTCAAGATGGCCTTGGACAAGCTGAAGGACGAAGGCGTGGTCGAACTCGACGAAGAACGCAAAGCCTCCATGGTGAGCAACCTCATGGTAGTGCTTTGTGCCGACGAGTCGGCACAACCGGTGGTCAACACGGGAAGCCTTTATTAAACGGAAAACGGAAAACGGAGAACGAAAAATGGGATATACATTATTAATCTCGGGATTGGTGCTGATGGTGGTGGCATGGGCCTGCTACCAATACCCGAATTTGATTAATCCTTACGGCAGCTTGCCACCGGAGCGGAAGGAATTGGTCAACATCGAAGGGCTGAAAAAGGCGTGTGCAATCATATTAGGGGTGGCGGGATTCCTGTTGGTGGTCACAGCTACGCTGCACCTGATGAAGGTCATTGACGAAGACGTTTGTGGCGTGACGTTGATGGTGTTGGTGTTTGCCGTGATGGTGCCTTTGTCCATCGCCATGAAGCGGTACAATGCTTTTGGGCGGGACCAGTCCGGATCCAACATTAGGTTTGTGCGGGACGAAATGCCATTGGGCAGTGACAAATCCGGTAAATTGGTGAAATCCGCCAGGGCCTCCAAAATTGCTTGGGGCTTCGCCTGGGTTATCATGGTGCTTGCGGCTCTCACACTGGCCTTGAGCTTCCGTCCGACCCGAATCACGGTGGGAGAGGAGACAGTTAAGATTTCAGGTATGTATGGACGTGAAATCCCCGTTACCGACATCATCTCGGTGGATTTGCTTGACGAAATGCCGTCAATTGCCATGCGTACCAATGGATCCGATACGGGAAACCAAGCCAAGGGCCATTTCAAGTTTAAAAATGGAGAAAAATGCATGCTTTTCATCCACAAGAAAGCTCCCTACATTCAACTGCGCACGACGACCAATCTTTATTACTTGAACCTCTCGGACAAAGAAAAGACTGTTGAATTGTTTGAATCGTTAAAAGAACTAGAACCATGAAAAAAGCCATAAGATTTTCGATCATCGTCTGCCTGTTCAGCTGGGCGATGTTTGCCGTGGCCCATTGGGGCTTCGGCATGGGAGCGGATACGCCCGTTGGGCTGATGCTCTTCTCAACTGTTTATATGTTTTTCCCGCTCATCACCGCATTGGTGTTGCAGGCCATCGACAAGGAGAAGTTCAACCATACGGGCTTGGTCAACTTCAAGATCAAATGGTCATGGGCGGTGGCTTGGCTGTTACCGTTAGTGATGACATTGGCTTGCATTCTCGTTAATGGTCTGATGCCGGGCGTTGAGCTGAAATACAATGCTGAGCAGCTCATCAACCAGTATCACATTCCCGAGGATCAGCAAGAGATGGTGCGCGAGCAGTTGGGACAGCTACCAGCGTATTTGATGATTCTCATTACGCTCATCAGCGGTTTGATTGCCGGCATCACCGTCAACGCTATCGCCGCCTTTGGCGAGGAATTCGGCTGGCGCAACTACCTTGTCGGCGCCTTGCGCGGGGTGAAGTTCTGGAAAGCTGCTTTGTTCATCGGCATCGTTTGGGGCATCTGGCATTTCCCGCTGATCCTGATGGGCCACAACTACCCGAATGAGCCGCAATGGGGCGTCCTGCTGATGGTGGTGATGTGTGTCCTGTTGGGTGCCATTGAGTTGTATTTCGTCTTGAAATCCAAGTCGATGATTGTGGCGGCTATCATGCATGGCACGATCAATGCATTGGCTGGCGTGGTCATCTATTTCACTTTGGGAGGCAACGATTTCGTGAACGGCATGCCTGGACTGTCAGGCTTCATCGTCATGCTTGTGACGATACTGTGCATTTGGATTTACGACAAACACATCGCCAAGGAAGGCATCATGTCGCAGACCTTGGGCGCATCGTTGGAGAGGTGATCTATGGCGAAAGACAAGGAAAATAGTGCCAATACCAAGACTTTCCTGCTTCGCGTGGATGCCGACACGATGGAGGCCATCGAGAAGTGGGCCGCTGACGAGTTCCGTTCCGTCAACGGCCAGCTTCAATGGATCCTTGCCGAGGCCTTGAAGAAAAGCGGGAGGAAGAAAAAATAATTTTGGTTTTCATTATTAAATTATGTATTTTTACCACCAGGTTTTAATACATAGTGAATAATGAAAAGATTTTACTTGAAATGCTTCCTTCTGCTGGTTGCGGCGTTTGCCATGGCTGGAAAAGGATTGGCCCAACCGACAGGTGCTATTAACGGCTTGTTTTCCATTGCCGAAGGCCAACAGGTCTATTTTTCTAAAGGTAATTTGCAATATCAAGCATCCTCCAACACATGGAGATTTGCAGAGCATCAGTATGACTATGTTGGAAGAGACAACATCAATATTTCTTCAACATATTCTGGATGGGTTGATTTGTTTGGATATGGAACTAGTGGTTGGAATAGTGGCGCCGAATGTTACCAACCATGGTCAACTTCGGTTAACAATTCCGATTATTTATCTCAAAATCTTGTTGGTGATTATGCATATGCGGATTGGGGCGTTTACAACGCCATTAGTAACGGAGGGAACCAATCTGGTTTATGGCGTACCCTAACTATTGATCAATGGATCTATTTGATCAATTATCGTCCTTCACCACGATATGCCAGGGCAACGGTAAATGGCGTTTGTGGTTTGATTGTTTTACCTGATGGCTGGAATACTGCCATTTATACATTAAATAAAACAGATAAAACCAGTGCTTCATATGATTCCAATGTGATTAGTGCATCTGATTGGAACAGTGTGTTGGAAGCACATGGTGCGATTTTCTTGCCCTGCGCAGGCGTTCGAAGTAGTACTGGCACCAGTCATTTAAATACATATGGCCATTATTGGTCTTCCAACGGGAGTAACGTTTTTTGGTTCTACTATGCTGCAAATGGTTCTCCTCAGAACTGGGTGGGTACTTTTTCATATGTTCTCTGTTATGGATTAAGTGTGCGTCTTGTCTCTTTCAATTCTGTTGTTTCTTCGTTAATTGAAGCCGTGCCCAATCCAGCAGAAGGCGGTTCTGTCACAGGAGCGGGTTATTATCAGTCAGGGCAAACTTGTATGTTGACTGCCACGCCAAACTCTGGCTACAGCTTCTCGAACTGGACGGAGAACGGCAATGTGGTGTCCACCAACGCAAGCTATACTTTCACAGTGACCGGTAACCGGACATTGGTAGCCAACTTCACGGCCAATCCAATCAATTACACCATCAGCGTCTCGTCTAACCCTTCAAATGGAGGCACAGTGAATGGCGGTGGCACTTGCCAGCAAGGCTCCAACTGTACCGTGACGGCCACGGCCAACCCGGGCTACACTTTCTCGAATTGGACGGAAAACGGTACGGTAGTTTCCACCAGCGCGAACTATACCTTTACTGTGACAGGTAACAGGAGTTTGGTGGCCAATTTCACACAAAACACCCAATACATCAAATTTGACCTGAATGATACTTATGGTGATGGTTGGACTGGCAATTACTTGGTTGTGAACTATGGAGATAGGGCGTCGGAACAACTCACTATCTCAAGCGGATACTCAGCCTCATACATGCTACAGATTCCTGATGGAAGCCATGTGACCCTTACTTGGATTGCGGGTAGTTATACAAATGAATGCTCTTTCTTGGTGAGTTATCCGAATGACAATGTGATTTACACGGGTGTCAATATGAACGCCAGTTTTATGTTTGAATTTGTTGTTGACTACAATGGGATGCCGACAACATCCTTTGGCATCTCTGTGTCTGCCAACCCATCGGCAGGCGGTTCGGTGAATGGCACTGGAAACTATAACTGTGGTTCAAACTGTACAGTAACCGCTACGGCTAACTCAGGCTACACCTTTACCAATTGGACGGAGAACGGCAATGTGGTGTCCACCAACGCAAGCTATAGTTTTACTGTGACAGGTAACAGAACACTGGTGGCGAATTTCACGGCCAATCCAGTCTATTACACCATCAGCGTATCAGCCAGTCCATCGAACGGAGGCTCGGTGAGCGGCAATGGCGCCTACCAACAAGGCTCCAACTGTACAGTAACCGCTACGGCTAACTCAGGCTACACCTTCACCAACTGGACGGAGAACGGCAGTGTGGTCTCTACCAATGCTAGCTATACCTTCATAGTGAGTGGCAGCCGAAGTCTGGTGGCGAATTTTACAGATTCAAGTAGTTTGGACGTTGTGGAGATTGGCGATGGTGGAGTTGCCAATAATAAATTTCTTCCTAGTTACAGCTACTATAACTACTCCCTTACACAACAAATCTACACTGCTGACGAAATTGGAATCTCTGGAATGATAACGTC
>JAGCPJ010000066.1 GCA_017965765.1 Bacteroidales bacterium
CTCAACCAAGCCGACAGCGTGATCTTCCAGACGGAGACGCAGCTAAAGGAATACGGCGACAAGCTGCCGGCCGACAAGAAAGCCGAGATTGAAAGCGCCCTCGCCAAGCTGAAGACCGCTCATCAAGCCAAGGACATCGCCGGCATCGACGCTGCCATGAACGAGATGAACGCCATCTGGCAGAAAGCCTCTGAAGAGATGTACCGCAACGCCGGTGGTGCCCAGGGTGGCCCACAAGGCGGCTTCGACCCGAACAACATGGGCGGTGGCTTCCAAGGCGGCAACCCCGGCCAGAACAACGGCGGCAATGGCGGTAACGATGATAATGTTACTGATGCCGACTTCGAGGAGGTAAAGTAACGCCAAAACAACCAACAATTGTTGGGTTAGACAAATCCGTGCAGCTCAATAAGTTACACGGATTTGTCGTTTCAGAATCAAAGATTGGAAAGAAAAAGAGATGATAATACCAATGGATAGAGTAGTAAAAGACAATCACCCAATTGATATGGAGACACGTTCTCTAATATCTACAAGATATAAAACCATTACTAGAGCTGTAAATAAAGACTTTTGGAATTCCACTTCTGAGAACTCTCATAGCCGCTATGTTGGCTCATATGGACGAGGAACGGCTATTAATGTTAGTGATTTGGATGTCCTAATCGAGTTACCTAACTACGAGTATGATCATTTCAATTCTTTATCAGGTAATGGACCATCTCGGCTTCTACAAGCCGTTAAAAGAGCCATACAAGACACATATCCAAGAACAGATGTTCGTGGAGACGGACAAGTTGTCGTTGTTTCTTTTTCTGACGGAATGAAATTTGAAGTGCTCCCAGCTTTCCAAAATCTTAACTTTTGGGGCCTTTGGGATGGAACATATATCTATCCCGACTCTAATATGGGAGGCAACTGGCTTTCTACCAATCCAAAGGGCGAACAAGATGCTATGGCACACAAAAACAGCTACGAAAAAAGCAATGGACTTTTGTTCGATACATGTAAGCACATAAGGGCTTTGAGATCAGATTATTATTCGAGTTATCATTTATCGGGTATTCTTATTGATGCTTTCGTTTTTTCAGCTATTCGAGACTGGCATTGGCTGCGATGTGGAGAGGAAGGCGGAAGTCCATCCGGATTATATGAGCAATCGTTGTTAGACTACTATAATAATAGTTTCAGTTCCTTTATTTATGCCCCTGGAAGCGGAATGAAAGTTAACGCCTCTGATGACTGGGATGTTCTGGGAAAAGTTCTTAAGAAAATGGCAATATGACTGAGATTAGCTACAAAAAACTATATCAACAAATTGTTGACGCTGCAGCAAATATTCAATATACCTATACTGCACACTGGACCAAGGTCAATAGTTTACAAACAAAACAAACATGCATCAAAATAACCCAAATTGCATTGACGGCCCTCTCGACAGGAGGTTTCCTTGCTTCTCTCATATCTGGTACCCCATGGCTCAGTTGGATTGGAGGTATGACCTCAGCTATTGCACTTGCGCTTAATTTATATTCATTAAATTTCAATCTTCCAGCAGACATTAAAGCCCATACTGATGCTGCAAATGAATTATGGGATGTAAAAGAGTCATATAAATCCCTTATCACCGACTTCAATAACTTATCAATCGAAGAAATACGATCAAAAAGAGATTCCTTAACACATTGTGTTAGTCAGATCAATAAAAAGTATCCCGGAACTGACAACAAAGCCTTTGCTAAAGCAAAAAAGAAGCTACCTGATTATATGTTCGAAAACGGGGAATCCGCAAAGTTGCTTAACATTTGTGAAAAAGAGAATGAAGTTTGATACATGTTTGTGAAAATAATTTATCTTTGCACCAAAATAATCCTACTAGATAAAATAACTAAATCATAATACAATGAAAGCGAAACCATTTATCAAATGGGTGGGCGGGAAAAGCCAACTCATTGAACAACTCGAAGCCAAGCTTCCTGCTGACTTTGATAATTGGGAGAACGTCACTTACATTGAGCCTTTTGTGGGTGGAGGGGCCTTGCTCTTCTATATGTTGCAGACGCATCCAAATATCAAGTCCGCTATCATCAATGACATTAACGAGGATTTGACCACTTGTTATAAAGTTGTTAAACAAAGTCCCGATGTATTGGTTGAATCATTAAAACAAATCCAAAAAGAGTATTATTCCCTCCAAAACGAAGAAGCGCGTAAACAATTCTTTTTGTTGATGCGCGATGAGTTCAACACAAAACGATTAAACCCAATTGAAAACACCACGTTGTTTTTCTTCCTCAACAGAACCTGCTTTAACGGATTGTATCGGGTGAATAAGTCAGGCCTTTTCAATGTGCCTTTTGGCAGATACGAAACACCTACCATCTGCGACCCGAACACCATTTATGCTGACAGCGAACTGCTGCAAAACGTTGAAATCTTAACAGGTGACTACCAGAGGACATTGGCACATGCAAAGGGCAATACCTTGTTCTATTTTGATCCGCCCTACCGTCCGTTGAATAACACAAGCAGCTTCAATGACTATGCCAAAGAAGCCTTTAACGATTTTGCCCAGCGTCGTCTGAAAGAGTTTTGTGACCAGGTTGAGGCCGCTGGATATAAATTTATGTTGAGTAATTCGGATTGCAGCGACATGTTCTTTGACGACCTGTACGCTCAATATATCATCGATCGAGTGTGGGCATCTCGAAGCGTAAATGCCAATCCTCAAAAACGAGGCAAACTGACAGAAATACTGGTCCATAATTATCAAGCAACCAAACAAACAATAAGAGCATAATATGGCAGCACACACCCAAGAGCAATTCGATTTGTTCATCTCCCAACTTCGGGAGACCAATGCGACACTTGACTTCTATTGCGACTTCCCGAAGATTGCAAAAAATGTGGCAGACATTGAGATCAGTCTCAACACGTTAAACTATCTTATAGGGAAAGAAGATTTACGCACGGCCGTACAAGCGCTGTGGAATAGAGACAAACGAGTGTTTGAAGTGATGGATATACTGATTGCCACGCGCAAAAAGGATGGCAAGAAATACATTGACAACGATGGTTCCATGCATTTGATTCACTCGCTGTTTACCTCCGTTGAAGGCGTGATGAAGTTCATTGAAGGTACGGGCTTGGATAAGGTGTTCAAAAACAAGGAGGTCAAAGACCTAGTGGATTATGTGTTCGGTGTTGAGACTGGATTGGACACCAATGCGCGAAAGAACCGCAGTGGCGAGATAACAGAGACGCTTGTGGCGCGCATCTTCGACAATGCCGGAATCAAGTACCGCCAACAAGTCTCTTCAAAAGAGTACCCTGCTATCTCTGCCGTTTTGGGTGCTGACCAAAAAGTGTTTGACTTCGCGATCACAGGCCATGGTAAAACCTACCTTATCGAAGTCAACTTCTATTCAGGTGGTGGCTCCAAGCTTAACGAGGTGGCGCGTTCCTATACCGATGTGGCTCCCAAAGTGAACGGAGTGCCAGGATTCGAGTTTGTCTGGATAACCGACGGCGAAGGCTGGAACAGTGCCAGGAACAAACTGGAAGAAGCCTTTGCCGCTATCCCAAGCATCTACAACCTGACAACGATCAGTGAATTTATCTCAAGAGTTTAATACTATGGCTAAAAACGTCTATTCTCATTCCATCGACTTGAAAAAGTTGATCATTACAAATGCTCCTCGCGAAGAGTTTGCCGAAAAAGTAATTGGCATCGAATATCGCGGTTACGAGGTTGAGCAATGCGACGATGGTCGTAAGATTGTTATCACAAAGCCTGGCGGTAAAAGCGTGTTTGGGCATCCTAAGAAAGAGGATCTCCAGGTGTTCATTTATAATCCAGAGAACAGCGAACTTTGGCAGATCTCTCATAAGCAGATTTTGGAGGATGTTACGGCCAAATGTGAAGAGAATCCTGAAGAAGGGAAGAAGTTGATCGCTTTGCTTGAAAAGACATTAAATGGCGAAGAGCCGAATGACTTTATAGCAGACATCCGAAATCTTTCTTTCCAAACAGGCGAACGCCCGGAAGAATTGATTAAGGCATATAAATGGATTTGGGGACAAGAAGACGTGAACTATCCGAATGGGGAAGGACGCTTCTTGTCTTGGGGTGCCTACAAAGAATTGCTTGAATCGTTGTGACCAATACACTGCCCACATATCCTGATTTCACCATTCTGCAAGGCGATTGCATGGAACGGCTGACGGAGATAGAGGACAACTCCGTCGATACCATTTTTGCCGATCCGCCGTACTTTCTCAGCAACGGCGGTATCAGCGTGCATAGTGGGAAGCAGGTTTGTGTGGATAAAGGCGATTGGGACAAAGGCGGCACGCCTGAATACATCTACGAGTTCAACCGCCAGTGGCTTGCCTTATGCCGTACCAAGCTGCGCGACAACGGCACGATTTGGATTAGCGGTACCCATCACAACATCCATGTTGTTATGCGCTGCCTCCAAGAGCTGGGCTACAAGGTGCTGAACACCATCACATGGCAAAAGACCGACCCGCCGCCCAACCTCTCATGCCGCTATTTCAATTTCTCCACCGAGCTAATCATCTGGGCAAGGAAAACTGTGAAAAAACCTCACAAGTTCAACTACGAGACGATGAAGCTGCTGAATGGCGGCCAACAGATGACAGATGTTTGGCGCATTCCAGCAGTCAGCTCATGGGAAAAACAGCAAGGCAAGCATCCAACGCAGAAGCCATTGCGCTTGCTATATCGGATTATCCTTGCCGCAACAAACGAAGGCGACACCGTTCTTGACCCGTTTAGCGGTTCAGGAACGACAGGCATTGCGGCAAATCTTCTTGGTCGCAAATACATCGGCATCGAGCAGGATGAGCAGTTCTGCGATCTGTCTCTTCGTCGCCGTCAAACCTTGGAGGACGACAAAACGCGACAGAAATTGTTTGATAAAATGCGCTCAACGCCAGAAGAAACAACTGTACTCATCAATCACATGCGTGATACCGACCGCGAAAATGCAATGAAAACTGGTTTTACTTATATGCGTGCTGGTGATTCGAAAGGGTCTTTACTGGTTAAGGAAGGTTTTGAACGTCTGGGATACTTGTGTTTGCACACCAACGGCGATAACCCAGAGCTGTTCAAATTGGCTAAAAAAGGCTTTCAGATTTGGACTGCTGAAGCTTTGCGAGAGAAGGGTTTTTCAGCCGAAAATGCTCCATATTATGCTGTGATGCGGTTTGATCCATTAAAATCAGTGCCGTATGATCAACCAATAGACCTTCACAAACGTCTATATACTCAAGTCGCACGCATCCAACCACTCAGTGATTTCATTGGATTAAAATAATTTTTCGTCATATCATTCAATATGGTAAAAAAACATCAACACAACAACTAAGAACGCACAATAACAATATGCGGACAAGACATATCCGTTTGCTATACAACAGAACTTTTTTCATATCATAATCTATATATCAATAATTCGGCGGCGGCACCTTCGATATCTCCATCCTGGAACTCGGCGACGGTGTGTTCGAGGTGAAATCCACCAATGGTAACACCCACCTCGGCGGCGACGACTTCGACGAAGTCATCATCAACTGGCTGGCTGAGGAGTTCATGAAGGACAACAGCGGCATCGACCTCCGTAAGGACCCGATGGCCCTGCAACGTCTGAAAGAAGCTGCCGAAAAGGCCAAGATCGAGTTGAGCTCCTCCAGCGAGACCGAGATCAACCTGCCTTACATCATGCCCGTCAACGGCATCCCGCAGCACCTGGTCCGCACCTTGAGCCGTGCCAAGTTCGAGCAGCTCTCCGATCACCTGATCCAGGCCACCCTCGAACCCTGCCGTAAGGCCCTGCAAGACGCTAACCTGAGTGTCAGCGACATCGACGAGGTCATCCTCGTGGGCGGCTCCACCCGTATCCCCGCCATCCAGAACATCGTCCGCGACTTCTTCAAGAAGGAACCTTCGAAGGGCGTCAACCCCGACGAGGTGGTCGCCATCGGCGCCTCCATCCAAGGCGGCGTGCTCACCGGCGAGGTGAAAGACGTGCTGCTGCTGGATGTCACTCCTTTGAGCCTGGGTATCGAGACCCTCGGCGGCGTGATGACCAAACTCATCGAGAGCAACACCACCATCCCGACCAAGAAGTCGGAGGTGTTCTCCACCGCTGTCGATAACCAGCCTTCCGTGGAGATCCACGTGCTGCAAGGCGAGCGTCCCATGGCCAACCAAAACAAGACCATCGGCCGTTTCATCCTCGACAGCATCCCGCCAGCGCCGCGTGGCGTCCCGCAAATCGAAGTCACCTTCGACATCGACTCCAACGGTATCCTGAATGTCTCCGCTAAGGACAAGGCCACAGGCAAGACCCAGAGCATCCGTATCGAGGCTTCTTCCGGCTTGACCGACGCTGAGATCGAACGTATGAAGAACGAAGCACAGGCCAACGCCGAAGCCGACAAGAAGGAACGTGAGCGCATCGACAAGCTCAACCAAGCCGACAGCGTGATCTTCCAGACCGAGAAGCAGCTGAAGGAATACGGCGACAAGCTGCCTGCTGACAAGAAGTCAGAAATCGAAGGCGCCCTTGCCAAGTTGAAGAACGCCCATCAAGCCAAGGACATCGCCGGCATCGACGCCGCCATGAACGAGATGAATGCCATCTGGCAGAAAGCCTCCGAGGAGATGTACCGCAACGCTGGTGGTGCCCAAGGCGGCCCGCAAGGCGGCTTCGACCCGAACAACATGGGCGGTGGCTTCCAAGGCGGAAACCCCGGCCAGAACAACGGCGGCAATGGCGGTAACGATGATAATGTTACTGATGCCGACTTCGAGGAGGTAAAGTAAAACACATCCTTCTTCACAACTAAAAAAATCCCGCTTCAGTGATGAGGCGGGATTTTTTTTATCTTTGCTCAACATAAAAAACTCACCATGAAAATGATTATCACTAGCTTACTCACCCTGTTAGGCTTAGCCTCTTCCTGCGGCCAACAAACTTACGAAGTCGATAGCTTCACCACCAAAAGCGGGAAGACCGTCAAGATCCATGCTTTGGTCCATGCCTCCATGCGCATTGAATACGAGGGCAAAGAAATCCAAATCGACCCCGTGGCACAACTGGGAGAGAAGACCATCGACTATGCCGCCATGCCCAAAGCGGATTATATCTTCGTCACCCATGAGCACCATGACCACCTAGACGTTAAAGCCATCGGGATGCTCACCAAGGACAACACCCAGCTCATCACCAACCCACGCTGCGCCGAAATGCTCGGCTATGGTACCGTAATGGCCAATGGCGACATGCTCCAGCTAGCCGATGACATCACCGTGGAAGCGGTCCCCGCCTACAACACCACCGAAGGCCATCAGCAATTCCACCCCAAAGGAAGGGACAACGGCTTCATCCTCACCCTCGATGGGTTGAAAATCTATATCGCCGGCGACACTGAAGACATTCCTGAAATGAATACGATCCGCGACATCGACATCGCCTTCCTGCCTTGTAATCAGCCTTACACCATGACGGTCGATCAACTCGTCAAGGCGGCAAAGACCTTCAAGCCCAAAGTGCTGTTCCCGTATCATTATAGCCAAACGGAGGTCAGTGGCATCCCGGCATTATTGGAAAACGATGGAATTGAAGCCAGAATAAGGCACTACGAATAATCAAACTTGCCCTTGCAAATCATCTATCCTATGAAAAAAACAATCCTTCTCCTCATACTTTTCATCTCCTGCCTCACTGGATTCGCCCAAGAACCCTTCGAAGTGATGGTGTTGATGAAAGACCACTACGACCGCAATCAACTGTGCCGTCTAGCCGAGTATCTCCCGACAAGAGCCGAACGCCGCGATTTCGTAGTCGAGGAACTCCAAGCCTTCACCAAAGCCTCTCAATATGATATCATGCTCACTATTAACGAGTTGGAGCAGCAAGGCTTGGTATCGTCGGTGCAAAGCCTTTGGTCGGCCAATGCGCTGTACTTCACCACCACGGAAGAGGTGGTTCAAATGCTGGCAGAACGCCCTGACGTCAAAAGCATCACCCCCGTCAAACAGTACCAATGCATTTCCCCCGAGACCACAACGAGGCTTGAAGATCAGGTTTTATATGAATACATCGCCCCAAACATCAGGCAGGTGAATGCCGATCAGGTGTGGGCACTAGGCAACATGGGACAAGGGGTTGTGGTGGCGGTGATTGACACAGGCGTGAACTACAACCATATAGACATTGCTGACCATCTTTGGGATGGCGGCGAGGAGTTCCCGAATCATGGTTTCGACATCTTTAATATGGACGATGACCCGATGGATGACAATGGTCACGGTACGCACTGTGCCGGCATCGTGTGCGGCGATGGCACGGCATGGCTGGCAACGGGCGTGGCTCCCGAAGCCACCTTGATGTGCATCAAGAGTACTGGTGAATTAGGGGATGCTGGGGCCGTCAATTTCGTCAAGGCAATGGAATGGGCGGTGGAACATGGCTGTGACCTCATCAGCCTTTCGCAAGGCATAGCCAAGGCTGAGGTGGCCGACAAAGAACTCTTGCGCCACACCTGTGATGCTTTGTTGGATGCCGGTATCGTCGTTGTCGCTGCCGTGGGTAACGAAGGCAGTGAAGTCATGCAGAATGTATGCCCCATCCCGAATAACGTACGTGTGCCGGGCGGTTGTCCTCCACCCTATCTCGACCCCGACCAGATGGAGAACCCTGGGGGACTCAGCTGTGTGGTGGCTGTCGGCGCTGTAACTGAAAATGACACGGCGACTACTTTTACCTCGCATGGCCCCGTCACTTGGCAGGACACCGAATTCAGCGACTACGCCTACGAGCCTGGTATCGGCCTCATCCGGCCTGATGTGTGCGCCCCAGGCGATATGATTTGGTCGTTGGATTATAACAACATCCAAGACTATGACTATAGAAGCGGCACCTCACAAGCCACGCCCTGTGTAGCTGGCATCGTCGCCCTCATGTTGTACGCAAACCCCGAGCTCACCCCTGAAGCTATTTGCCAGATTCTGGAAGAGACCGCTGTGAAATTGACCCCTAACAAAAGCAACATAACAGGTTTGGGCCGTGTGGATGCCCTTGCCGCCGTGAATGCAGCAACGATCTGGGACGCTGTGGATGAATTTACCGACATCTACGATGACCCCTCCGATGCCTCCAAACAACGGATTTTCGACCTGACCGGCCGAGTTGTTACCTCCAAAAACCTTTCCCCCGGCATCTATATCATCCAACAAATTGACGGCACTCATGTAAAAACACGGAAAATCATCATCCGTTAAAACACCTTCCTCATGAAAAAGAAACGCATTCTCTTATCGATCATCTTCTGTTTCATCGCCGCCGCGGTGTTTGCCATCTCCTACGGCCATAACCTCAACGAGACCCTCCGCGTGCTACGCAACGAGTTGGATGCCGACTATCGGCAAATCGACAAAAACCGGAGCCGACTCATGGAGGATTACGAGAAACAACATAAGAAGATGGTTGATCTCATGAAGGAATGTAACGAACTTGCACTGACACTGTACTCCCAGAAACAGGGCTTCACCTTCGACGTAAGCTACGCCTTGCAGAAAGTCACCAAGAAATACAACGAGTTCAACCAGGATCGTGGTCCCTTCGACCGTATCGTCAGCAACCTCAACGTCGAAATGGAACGTTATGCCCGCCTCATCGAGTCGTTGCGCCGTCTCCCTCCCGAACTCGACACCATCATCGGTGTTCCCGATAGCCTGCTCCTCCACTACGACACGCTCAACCCGCTCTTCTTCAGCAGGACACACCTCGAACTGGATCAGGAAGTCAAAGCCATGGCCGACTCGCTCTCCATTCCATTCATCCTTGACGCACAGGGCGAAGAGGATCGCGAACAATGCATCTCCTACGCCTGCGAGTTGCTCATGATGTATGCCGAGACCAAAGCCACCGTAGTGGCCGATACCATCCACTACTACGAGACTTTCCTTCGCCTGAAGGAGACCTACGACTATGCACACGACTACTACCAAGTGCTGCAGGACCGCATCTTCATCGAGGGTCAAACCCCTTGGCTTACTATCCTGCAACATCCGCAACGTTACTGGCGTCAAGCCCTCAGCGACATCCGCGAGAAGTACACCAAAGAATATGCCCTCCAGGTCTTCATCGTCATCCTGTTCGTCATCGAATTGCTGGTGTCGTGGTTCGTCGCCTCGCTGATCCTGATTCCCGTCTTCCGCCACTTCAAAAAGCTGAAAGACAGGTTTACCCGGGGACAGCGACGTTACCTCGGCCTACTGCTCGGCATCCTCATCACCATTATCGTCAACAGCATCCTTTGGAGGGATGGCCTGCTATATATCGCTGCACGACTCACCAACACCTTCCTTTGGCTCCTGATTGCCATCCTTATTGCACTGTTCTTCCGTCTGAAACCGCGACAGTTGAAATACGGCGTCAAGTTGTACCTGCCAGTCTTCTGCACCGCTGTGGCCGTGATTTGGTGCCGCGTCATCTTCATGCCCAACTCCCTGATGAACTTCATCTTCCCTCCCGTCTTGATCGCCTTCTTCATCTGGCAACTCCTCGCCTGCCTTCGTAACGGGAAAAAGGTGGATCGTGGCGACAAGATCTTGGGTTGGGTCTCGACAGTGACCACAGGAGCCGCCTTGGTCGTGGCCTTTACGGGCTACATCTTCGCCGCGCTGCTGATCCTGGTATGGTGGTTCTTCCAACTGGCAGCCATCCACGCCATCTACACCATCCTGAACCTGATCGTTCAATACCGGGAACAACGGATGAAGAACCGTTTGGAGGATTATCGCTCACGTATCGACTTCGTCACCGGTCCCGGCAAGGAGAAACTCATGTTCGGAGCCACCTGGTTCTACGACTTGGTCAAGGAGGTGGTGATCCCCGTGATGGGATTGCTGTCCATCCCCTTCTGCCTCCACCTGGCACTGGATGTGTTCGACTTTGAGGACCTGTACAACACCATCTATCACCGTAACTTCGTGCAGCTTGTCAACGATAGCGGAGCCGACACCTTCCGACTCTCGTTCCACGGGATCCTGCTCCTGATCAGCCTCTTCTTCGTGTTCCGCTACATTAACCGCGCCCTGCATGCCATCTGGCAACAGTGCCGCTATGCACTCTTCATGAAGAAACACAACCGCAAGACTGTCCGCAACAACGAAATCAACCTCTCACTAGGCAACAGCATCATCAACGTGCTGGTGTGGTTTACCTATATCATCGTCATTGTCCTCACCCTCCACATCCCCACCGGGTCGCTGAGTCTGGTGGCTGGTGGCCTCTCGGCAGGTATCGGCCTCGCCCTCAAGGACACCCTCAACAACTTCATTTATGGCATCCAGTTGATGTCAGGCCGTCTGCGCATCGGCGACTGGATCGTCTGCGACGGCATCCGAGGAAAAGTTACCGACATCGGCTACCAAAGCACGCAGATCGAGACCGTTGACGGCGCCGAGATGTCGTTCCTCAACGCCACGCTGTTTGCCAAAAACTTCAGCAACCTCACCCGCAACCACGGCTACGAGTTTGTCAAGATCACTGTGGGTGTGGCCTACGGCACCGACATCCAACGTGTGCGCGAACTGTTGAGTGAAGCCATGCAGACCTTGAATGACAAAGATGCCTTCGGGCGCGATACCGTCGATCCGAAACGTGGCGTCAGCATCACCCTGGAAAACATGGACGACAGCGCCGTCACCATCGCCGTGAAACAACAAGTGCTCGTTGCAGAACGCGTCGGGTATATTGACAAAGCTAAAGAATTGATATACAATACTTTAAATGAAAACGGCATCGCTATCCCCTTCCCACAATGCGATATACACCTTGTCAAGGAAGAATGATTTATGTATCTTTGCAGCCTCCAAATACATCATTATGAAAAAAACGCTCCTTTTATTCGCAATCTGCTGCTCCATAGCCTTCACCTCCTGCAAAAAAAGCGGGGTTAACCTCTTTGTCGGTGATTATTCCTTCAAATCCTCAGGCGAGATCGCTATCACTGTGGAAGCGGAGTACGAAGGAGAGAACCTCCCCATCCCCGCTTCATTGAACGTCAGCCTGATCAACGATATCGGTCAACTCAACATCAGCAGCATTGACAAGAAAACTGGCGAGGTCATCGTGGTGATCAACTACCTGAGCGGAGATGTCGTTACCACCACAGGCATCTGCGACGGCAATGAAATCGAGCTCGACGAGTACCGACGCACCATCTTGCCGATCTCCATATCCACCATGTTCTCAAGCTATTATTACATCAAAGTCAGTGGCACAGGACATATCTACGACGATAACACCATCGTGTTTGACATGCGTTACAACGGCAAGGGAACCATAGGATCCGTGACCTACAAAATCAAGGACAAGGACGTCACCATGGTCGCTTATAGAAACTGATACCATGAAAAAACGACTATTTCTGCTCATCCTGCCATTCTTGCTTGCCGGATGCGCTGACCATCACACACAACAACTAAAAGAAAGATTCATCGGTGGCAACAAGCAGGAGCGCGTCATCCCTGTCGGCATCCTATCCATCGACTCGACGAGCGGGGTGATTCGCAACACCTACCCTGGCAACCTCGAGGAAAGCCAGTCCGTTGACTTGGCCTTTAAATACGGAGGCCTGTTGGAGGGCCTTTATGTCAAAGAAGGGACCACCGTCGCCAAAGGCCAATTACTGGCCAAGGTGTCCTCTCCTACCATGGAAAACACACAACGTACCGCACAAGCCACATTGACTCAGGCACAAGACGCCTACGAACGCCTGAAGAAAGTCCATGATAACGGCAGCCTCCCTGAAATCAAGTGGAAAGAGATGGAAGCCAACCTCGAGAAGGCACAGGCTGGCTACGACCTGGCCACAGCCATGCTCGCCGACAACCTCCTTACCGCACCATTCAGCGGCACCGTCGCCTCAGTCAACGCCGAGACGGGCGAGAACATCCCTCCGATGAAACCGGTCATCCGGCTCATCAACACCAAGAGCCTCACCGTGAAGATCTCCGTTCCCGAAGACGAACTCAGTAAGATCCATGTCGGCGATCCTGCTGAAATCGTCATCCCAGCCTTGGACAACCGACACTATTCCGGAAAAGTGATCGAAAAGAGCCTCACCGCCTCGATACTCACCCACAGCTATCCAGTCAAAGTGCTTATTGAACGGCCTGACAAGGAGTTGCGGCCCGGCATGATCGGAAAAGCCGTCCTCTCAGTGGATGTCAGCGAAGGCATCGTCATCCCCGCCAACGCCATCCTGATCAACCAAGACGGCAAATTCGTCTGGGTCGAAGAAAACGGCATCGCCACCCGACGCCCCGTACTGACCTCCGGCTTTGCAGGAAAAGGCGTTGTCATCAGCGAAGGCCTTAAAAAAGGCGACCATGTCATCGTGGAAGGCTACCAAAAAGTGAGTGAGGGGATGAAGGTGGATGGGGAACGGAACCCCGAAGGGCTCACCGACCGAACGGGAGGTAAAACGGAAAACGGAGAACGGAAAACCAATAAGTAACGGCTGCCGTAATGGGTAAGATCAACGGAAATAGGGGCATCATCAGCGGAAGCATCCGCCACCAGAAGATCGTTTGGATCGTAGTGGCGATAGTGGTCGCCTTTGGCATCTATGCCCTCGTCAAGATGAAAAAAGATGAGTTCCCGGCATTTTCCTATCCCCAAGGCATCGTTGCAGGCGTATATCCCGGCGCCAGCTCCGAAGAAGTGGAAGCCCAGCTCACCAAGCCTTTGGAAGAGTTGCTGTTCACACTGCCCGAGGTGGACCGCAAGAATACCTACTCGGTGACCAAGGAAGGCATCTGCTATGTCTATGTGATGCTTGACTTGTCGATGAATGAATACAGCAAGGCTTGGACCAAGATCCGGCAAAAGATCAACGAAGCCAAAGCCCTATCCTTTCCCGCCGGCGTGCTGGCCATCGCCGTCATCGACGACTTTGGCAACACCTCATCCCTGCTCATCGCCATGGAGTCTCCCGACAAGACCTACCGCGAGATGCAGGAATACACCGACGACCTCACCCATCGGTTGCGCGAGATTCCCGAGACTGGCAACGTCCACGTGATGGGCGAACAAACAGAGGAAATCGCCGTCACCATTGACAAGGAAAAACTCTCGTTTTACGGCATCGGCCCCAACAGCCTCATGCTGGAATATGCCTCCCAAGGGCTGCTCACTACCAGCGGCACCATGAATACCGACGACTTCAACCTGCCGCTGCATATCGACAACCCGGTCGTCTCGGAAAAAGAAATCGAAGAACAAATCATCTTCACCGACCCTTCTGGCAACACCGTACGGCTGCGTGATGTGGCCACTGTGGAGCGACGGCTCGCCCCTCCCTCCAAAGTGGTCAACTTCAACGGACATAACGCGCTCATCATCTCCGTTGAGATGCGTAAAGGCTTTAACATCGTGGCTTACGGACGTAAGGTGGAGAAAGTGCTAAGTGAATTCAAGGCCACCTTACCCGACAGTGTGATGATGTACCGCATCACCGACCAGCCCAAGGTGGTGCGCAAATCCGTCAACGCCTTTCTACGCGACCTGCTCATCTCCATGATCGTCGTCATCGCCGTCATGTTGATGCTCTTCCCCTTCCGCACGGCCCTCATCGCCAGCTCGGGACTGCCCATCTGCACCGCTGTCAGCATAGGATTGATGTATCTATTTGGCATTGAACTAAATACCGTCACTTTAGCTGCCCTCATCGTCGTCCTCGGCAT
This sequence comes from Bacteroidales bacterium, assembly GCA_017965765.1. Classification (GTDB taxonomy): domain Bacteria; phylum Bacteroidota; class Bacteroidia; order Bacteroidales; family F082; genus Limimorpha. The sequence goes on from JAGCPJ010000066.1 coordinate 14,792, forward strand.
GATTGTCGATGACTCCATCATCAACATCGACGGATATATCGACAAGTTAAGCCAAGGCTACAAGCCTTTTGATGCCGCCGTCAGCAGCGCCAAAGAGCTGTTCATGCCGATGTTCATCGCCACGGCCGCCATCGCCACGATGTTCTTCCCGATGACCCGCATCATCACAGGTCCCTTGGGCGACTTCGTGCAGCTCTTCCCTTGGACCGTTGCCTTCTCACTGATGGCCTCCTTAGCCTATGCCATGCTCGTCATTCCCGCCTTGGAGATCATGTTCATCAAGCCCGAAACCGACAAGCCTCGTCTCAACGGTTTCATAAAGGCCCAGATGCGTTTCTTCAACTTCATCCAAGGCCTTTATGACAAGATGCAAAGCCATTGTTTCAAGCACCCGCTATTCACCATCGGCATGGGTCTTGGCTCCATCGCCTTAGGGGTGTTCATGTTCCTCGCCCTCAATGTGCAGATGATGCCCAATGCCGAACGCGACTGCTTTGCCGTGGAGATCCGTCTTCCCGAAGGCAGCAGCTTGGAAGCCACCACACGCATCAGCGACTCCCTACAGCAGATGATCCTCTCCGACAGTCGCGTCACTTCCGTCACTGCCTTCATCGGCGAGACCGCCCCGCGTTTCCATGTGACCTACGCCCCAAGCATCCCGGCCGACAACCTCTCCCAACTGATCGTCAACACCACCTCACAACAGGCCACCGAAGCCTTGCTGAAGGAGATGGACGACAAATACGCCTACTACTTCAAGGAAGCCCATGTGCGGTTCCGCCAGATGGACTACCAAGCCGTCACGACACCCGTCGAGATCCAGGTCTATGGCGATGATCGAGAGAAAACCGCCCCCGTGGCCCAAAAAATCAAGGATTATATGCTCACCTTGGACAAGGAGCTACGTTGGGTCCATTCCGATTACGATGAGTTCACCCCCGGTGTCAAAGTGACCATGAAACCCGAAGAATGCGCACGTCTAGGTGTCACCAAAAGCATCCTCTCGCTCGACCTGGCAGCCAGCCTGAACGGACGACCGTTGACCACCGTCTGGGAAGGCAACAGGAGCATTCCCGTGAAGCTGTATGCCCGCAACAACTACGATCCCAACGACTACGAGTCCGTCAAAAACCAACTGGTGCCCACCTTGACGCCTGGTGCCAGCATTCCACTCCGACAAGTCGCCGACATCAGTCCCGAATGGCATCCCGCACAACTCACCCATCACAACGGGAAAAGCGCCATCATCGTGGCGGCAGACATGAAATTCTGGAAGTCGCAAACTGCCAGTATGAAGAAAATCAAGCAGTTCATCAATACGGAAGTCGTTCCCACCCTACCCGAAGGGGTAAGCATCCAATATGGAGGTCTGTCCTCCCTCAACACCATGGTCATCCCCCAGATCCTCGAAAGCCTGATTGCCGCCATCCTGGTGTTGCTTGCCTTCCTGGTCGTCTATTTCAAGAAGTTTAGCCTCGCCTTCTTGACCCTGGGTTCCAGCACCTTATGCATGTTCGGCGCCTTCTTCGGGGAATGGCTCTTCGGACTAGACTTCGGCATCACCTCCGTCCTGGGCGTGGTCAGCCTCATCGGCATCATCGTCCGCAACGGCATCGTGATGTACGAATACGCAGAGACTTTGCGCACCGAGGAAGGTCTGACCGCCAAAGAAGCTGCCATGAAAGCCGGAAGCCGCCGTATGCGCCCCATCTTCCTCACCTCCGCCACCACCGCTTTGGGCGTGCTCCCCATGATCATCACCCGCAACCCGCTGTGGATGCCCATGGGCGTCGTGATCTGCTTCGGCGTGGTGCTCTCCATGGTCATCATCCTCGCCGTGATGCCCGTGATGTATTGGCAAATCTTCCGTTCAAACAAGAAACCCAACCAACCCCAAGCGTCATGAAAAAGATCCTCACCTTAACGATAGCCCTTGTCTTCGCCTCGACGCTCCTGGCACAAGAGACGGATTCCATCCGTAGTCTCACCATTATCGACTGCATCGATTTGGCGCTTCAGAACAATATCGAATTGAAAAACAGCGAGATAGAGATTGAAAAAGCCAAAGCCACCAAGAAAGAGGCCTTCACCGCCTATCTCCCCACCATCTCCGCACAAGCTGTAGGCTTCAACGCCATGAATCCCATGCTCAGCTTCGGCATCGAGGACATCCCCAATGCCTTGGTGAGACAGACGCTCTATAACCTCTACACGCAATTTGGTCCGATGCTGGGGCTGAAGAAGAGCTACTCATTCGCCCAAGATGGTGTCATCCTCAACGCCATGGCTTTGGAACCCATCTATGCCGGTGGGCGCATCTATCATGGAAACAAACTGGCAAGACTGGGCATTGAAGCCGCAACATACCAAGCCAAAATCAAAGAAGACGAAATCTGCCTCCAAACCGAATGCCTTTACTGGCAAATTGTCTCCCTGGAAGAGAAAATCGTCACCTTGGACCTGCTTGACCGATTGCTTGATACCCTGGATAAGGATTTGGCCGGAGCCATCGATGCGGGACTGGCCTTGCCTACCGATCAATTCAAGGTGACCCTTAAGCAGAACGAAAGCCAGTTGAACCGCAAAAAGCTGGAAGACGGCATCACCCTGCTGAAGATGGCACTGGGACAGTATATCGGTGTGGATTGGCAGACCCTGACCCTCTCCGACACCCTCAGCGTGGAAACACCGCCCGTCTCCTATTACCAAAACCCAGCCTCAGCCGTGGCGCTACGCAATGAGTCACAACTGCTTGGCCTCTCCCTAAAAGCAGAGAAACTCAAGAAAAAGATGACCCTAGGTGAAGCCCTGCCCTCCTTGATGCTGGGCGGAAGCGCCAACTATCATACCGTCTTGGACAACGCCAAACCCAACGCCATGGTCTTCGCCATCTTACAAGTACCCATCACCGATTGGCACAAGACTGCCTACCAACTGAAGAAGCACAACCTTGACCTTGAAATTGCCGAAAACACCCGTCGCGACTTCATGGAAAAGATGGAGATGCAGACCAACCAAGCCTGGTTCAACCTTGAGCAAAGCTGGCTGAGGATCAACATGGCGCAGACTGCCCTAGACGATGCAGAAGCGAACTACAAAATGGTCAGCGACTACTATGAGGCAGGTCTGGTCGCCCTCTCCGACCTCCTAGAAGCCCAAACGATGCTCAAGAACAGCCGTGACGAACTCAGCGACAGCCGTATCGACTATCGTCTTAACTTGGTAAAATACAAACAGTTAACCCAGATGTGATTGGATATACTCCAATCCAGCCTTCAAACGCTTCAAGGTCTCTTCCTTGCCAATCAGATACATGATGTCCGTGGAACCACCCGGAGTGGCCAGCAGGCCTGACATGGCAATGCGCGAAGGCCACATCAGCGGACCATATTTGATGTTGTTCTCCTCAGCCACTTTGCCAAAGGCCTCGCTCAGCGTCTCCTCGTCCCAAGTGTCGATCTGATTCACCGCATCGATGGTCTTCTGCAAGATGTCCACGGAAGTCTCCAACGTGGATTTGTTCTTCTTGTTGACATACAGCTCCACATCATACGGCGCCACCTCATACAAGAACTTCAACTTCTCAGGGATCTCCGAGAACTTGTTGATACGCGGTTGCATCAAGGTAGCTAGCTTATTCCATTTTTCCTCCAGGAAGGTACCTTTCACCCCCGAATAGTCGAACGCCATCTTTGAGAATTGCTCGAATGGCATGGCTTGGATATGTTGGGCGTTGACCCAATCCAACTTCTGGTAGTCGAACACGGCCGGGCTCTTGTGCAGACCGGCTACAGAGAACACCTCGCAAAGCTCATCCATGCTGAAGATCTCGCGTTCGTTCTTCGGTGACCAGCCCAGCAAGGCGATGTAGTTGATGATGGCTTCCGGCAGATAGCCTTCTTCCACCAAGGCCTGGAAACTCACTGCACCATGGCGTTTGGAAAGCTTGCTCACCGTACCGTCAGGGTTCTTGCCATTGATCAAAGGCAGGTGGATATAGCAAGGCACTTCCCATCCAAAAGCCTGATACAGAAGGATATACTTTGGATTAGAGGAAAGGTATTCGCTACCGCGGATGATATGGGTGATGCCCATCAGATAGTCGTCCACCACATTGGCGAAATTATAGGTAGGCATGCCATCGCTTTTCAGCAGGATCTGGTCATCAAGTGTCTCGTTCTCCACGGTGATCTCGCCATACACCAAATCATTGAAGGTGGTGGTACCCTCATGCGGCACTTTTTGACGGATCACATACGGCTTGCCCTCGGCCAAGTTCCTCTGCACTTCTTCGACGCTGAGATTACGGCAGTGGCAGTCGCTCTCAAAGGGATTCTCTTTGGCCTCCTCGCCTTCGGCGGAATCCTCTTCCGTCTTGGCACAGAAACAATAGTAAGCCGCACCTTTCTCAATGAGTTTCATGGCGTATTCCTTATAGATCGCTTTACGCTCACTTTGGACGTATGGACCGAAGTCGCCCCCCACATCCGGACCTTCGTCATGATGGATGTTGGCCGTTTCGAGGGTCTCGTAGATCACGCGGGTGGCATCTTCCACATAGCGTTTCTGGTCGGTGTCCTCGATGCGGAGCACAAACTTTCCGTGTTGTGATTTGGCAAATAGGTAGGCATAAAGTGCGGTTCTGAGGTTACCGATATGCATATAGCCCGTTGGACTCGGGGCAAAGCGCGTTCTGACTGTCATGGTTTTTAAGATAAAAGATATGAGATAAAAGATAATAGTTATTGGACTGCAAAATTACGATTTTTTCTTCCAGAAATCTGCATTTTTGATCTTCAATTCATCAGGATCGAAAGTTGGTTCTTTCTTTGCTTTCTTCTGCCGTTCGTAGGAGCGCAATGCCCTGAAGGGAATCATGGAAAGCAGCAGGATGGCAACGATGTTGATCCAGGCCATGGCACCCACACCGATATCACCCAGCGACCACATCAAGCTGGCTTTGTTGAGTGATCCGTAGAACACAGCCGCGATGAGGGCGACCCGGAGAATCCAGATGAAAACGTGTTCCTTGCGACCTTTCCCGAAGAGATACACCAAGTTGGTCTCGGCGTAGTAATAATACGCCATGATGGTGGTAAAGGCAAAGAAGAACAACGCGAATGAAACCACCAAACCCCCGATTTTGGGACCCAGCAAAGTGCTGATGGCAGCGGTGGTATAAGACACGTCGGGTTCGCCCAGCTGAGCCACTTGTGAAACAAAGAGCAGGCCACCCTGGGCATCGAAAACGTTATAGGTCTTGCAAGCCAGAATCATCACAGCGGTGGCGGTACACACCAACAAGGTATCGACATAGACCGAGAAAGCCTGCACCAGTCCTTGCTTCACCGGATGGGTCACTTTGGCCGCTGCCGCCACGATAGGCGCTGTACCCTGACCCGCCTCATTGGAATAGATGCCGCGTTTGACACCCCAGGCGATGGTACTACCCAAGATACCGCCCAATACTTCATTCATACCGAAGGCACTGCGGACCATGTCGCCAAACACGGCAGGCACCTCACCGGCATGGATGATCAAGATCACGATGGAAAGCAGGATATAGATGATCGCCATGAAAGGTGCCACGATCTGAGCCACGTTGGCGATGCGCTTCACGCCACCGATGATCACAAAGCCGATCAGCAACGCCACAGCCAACCCAATCCAAGCGGGGTTGATCTCGAAGGTGTTGGCAAACGACATGGCGATGCCGTTGGACTGCACTGGGGGCAGGAACACGCCACAGGCCACCACGGCACACACCGCGAAGATCACGGCCAACCATTTGGCCCGAAGGCCTTTTTCGATGTAATAGGCTGGACCGCCACGGTATTCACCTTTATGGTTCTCCTTGAAGATCTGTGCCAATGTAGCTTCCGCGAAGGCCGATCCGGCCCCGAGGAAGGCGATGATCCACATCCAGACGATGGCGCCGGGACCGCCATAGCCGATGGCGGTGGCCACACCCACGATGTTGCCTGTACCCACACGACCCGAAAGGGCCATGGCGAAGGCTTGGAAGGAGGTGATACCCGTCTTTTGCGTTTTGTCTGTGGAAAACAGCAGCCGCGCCATCTCGCCGAAACGCCGCACTTGGACAAACCTTGTACCGAACGAGAAATACAGCCCTGCAGCGAGACAAAGCACCACCAACGCAGGACTCCACACCCATCCGTTCACCAATTCAATGATATGCTCGATCATATAGTTTTGATTTTCTTGGGCAAAGATATAAAAAAAAGGTTCCGCGTGACCGCGGAACCTTTGGTTAGTTTGAGGAGTCCTTTATCTGCCTCTGGTAGGCGAGCTCGAGGAACTTCTGCTATTGTTGCTTGAGGAACTTCTGCTGTTGCTGCTGGAAGATCTGGAGCTACTGTTGGAGGAGCTGTTGCCTGAGCGACCGCTGGAAGAAGTGCCGGTGGAGCTGTTGCTGCTGGGGCGGCTGACGTTACCAGAGTCACTTCTGCCGCTGGTACCGCTGTTGTTGCCACTGCGACCGCTGTTGGAGCTGTTGGTGGTAGTGCCCGTGCGACCGCTGTTGGAAGTACCCGAAGTGTTGGTCGTTGTGTTGGGGCGGGTGACAGTACCGGAGTCTCTGCCGTTGTTGCCACTGTTGCCGCTGTTCGTCGTCGGGCGGGTCGTCGCACCAGTGTTGTTGTTGCTGTTGGAGCTCGTTCCAGTTGCCGTGTTGGAGCTCATGCTGCCAGGGGTCTTGTCATGACTGATCACCGTAGCTTGTCCAGGAGCGTTGTTGCTCGCAGGCGGGTTGTATCCCGGGACATTCCCTTCCGGATGGTAGTTGGCCGGGTAACCTCCGTGAGCGTGGTGGTGTGCGTAGGTGTGGTGCATCGGGTTGAGCGGGTGCATGCCGTCGAAGTAGCCCGGAGGATAGCCGCCTGGAGGAGGAGGCAGGATCGGATAGTAGCCGTCGTAGTAGTAGCGGTAAGGGTGCGGACGGTGGTAGTAGCGCGGGCGAGGTCCCACGTGGATCACCACCCAAGGCTCGTTGCGATAACCGTTCCAGCAGAAGCGCACCGGCTCGAAGTACTCGAAGGTGGTGAAGCTGTAGAGTTCATCGCCGAGTTCGTAGTAAGGCATCACCGTGTAAGTCCAGGAAGGATTGGGGCGGTAAGCCGGGATACTGACGGCGACTCTTTTGATTCTACCGGGGGACACTCTCACGTACTTTTTGCCGTAGTAGTATCCATTGTCGGGATCCAGGTAGATGAAGATGTTACCTCTGTAGGTGTAGTCTCCTATATTTTGGACATCGTAATAGATGGTGACCGAATTGGCGTTGTAGGTCAGCACGGGTTGTGAGACCAAGACCAATTCTGGCGGAAAGCCGTTCGCTGCTTTGGCGATGATCATCCCCATCACTAACAGGGAAGTCATGAAGAATTTCTTGGTTTTCATAAGGCTGTTGTTTTTAAAGGTTAAACGCATTTTTCTTTTTGATTGCAAAAACCATTCCAAAGATCAAGGAATTTCCTTAACCCTTGAAACATTTGAATAATCGATATGGGGATGGGCGGAGAGATACTCGATCATCGCCTGGTTGGACCTAATATTGGCGGACACGCCCGGATCATCGTGGCTGAATTGGAAAGCATCGCTCATATAGCTGTTCATCGCCACTTTGTATTGTTGGTTCAGTTTCAATGGCTTGCCGTTTTCCAGGGTGACCACGCAGTCTTTCATCCGCCCTTCCTCATCCAAGGAATAGGTGTATGAGCAGCCGGAGCAGTAATTCGGGCCACGATCGGTGAATGCGGATACTTCCAAGAACTCAACGATCTCCTTTCCCGTCATGTTCATGCAGATGATTTCATTGTCAAAGGGATCCAGCGAATAAAGATCCTTCAGCAAGATAGGACGCGCTCCCAACGTATCGAACCGGACCCCGCCATAGTTCTGGAATCCCAGTTCCGCTCCTGCAGCCGCCCGATGCGAGTCGGCCATCAGGCAACCGAGATTTTGTCTGCCATCCACGATGGGGGCATCGTTATACCCCAACACTTGGAGGAAGACTTCATTGTTGTTATAGCTATCGACCATCGCCTGCACCTCGGCATTGCGGGAAGTGTGGGAGGCCACGGGCAGCACGACGCTTTCCTTGCCGATCATCTTGCCTTTTTTATCAAAAGTAAAAGTACTGAATGTCAGATATTTGATACGGTTCATCGCCTGAGTGACCAACACCCCGTTGAAAAGGCGGAGGGTGTCCACCAAGGTATGGGAATGGCCGCCAAAGATCGCATCGAACTGCGGAAACTGCTGTGCGAGTTCCACGTCGTCCTCAAAACCGCAATGCGACAACAGGAAAAGTGCGTTGCACTCGTCACGGAGGCCCAGGTATTGCGGAATCACCTCAGCGATGGGTTGGAAATGGCTTCCTCCGGCATTCTTCGGATGGAAATCAGGCAGTCCATTCATTCCCAGCTGGATACCACCGATCACTCCGATCTTCAAGCCATTGCGTTCCAAGATGATATATGGCTTCACAGGAATGCCGAGGCTGTCGTCGAAAGTGACGTTGGCGCAGACAAAGGGGAAATTGGCCCAAGCCACCATGTCATGAAGGCCCTTGGCGCCCCCATCCCATTCGTGATTGCCAAATTCACAAAGATCGAATCCGACTTTGTTCATCAGCTCGATCATGGGTCGGGAAGGCTCGCTGTAACGGTCGTTGAAAGGATTGCCTGAGCGGTTGTCGCCTGCAGAGAAAAGCAACAGATCAGGATGCACGGCACGGAGGCTATCGATCAGATCGGCAAGTTGCGGAAAATTGTCAATGTTGGCGTGCATGTCGTTGATGGAAGCGACATACAACTTGGTTTCTTTAGGTTGGCATCCAGCCAGACCCAAGGCCAAGAGCATTACCAGCAAAAAGCTCGAGAAAACTCCTTTCATAACTTAAAGTAAATCTTTGAGTTAGATCGTATCGAACCATCAAAATCAAGACGGTTCCCGTAGGCATCCCTGACTTCTTTGACCGGAGTCTTCACGGGGATGTCGTGGTCTCTGAAATAAGCCCAGATGGCAGATTTCACCTTGGCGCCGTAGTAAGTTTTCACGGCAACGTCATTCACATAGACAATCATAATGGTTGGTTTTAAAAGAAAAATCAAAGGTACGTTTTTTTCCTTGACGAAAACATTTTTTTTATTCAAAACGTTTTTTCTATCTTTGTGCATCATTTCAAAAAATTATCACCATGAGATTAGACGGACGTAGAGAAAGTACGAATGTGGAAGACCGCCGAGGCAAGGGCGGAGCCGTGAAGGCCGGTGGACTGGGCTTGGGCGGCATTATCATTGTTGGACTGATTTGGTTACTGACGGGCAGGGCACCCGACACACAGGTATTGCAGCAGATGACCCAAGGCGGGGGCACGGAATATGCCACCGACGGGAAGGACTACAGCGAGGTGGATGTGGAGCTCATGCAGTTCTGCAAACAGATTCTTGCCGGCACCGAAGACGTGTGGACGCAAGAGTTCAGGAAGATGGGGATGACCTACCGTCCCCCGAAGATGGTCATCTTTGCCGGTGCAGTGAACTCTGGTTGCGGCAGTGCCACTTCCGATAGCGGACCTTTCTATTGCTCGGCCGACCAGACCGTATATCTCGACTTGGAGTTCTTCAAGAGCATGAAACGTCAGATTGGGGCTGACGGCGACTTCGCCTACGCTTACGTCATCGCTCACGAGGTGGGGCATCATGTCCAAAACCTGCTGGGCACCCTTGACGCCGCCCATAACAAGATGGCGCAATACGGCAAAAACACCGCAGGATACAACCAAACGAGTGTGCGTTTGGAGTTGCAGGCCGACTTCTACGCAGGCGTGTGGGCTTACCATGACAACAAGATGTTTGGATCGCTTGAGGATGGCGACATCGAAGAGGCTTTGAATGCCGCTGCCAAGATCGGTGACGACTACTTGCAAAAGCAAGCATACGGCCGCACCATGCCAGAGACCTTCAACCACGGCACTTCGGCACAGCGTTCCAAATGGTTAAAGAAAGGCTTGCGCACTGGCGACGTCAGCCAGGGCGACACGTTCTCGCCGAGCTACAACATGTTGTAAAAATGCGGAATGCGGAATGCGGAATTAGCCTCCGGTGGTTAATTCCGCATTCCGCATTCATAATTCACTTAAAGAGTTCCTTGACGTCGGGAGCGGTCTCGGCACCTTCGGAAGCCTCGAAGTAAGGCATCTTTTCGAAGTTAGACATCCCGGCGATGATGTTGTTCGGGAAACGGCGGAGGTATTGGTTGAAATCCTTGGCCTTCTCGTTGAAGTTCTTACGGGCATTGGCGATCTGGTTCTCACAGCTCTCGATGTTGTCCTGTAGGTTCAGGTACAAGGTATTGGCCTTGAGCTCCGGATAACGTTCCACGATGACATTCAGGTTGGCCCTCATGGTCTTCATGAGTTCGTCCTGCGTCTTTTGGAAGTTCGCCAACTGCTGTTCTGTCAGGTTCGACATGTCGAGCGCCGTGTTTTGGGCTTGGTTGCGAGCCTCGACAATCTTCGTGAAAGCCTCTCCCTCGTAATCGGAATACTGTTTGGCCGTAGCAGCCACATTTGGGATCTGGTCAGCACGCTTTTGGTAAGCCGCTTGGACATCACCAACAGCTTGTTCCACAGTCTCTTGCTTAGAGACAAGATTGTTGTATATGCGCACTCCCCAGAGCGCCAGGAGACCGATAAGGACGAGTAATACGATTAGAATTCCACCTTTTTTCATGACGATGTGTTTTTAAATTAGAAGGCAAAGAAACAGAATTTTTACTATCTTTGCAAGTTTAAATCATGTTTTTTAAAACTTGGAATCATGTCTGACGAACAATATAAACGCAATTCGATAGAGTCAAAGCCCAGTTTGAAGGATCCCGTCTTCAACCGTGGCTGTTGCAAATTCAAGGGGGAGCCCGCCCCTGGTCAGTCCCTGCTGAACCACAGTGGCTGCAAGATGCATGAGTTCAACTGGATGAAAGACTTTGAGGGCGCTGAGACCCCGAATCCTTTGATTGCGGAGGTCCGTTTCAAGAACGACCACAAAGATTTCTTCACGTATCCGGAGGAGTTGGACCTTCACGAGGGTGACCTGGTCGCGGTGGAAGCCGCCATTGGCCACGACATCGGCATCGTGACGCTGACGGGCGAATTGGCGGTGCGACAGATGAAACGCAAGAAGTTCCGCACACCGCTGGAGGAGATGAAAAAAGTGTATCGCCGTGCCCGGCAGAACGACGTGGAAAAATGGCTGTCCGCCATCGCATTGGAAGACAGTACTTTATATCGCACCCGCACCATCGCGGAGAATCTCGGCTTGGAGATGAAGTTGAACGACATCGAGTATCAAGGCGACAAGACCAAGGCCATCTTCTATTACACTGCCGATGGACGTGTTGACTTCCGTGAGTTGATCAAGAAGTTGGCAGAGGAGTTCCATGTAAGGGTGGAGATGCGTCAGATCGGGGTCCGACAGGAGTCGGCCAAACTCGGCGGCATTGGATCCTGTGGCCGCGAACTCTGCTGTGCATCCTGGATCAGCGACTTCCAGTCTGTCACCACCAACGTTGCCCGCATCCAACAGCTCTCGCCCAACCCGCAGAAACTTGCCGGTCAGTGCGGGAAGCTGAAATGCTGCCTGAATTACGAATATGAAGCCTACGTCGAGGCGCTGAAGGATTTCTCCGACCCCAACATCGTGCTGAAGTTCAAGAACGGCGATGCCATCCACCAGAAAAACGACGTTTTCAAAGGCATCATGTGGTATTCCTATACCACCGACAAGAGCAACATCATGGCCATTCCCGTCGGAAAGGTGAAGGAAATCATCGAGAAGAACAAAAAAGGCGAAATCCCGGAGAAGCTGGAAGACTACGCCGTCACCAAGGAGCAGCATACCAACACCAATGAGGGGTACAGTGAGAAGGATTTGAGGAAGATGAGCGATTAAACGGAAAACGGAAAACGGAGAACGGAAAATAATTGATGAGAAAAGTATTATTCACATTAGCCATTGCGGTGATGCTTTCCGCTTGCGGGAGCAAGGACTTCGACCAGCGGGTGGTGATTCCTGAGGCCAAATGGGCCGTGGAGAACCGCATCCCCTTTGACGTGACGGTAAACGACACGGCAGACATCTACGCCTTTGGGATAAGCCTGAGGCATCTGGAGAACTACCGTTACAGCAACCTCTACGTCTTCTTGCACACCGACATGCCCAACGGGAACGTGACCCATGACACCATCCAGTGCCTGCTCGCTTCCCCCGAAGGCCGTTGGCTTGGAAAGAGCAGCGGCAGCATGAGGGACGTAAGGATCGTGCTGAACCCCAACCTGCGTTTTCCGTTGCAGGGAACCTATCATTTTGAAATCGAGCAAGCGATGCGTGAGCCTGTGTTGAAAGGCATCTCCGACATCGGTTTGTTTATAGAAAAGCAACAATAACAGCTATGCAAAAGCAGAACAATAAGAAAAAGAAGGCAAACGAAAAAGGCGGCAACGGCTCCAAGGCCGTCAAGGTGCTATGGTCCATCTTCGGCATCGTCATCGTGCTCATCGTTTTGTTTTTCTTCGGTGTGGCCCGAGGGTTGTTCGGCACCATGCCCACCTTTGAAGAGCTGGAGAATCCTCAGACGAACTTGGCTACACAGATCATCTCCTGCGATGGTAAAGTGCTGGGCAGCTATTATGTGGAGAACCGATCCAACGTCCGTTACAGCGAGCTCTCCCCTTACCTTCCCCAGGCGCTCATCAGTATTGAGGACGAGCGTTTTGAGAAACACTCCGGCATCGATGGCAAGTCGTTGTTCCGTGTGGCTTTCGGCGTGCTCACTGGCAACAAGAAAGGCGGTGGTAGTACCATCACCCAGCAGCTGGCCAAGAACCTATTCCCTCGTGACGAGAACCTTAGCACCATTCAACTGGTAATCAGGAAGTTCCAGGAATGGATCACCGCAACAAAGTTGGAATACAACTACTCAAAAGAAGAAATCATCGCCATGTATTTCAACACGGTTGCCTTCGGTCACAACGCCTACGGCATCCGTTCGGCAGCGAAGACCTATTTCGACAAGGACCCCAAGAAGCTGAACATCGAAGAATCCGCGCTGATGGCCGGTGTCGTCAACGCCCCCACCCGATTCAGCCCAGTCCGCAACCCCGAGCGTTCGCTGCAGCGCCGCAACCTGGTGCTGAAGAGCATGGAAAAGAACGGCTACCTCACCCCACAGGAATACGACTCCATCTCGCAGATTCCCATCGACATGTCGCATTTCGGTGTGATGGACCACAACAGCGGCCAGGCCACCTATTTCCGTGAGTTCCTCTGCAAGGAGCTTACCGAGTGGGCCAACACCCACACTCGCGCTGACGGCAAGCCCTACAACATCTACCGTGATGGTTTGAAGATCTACACCACCATCGACTCCAGGATGCAGCGTTACGCCGAGGAAGCCGTTGCCGAATTCATGGGAGGGAGCTTACAACCCAGTTTCTATGAGCATTGGAAAAACCAGAAGAATGCACCGTTCTCTTTGCGTGACAAGGATCAGATCGACCAGATTTTGGAGACTTCGATGAAACGCAGCGACCGTTACCGTATCTTGAAGAAGCAAGGTATGTGTCTAGACTCCATCAAGGCTGATTTCGACAAGCCGGTACCGATGACCCTGTTCTCCTGGAAAGGACCCATCGACACTGTGATGACCCCTATGGACTCCATCCGTTACTACAAATGGTTCTTGCAGGCCAGCTTGGTCTCCATCGAGTCGCATACGGGGCATGTGAAGGCATACGTGGGCGGCATCGACTACCGTTTCTTCAAGTACGACCATGTCACCCAGGCCCAACGTCAGGTGGGATCCACCTTCAAGCCCTTCCTTTACACCTTGGCCATGCAGGAAGGAGAATACACGCCTTGTACGAAGATCCCGAACATCCCGTACAACATCCAGCTGCCCGACGGCAAGTTCTGGTCGCCCCGTAACTCCGGCGGCAAGCATGTCAACGAGGAGATCTCGCTCAAATACGCCCTTGCCCAGTCCAACAACTGGATCTCCGCCTATCTGATGAACCGTTTCGGTCCCCAAGCCGTCATCGGTATGGCCAGGCGCATGGGTGTGGAATCACCTATCGACGCAGTCCCCTCTATCTGCTTGGGTGTCTGTGACTTGAAGCTGATTGAGATGGTGGGTGCCATGAGCACCTTCGCCAACCAAGGCGTCTATATCAAACCCAATTACATCACGAAGATCGAGGACAAGAACGGCAACGTCATCGAGCGATTCATGCCCGAAGAGTCCGAAGCCATGAGCGAGGTGACGGCCTACAAGATGGTCGAGTTGATGAAGGGTGTGGTTCAGAGCGGTACCGGTGTGCGTTTGAGGTACTATTACAAGCTCAACTACCCCATCGCAGGCAAGACCGGTACGACCCAGAACAACAGTGACGGTTATTTCATGGGCATCACGCCCGACCTGACCACTGGGGTTTGGGTAGGTGCTGAAGACCGCAGCGTACACTTCCGCAGTACGGCTTTGGGACAAGGATCCAGGACGGCTTTGCCCATCTGGGCCCTCTACATGACCAAGGTCTATGCCGACCCGACGCTGGGCATCAGCAAGGGCGATTTCCCCAGGCCTTCCGCATCCGATGTCGATTTGAACTTCGACTGTGGCAAATACGAGGTGGACTACGATGCCGTGGAAACCATCGACGTGTTCTAATAACAATCAAAAACCCAAAAGCCAAGCATTATGCCAAGTTCGAATTTTGTTGACTATGTAAAGATCTTCTGCCGTTCAGGCAAGGGCGGTGCAGGCTCGATGCACTTCCGCAGAGAGAAATACATCCCTAGAGGGGGTCCGGACGGCGGTGACGGAGGTCGTGGTGGAGACATCATCTTGAGGGGGAATGCCCAGATGTGGACCTTGCTGCACCTGCGTTACACGAAGCACCTGCTGGCCGGCGATGGTGTCCCTGGTGGTAGCAACCAGCTCACAGGAGCCTCGGGAAAGGATGTCTATATCGAAGTCCCGCTAGGCACGGTGGCATACGAGGCAGAGACCCGCAAGCCGTTGGGTGAGATCACCGAAGACGGTCAGACCATCGTGTTGCTGAAAGGCGGACGCGGTGGCAAGGGCAATGCCTTCTTTAAATCCGCCACCATGCAGGCGCCCAAGTTCTCACAACCCGGCGAGCCCTCCCAAGAATCTTGGATCATCTTGGAGCTGAAGCTGTTGGCCGATGTAGGCTTGGTCGGCTTCCCCAATGCCGGCAAATCCACCCTGCTGTCGGTGGTCTCCGCCGCAAGGCCCGAGATTGCCGACTATCCGTTCACCACACTGGTGCCCAACTTGGGTATCGTGAGCTATTACGACAACCGTTCCTTCGTGATGGCCGACATTCCCGGCATCATCGAAGGTGCATCAGAAGGTAAAGGACTGGGTATCAGATTTTTAAGACATATTGAACGCAACTCCACCTTATTGTTCATGGTTCCCGCCGACAGTTTGGACGTCAAGGCAGACTACGACATTTTGCTCAACGAGTTGAAGAAGTACAATCCCGAGTTGATGGACAAGGACCGCATTTTGGCCATCACCAAATGCGATTTGGCCGACGAGGACAAGATCAAGGAGATCAAGAAGCATCTGCCCAAGAAGGTGCCGCATGTCTTCATTTGTTCATTGACGGGTCAAGGCATTCAGGAGCTGAAGGACTTGATTTGGCTGACGCTGAACAGGGAAGAGGAAACGGAAAGCTGAGA
Source organism: Bacteroidales bacterium (assembly GCA_017965765.1). Taxonomy (GTDB): domain Bacteria; phylum Bacteroidota; class Bacteroidia; order Bacteroidales; family F082; genus Limimorpha. Next base: position 30,583 of record JAGCPJ010000066.1, read on the forward strand.
ACGGAAAACGGAAAACTAAATGGCTGGAATTGAGGGAGTTGATACACAGTTATTCCTTTGGCTGAACGGGTTACATGTCGGGTGGCTGGACAAGGTAATGGTGTCCATCACGGAGACATGGCCCTGGATTCCGTTGTTTATCCTGTTGATCTTCATGGTTTTCAAGCAGTATGGCAAACACGGCTGGTGGGTATTGTTGACCGTGGCTCTTGTGTTATTGTGTTCCGACCAGCTCTCGGCGCATGTCTGCAAGCCTTTGTTTCACCGGTTGCGGCCCTGTTTCAACCCTGAGTTGGAGGGTTTGGTACATCTTCCCAAGGGGTTGCCTGGCGGGAGATACGGCTTTGTCTCCTCCCATGCCGCCAACACCTTTGCCGTAGCCGCTTTTCTGACCCCTGTCTTAAGGCAAAGCTACAAGCATGTTGGCTGGTGGCTGTTTGCTTGGGCTTTCATCTCGAGCTATACCAGGATTTACATTGGGGTACATTATCCTGGCGACATCGTGGGCGGTGCCGCATTGGGAATCATTATCGGATGGATAATCTGGAGATTACTCAAAAACCACTTGAATCGTCGAGCGGAGGTCAATACCCCAAAGTGAGGCCATCTTGCTATGGTTGAGGGCCAGCTCGAGGAAGCCATGGGTACCGAAGAACGCCACAGGATCGAGATGATCCACGTCATCATAGCTCTCGGATAGTTCTTCTATCGTATAGAGATCCCCTTTCACTTTGATGACGAAGGGACGGCCTTTGCCCGTTTCTTCGAACATCTCTTTAGAGATATTGGTGATCAGGTTCTCATACGAGTCGATGTGCATGACGATGCCCTCAATCATGTTGTTCTTGACGATGGGTCGGAAAGCGCCGCCGTCGTTAAGGCGTTCGCGCGGGGCACCGATATTGGACAGCGGTTCCCCTTTGGCGATCATCACGGCCACCTTGGCAAAACGGTCGCGGGTGCTGAAGGTATAGAAATCCGTATCCTGTTCCACATCGATATACACAGCTTCTTCTGGCGGTCCGTCGAGGATATGGCTGAAGATGCCGTTGTCGGTGGAGATGAAATAATGGCCATGGGCTTTCACCACGACATGGGGATTGACGTCCGACTCGATGGTCTCGACGGCGATGATGTGGATGGTGCCTTCGGGGAAATTACGGAAACAGTTGTGGAGGGTGAATCCAGCCTGTGCGATGTTAAAAGGGTCGATCTGGTGTGTGATGTCAACAATGGTTGCATTAGGCATCCTGGAAAGGATGACGCCCTTCACTGCGGCAGCATAATAGTCGGAAGTGCCCCAATCGCTTGTCAACGTGATGATGGCCATTGCTCCACGAAAGTTTCTTTCGAATGCAAAGATAAAACTTAATATGGAAAAAGAAAAAAAACAATTCATTACCTTTGCAAAAATTTACGAACAAAAATGGCAGAACAGATACTCCAGATAGAGAACGTGGATCCGAAAGACCTTTTCGGGCCGAACGACAAGTATTTGGACAAAGTCAAGTCGCTGTTTCCAAAGCTGAAGATCATCGCGAGGGGTGACTTTGTGAAGGTGATGGGTGATGAGGAGGAGATGGACTATTTCATCAGTCGCTTTGAGATGCTCACGATACAGTTGGAGCGGAAGGGCAAGATTGACGAGCGTGACATTGAAGACGTGATGATGGCCAATTCCGAGACGGAGTTGCAGCAGAAGATGTCGGAAAGCGACGTACTGGTCTTCGGTCGCGGTGGCATTCCCGTGAAGGCCATCACGGTCAACCAGAAACGCATGGTGAGCGCCTCGGAACACAAGGACTTGGTCTTCGCGATCGGTCCGGCGGGTACGGGCAAGACCTACACGGCGGTCGCCTTGGCGGTTAGGGCCTTGAAGGCCAGACAAGTGCGGCGCATCATCCTGACCCGACCTGCAGTGGAGGCCGACGAGCATCTCGGCTTCCTACCCGGTGACTTGAAAGACAAACTCGATCCTTATCTCCAACCTCTATACGACGCCTTGCGCGACATGATCCCCACCTCCAAGCTTGAGGGGTATCTCGAAGACCACACCATCGAGATTGCGCCGTTGGCTTTCATGCGTGGCCGTACGTTGGACCATGCCTTCGTCATCTTGGATGAAGCCCAAAACGCCACCCGCAGCCAGCTGAAGATGTTCCTCACCCGCATGGGTCGCTCGGCCAAGTTCATTGTCACTGGCGACATCACGCAGATTGACCTTCCGCCGAAGGTGCCGTCAGGCCTACCCCAAGCCATGGAGGTTTTGAAAGATGTCCCTGGTATCGAGTTCATCATGCTTGACGACAAGGACGTGGTCAGGCATAAGTTGGTGACGGATATCATCAATGCGTATAAGAGAAGGCAGGAGACAGAAGAAACGAACGGCGAATTAACGGCGAATTAACGGTGGATTAACGGCGAATTAAACGAATTTAACGAATTTAACGAATTAAAATAAAAAATGAAAGCATTAACTCGAACGGATTTCAATTTCCCTGGTCAGACCAAGGTGTATCACGGCAAGGTCCGTGACTGTTATTTCATCAACGACGAATACATGGTTATGGTGGCAACGGACCGCATTTCGGCTTTCGACGTCATCTTGCCCAAGGGTATTCCTTACAAAGGGCAGGTATTGAATCAGATTGCTGCGATGTTTTTGGATGCCACGGCCGACATTGTCCCCAACTGGAAACTTTCCACGCCCGACCCGATGGTCACGGTAGGTCGTCTATGCAAGCCTTTCCCTATCGAGATGATCATCCGCGGTTACCTTACGGGCAGCTCGTGGAGAACGTATAAGAGTGGACAGCACACCATCTGCGGCGTATCCATTCCAGAAGGCATGAGGGAGCACCAGAAGTTCGCCGAGCCCATCATCACCCCGACCACCAAGGCCGAGGAAGGCCATGACGAAGACATCTCCCGAGAGGAGATCATCGCCAGGGGATTGATCAGCGAAAGTGATTATCAACAGATTGAGGACATCACCCGCAAGCTTTTCCAGAGAGGTACGGAGATTGCCGCCAAGCAAGGCTTGATCTTGGTCGATACCAAATACGAGTTCGGCAAGATCGGAGACCAGATTGTGCTGATGGACGAGATCCACACGCCTGACTCTTCGCGGTATTTCATCGCCGACCAGTACGAGGAGCGTTTCGCCAAGGGCGAGCCTCAGGTGCAGCTCTCGAAGGAGTTTGTCCGTGAGTGGCTGATGGCCAACGGCTTCCAAGGCAAGGAAGGACAACAAGTGCCAGAGATGACTCCCGAGTATGTGGAAAGTGTTTCCAACCGCTACATCGAGCTCTACGAGAAGGTGACCGGACACAAGTTCGAGAAAGCTCCGGATTCCGAGGATTTGGCAAAACGGATTGAAGAGAATATCAAGAAAGAGATAAATAAAAGACAAAAGAAATAAACTATGAAAAGACTCGCATTAGTACTGGCGTTGCTGCTGTCGGTGACGGTAGCGAGTGCCGATGAAGGCATGTGGTTGCCCTACGCTTTGAATGGCCAAAACTTGGCCGAGATGCAGGCCATGGGCTGCAAGCTCACGAAGGATCAGATCTTCAGCTTCAACCAGCCCAGCATCAAAGATGCCATCGTCCAATTCGGTGGTGGTTGCACAGGTGAGATCATCTCCCCAGAGGGTTTGCTGTTGACGAATCACCATTGCGGTTTGAGTTTTGTGCAGAAGCTCTCTTCCATTGAACACGACTATCTGACTGATGGTTTCTGGGCGAAGAGCAAAGGCGAAGAGTTGCCCAATCCCGGCCTTTCCGTATTGTTCTTGAACCAAGTGGAAGACGTGACGGAGATTGTTTTGCAAGGCATCACCGACGGGACCACCGAGGCTGAGCGCGAAGAACTGATTGGCAACAACACCCGTGAGCTCGTCAAGGAGCGCAAAGGCGACCGCAAGGTGCGCATCGAGGTCGTGCCTTTCTACAGTGGCAACCAATACATCCTCTTCGAGTACCTGGAGTACAAGGATGTGCGTTTGGTTTGCTGTCCCCCTTGGGGCATCGGCAAGTTCGGTGCCGACACCGACAACTGGACCTGGCCCCGTCACAAGGGCGATTTCAACATCTTCCGCGTCTATACCGCCCCTGATGGCAGTCCCGCAGAGTATTCCGCCGACAATGTCCCGATGAAGTCGAAGTGGTTCCTGCCCATCAACTTGAACGGTGTGAAACGTGGCGATTACGCGATGATCTTGGGTTATCCCGGCAGCACCGACCGCTACTCCACTTCCTATACCGTGAAGAACATCATTGAGGAGGAAGGTCCCGCCATCATCGACTGCCGCACCACCAAGCTCAACAACTACCGCAAGCACATGGATGCCGACCAGGAAGTGTTCATCCAATATGCCTCCAAGCAAGCCAGCGTGTCCAACTATTGGAAGTACTACATCGGCCAGGTGAAGCAACTCAAGCGTAACCATGTCTATGAGAAGCGTCTCGCCCAGGAAGCCGAGTTCAAGAACTGGGCGAATGCCAGTGCCGCACGCCAGATTGAATACGGCAAGATCTTCGAAGGCATTGAGAAGAAATGGGAGATCTTGGATGAGATCCAGAAATCCTTTGTCTATCACCGCGAAGCCGGATGGAATGGCGGCGAGGCCATTGCTTTCAGCCGTCGTTTCCGTGGCATCAACAAGATGATCGAAGATAAGGCGGACAAGGAAGATATCAAGGCTGCTGCCGAACGGCTGATGGGCAGTCTCGACGGTTTCTACAAAGACTACGACATGTCGTTGGACCAAGACGTCACCGCCGCTTTGCTGGGTTTGTTCTACAAGAACATCTCTGCTGAGTTGATGCCTTCAGAGATCTTGAGGATTGGACAGGAGAACAACGGTGACTTCACGGAGTACATCGCCAAGGCTTTCCAAAAGTCCGTATTCACCGACCGTGCCCGGTTGGAGAAGTGGCTCCAGAAGCCCAAGAAACTCGACAAAGACCCCATCTTCACCCTGGCGAACAACATCATCGAATCCTACGGAACCTTGTATGAGCGTTATGAAGAGGCCCAGAACCTCGGCAATGCCGGCGAGCGCCTTTACATGAAGGGTTTGATGGAGATGCAGCAGGACCGCAACTTCTATCCTGACGCCAACTTCACCATGCGTCTGACCTACGGCACCGTGGAACCCTACAGGGCTGCCGATGCCGTGCATTACAACTACTACACCACCATGGACGGTGTGATGGCCAAGTATGTGCCTGGCAACTGGGAGTTCGACATCCCGCAGGATGTGCGCGACTTGGTGGCGAAGAAAGACTATGGCCGTTATGCCAATGAAAAGGGTGAGTTGGTTGTGAACTTCATCACCACGAACGACATCACTGGTGGCAACTCCGGCAGTCCTGTCATCGATGGCGAAGGCAACTTGATCGGTTTGGCTTTCGACGGCAACTGGGAGGCCATGAGTGGCGACTTGAACTTTGAGAACCAGGTACAGCGCACCATCTGCGTCGATGCCCGTTATCTGTTATGGTGCATTGAGAAGGTCGGCAAGTGCGACAACATCATCAAGGAGTTGGTGATCAAATGATCACTGGAAGCTGCCGCAGGCGTTGTATTTATTGAAGAAGAAGCCCAGACCCAGGTGGCACTCCAGGCCCCTTGACCAGCGGTGGCCGTCGATGGTATAGGCTTGAATATTGACGGGGGTTGCTGTACCCGACTGTTCCGCAGGAGAATAGGTGTCGAGCAACCCCCAATTTATTGCGGTTTCGAGTTTCAGCACCAAGGTGATTCTACTCAAAGGCATGTTGACACGAAACCCCGCACCACCCACAGCACCCAGGTAGAGGCGGTTGATGTTGGAACTGTTGACCTTAACCTCTTGGCCATAGCCAGTGATTTTTCCGAATGCCGGTGCACCCATTTCTGGGCCGAGCAACAGGTAGGGTTTGAAGCGGTCGGAGATCGGCGCGTAGCAATAGAACGGGACCCTGACGGTGAAATAATGTGCTTTCAGGCTATAGTCCACATCTGACCCATTGAATTTCAAGGTCGTCGCCCCTCCCCTTTGTTGGTAGCACAGCTCCGGGGCGATGGTGATGATTCTGGACAAGGGAAGTTCCAAAAAGAATCCGCCAGAGGGGGTCAGCAGCCTGATATGTGGCAGGTCATTCAATACCTGGGAAGTATAGTATAGTCTTGGGAAGTTGATTCCCCCTTTGATTCCATAAACGGGACCCTCATAGCGGGCGGCGTCATCTTTGGGTCTGGAGGGATAGAAATGGTCCTGTGCCTTCAGTGTCATGGCACTGGAGAACAACAATAACAAACAAATCAGCCAGTGTTTCATAGCGCGCTCTTTTAAAACCAGTTACCACGTTCTGACAGGCCATCGGCATCTTTATACAGGAAATACCAGCCCGGTTCAAAATCACCGGTGAGGGGGTCTGTACCGTTTGCAACATTCAGGATCACGTTGCCAAAGTACAGGTTACGGATCCCATCGGATGCGATCTCGCCAGTGATCACGATCAAGCGTTCATAGCTATAGGTCACACCCATGAACTGCATCTCGCGTTCCTCAGTAAAGTAAAGGGTGAAATGATTGCCGTCCCCTATGACGTATGCATCGTCGATTCGGCTGACGCCGCCTTCGTAGAAGTCCACTTTGGCTAGGCGGTTATGCTGGTTGAACACGCGCAACTTCACATCCCTGTTGTCGTCAAAAAAGTCGAAACCGATATTGGATTCCACAAACTGTTTCGGACTGATCTTGTATTCACCCATGATATCGGGGGGAAAAAGATCTGTATTTTCTGACAGGTTCGGCAGTTTTGAAAGAAAAGCGTTTTGTTGTGCTGGGGTGAGGTCGTTCATCAGTTCACTCAGCTTTAGAAACTCGGTTTCTTCGTCAAAGAGAATGATAGTGTCATCCGTTCCCGGGGTACATCCCATCAGTCCCAGGAACAACGCCATCATCAGCAGTATATTATGTATATTTCTCATTACTAGTAAGTTGCAAGAACCAGTCGTTCAACAACAACCTCATTGAGGGTTGTAATCTCCACAAGATAAACGCCACGTTCCAGGTTTCCAGTATCCATGTCGATCGCATTTACGGGATTGTTGACCTTGATTTCCCTCACGGTTTGGCCCATGAGGTTAAACATTCTGACGTGGGTGATGCCCTTTGCTTGGACGGTCACTTCAGAGCGGGCAGGGTTGGGGAACAAGGCCGTGGTGGTATCGTCATCATCGTCATCGTAGTAGGGCTTGGCATTGATCAGGATGGACATTTCCTCATCGCAATTCTCGGCAATCAAGGTATGCGCCGTAAGCGTGCTTGACCCTTCGGTAGTGGCGATGAGTTTACAATGGTAATCGCTTACGGGAAGGAGGATCCAGTTGGGGTTGTCGCATTGCCATTGGATGGGGGCCAAGGGTATGGCAATGGAGTCCACCACATAGTAGTGATAGATCCCGTGCCAAACATCCGAAGAGAAGTAAATATCTTGATAGCCAAGTATTTCAATATCCGGGTTAATAATGGTGAGATCCAGATTAACGATGGAATCGCAGCCCTGTTCAGAAACGAAAGAGGCCGTATAGAGCCCTGTTTCGTCGTATGATTGGCCGTTCCAATCGTAATGGTCGCAAGCTGTGATGGGGATGGTGTCATTATATTCATCCACAATTTCAAGGTAAAGCACGAAGGTGGTGTCGCACACGGGACCATCAACCGTGTGTTCATGGTAGCCAGGTTCATCATAAAGTTCGCCATACCATTCGTAGTAATGGCAAGCGGATCTAAAAACAGTGTCAACATAGGGCGTTTCCACTGTCACCATTACGGATACTTTTTTCATATCATACCCGTCCGAAACCGTAACATCGAATAGCTGGCTTTCGGTCAAGGGTTCTGTGGTGGCCAATGCAGTGCCTTGGCCATTGGCGATGAGTCCCTGTGGTTCCCATTGATAGGTATATTGGCCCGTACCTCCGACAGGCAGGGCTGTCAGCAAGGCGGGTTCCTCTTGGCAAACGGGGTCAGCGGTGGCAGTGACGTCCAATGGAGCGCCAATTTCCACATTCACCAAATCAGCGTTTATACAGCCGTCGGGTGAGGTCACGGTAAGATAGAACGGCTGAGGGCCGGGACCGGGAAGCGGGATGGTGGTGGCGGTCGTCGTACCTTGGCCTGCAACAATTTGGTCTTCTGGTTCCCAAAGGTATTGGGCGCCGGCGCCGGCGTCAGCTGCTCTGAGGGTGGCGGGGGTGCCTAAGGCCACAAAATGATCCGAGTCTGAGGCATCGGCCAGCGGAAGCGGTTTCATCGTCACCGTCACTTGGGCGGTACAGGTAACACCTTCCTGGTCTGTCACCGTGCAGGTAAAAGGCTGGTCTGTATTAAGGGCAGTTGTCGTCACCGTTTGCGCGTTAGGATCGCCATTGATATAATTTTGCGGCTGCCATTCGTAGGTATATGGTTCCGTACCCCCTGTGGGTGACACGGTTAATGTTGCGTCACCTCCCGGGCATACTGATTCCGGGTCGGCAGCGGCAGTGGCGTATAATGCGTCGCCCACAAATACTGTTACCTCATCGGGATCAGCGCTCTCGCAGCCGTTGAAGGTCACCGTAAGTTGGAAAGTATTTATAGGATTGGTAAGCGGCTTCGTTACCACTGTCTGTTGGTTCGGGTCACCATCAATCATGTCAGTAGGTTCCCAATGGTATTCCGCTCCAGCCCCAGCGTCGGCGGCTGTGAGGGTTGCCGTCCCTTCGTAGGGAACGCTCTGGTCGGCACCAGCGTCTGTTGTCGGCAATGGCTTCACGGTCACCGTCACGGAAGCAGTGTAATGGGCGCCAACTTCGTCCGTCACCATGCAGGTGAAAGGCTGGTCGGCACTGAGGGCTGTTGTGGTCACGACGTCCGTGCCTTGGCCTGAGGCAATAAGGTCGTTGGGAGTCCATTCGTAAGTATATGGTTCAGTACCACCCATGGCTATCACGGTTATTGTCGTGGCATTTCCAGGGCATACTGAATCCGGGTCGGCAGTGGCGGTGGCGTACAGTGCATCGCCCACTGAAACCGTGACCTCGTCAGATCCAAGGCTCTCACAGCCGTCCAGGGTCACCGTAAGATAGAACGTCATAGGATCATTCAGGGACACCGTTGTCGCTGTCATTGTTCCTTGGCCTGTAGCGATAAAATCATCGGGTAACCAGTGGTAAACAGCGCCCGCACCTGCGTTGGCAGCGATGAGCGTTGCGGAAGCTCCGGCGCTAACGTAGGTGTCAGAACCCGAGGCATCCGCTATCGGAACAGGCTTCAACGTCACCGTCACAGGAGCAGTGTAAGTAGCCCCTTCTTCGTCCGTCACCAAACAAGTGAAGTCTATGGGATCTGGGCCAGGGAGATCCGTGGTCGCGACTTGCGCAGTTCCTTGGCCTGAGGCAATAAGATTTTCAGGCTGCCAGTAATAGGTATTATTTCCAGCGCCACCGGAAGCTGACACTATTAGTGTTGTGTTACTGCCAGGACAAACCGAGGCCGGGTCAGCTATGGCATAAGCGTAAAGTGCGTCGCCCACGGTTACGGTCACCTCGTCAGGCATGGTGCTTTCGCAGCCGTTGAGGGTCACCGTAAGGTAGAACGTTTGAGGGTCGGTAAGGAACACGGTCGTCACTGTCTGCTGGTTCGGGTCACCGTCGATCTTGTCGATTGGGGTCCATTGGTATTCTGCTCCAGCACCGGCGTCGGCAGCTGTGAGCGTTGCCGAACTGTTGTAGGGCACATTGACATCTTCGCCCGCATCGGCTATCGGCAAAGGTTTCACCGTCACATTATGAGAAGCGATGTCCGAGCAGCCGTCGGCGGAGGTCACTGTCACTTCGTAGGTTTGGGACGGAGCATCGGGGGTGACTGTGATGGATCGTGTCGTCTCACCTGTGGACCATGCATAGCTCATCCCATCAGGATAGGCTGTTAACGTGACAGGACTTCCCTCGCAGACTTCCGTGTCGCCTTCTATTGAGGCTGTCACCGAAGCGAACACCGTCACAGTCACTGGGGGGCTCGTGGTCTCATTGCCATCATTGACTTCGCAGGTAAAGGGCGTGGTATCGTCCAGCGCCATCGTTGTTACAATGCTGGTACCTTGGCCAGAGGCAATAAGGTCTTCTGGAGTCCAGTGGTAGGTATAGTTACCCGTGCCATTCGATGCATGGACGGTCAGGGTCGTTGTTTCACCTGGGCATACAGCAGTCGGGTCGGCGGTGATGTAGGCGTAAAGCGCGTTGCCCACGGTCACGGTCACCTCGTCAGGCGCGGCGCTTTCGCAGCCGTTAAGGGTCACCGTAAGGTAAAACGTCGTCGGTTCGGTTAAGGGTACGGTCGTCACTGTCTGCTGGTTCGGGTCACCGTCGATCTTGTCGGTGGGTCCCCAATGGTATTCCGCTCCAGCACCGGCGTCGGCAGCTGTGAGCATTGCCGAACTGTTGTAGGGCACATTGACATCTTCGCCCGCATCGGCTATCGGCAAAGGTTTCACCGTCACCGTTTGCGGGGCGTTGTCGGAGCAGCCGTCGGCGGAGGTCACTGTTACTTCGTAGGTTTGGGACGGAGCATCGGGGGTGACTGTGATGGATCGTGTCGTCTCGCCTGTGGACCATGCATAGCTCATCCCATCAGGATAGGCTGTTAACGTGACAGGACTTCCCTCGCAGACTTCTGTGTCGCCTTCTATTGAGGCGGTCACGGACGGGAACGCTGTTACTGTGTGGGAAGCGTTGCCCTCGCAGCCATCGGCAGAGGTCATTGCCACCGTATAATCACCTATTGGTGCCGTGATGCTTTGGGTTGTTTCTCCCGTACTCCATACGTAACTGGCCATGTCATCAGGCTTCGCTGTCAAGGTCACTTGGTCTCCGGGACATGTAGCGTTCGGACCGTCTATCCAGGCGTCAATAGCATCAGAGAGGGTAATCACATGCGAGGCATCATCCATGCAACCATCGGCAGAGGTCACCTCGACAGAATAGGTTGTTGAGAGATCCACGGGTGTCACCGAAATGGTCTGGCTAGTCGCTCCGGTACTCCACAGATAACTCATCCCGTCAGGTTTTGCTGTCAAGGTTATTGGGTTCCCGGGACAAACTTGGGTCGGGCCTTCTATCGAAGCTGTGAACGACGGGTATTCCGTCAACGTGTGCGAGGCCTCCTTGGAGCAGTTGTCAGGCGATGTCACCGTCACCGAATAGTTCCCGGCAGGCACCGTGATGCTTTGCGAAGTCGCTCCGTTGCTCCAAGCGTAGCTCATCCCGTCGGGTTTCGCCGTCAGGGTAACGGTTTCGTCGGGGCAAACTTGGGTCGGGCCTTCTATCGAAGCTGTGAACGACGGATATTCCGTCAACGTGTGCGAGGCCTCCTTGGAGCAGTTGTCAGGCGATGTCACCGTCACCGAATAGTTCCCGGCAGGCACCGTGATGCTTTGCGAAGTCGCTCCATTGCTCCAAACGTAGCTCATCCCGTCAGGCTTTGCCGTCAAGGTAACGCTCTCGCCAGGACAAACTTGGGTCGGGCCTTCTATTGAGGCCGTGAACGACGGATATTCCGTCACTGTGAGGGAGGCTTCATCTTGACAGCTGTGGGTCGAGGTCACCGTCACGGTATAGTATCCGGCAGGCACCGTGATGCTTTGGTTGGTTGATCCGTTGCTCCAAACGTAGCTCATCCCATCAGGCTTTGCCGTCAGGGTAACGGTTTCGTCGGGGCAGACGTTTGCGGGACCCTCTATTGAGGCGATCACCTCTTCCACATTGACTGTCCAGCTCGCGTTATCGGTGCAGATGCCGTTGGTGATTGTCACGGTGTATTCGTATTGGCCACTGGCGTGTTCCGTCACAGGAACAGTGGATGTCGTCCACGTGGTAGCGATGCCATTACGTTTCCAGGTGTAAGTATAACCATCAGCAGGACCAGCGACAAGGTCAAATTCTACGTCCACGCAGGCCACTGCTGGGCCCGTCAAGGTCGCCGTGAGATCCTCTACCGCGATGGTCAACGGTTCCGATTCGGTAGTGCAGATACCATCGGAGATGGTCACCGTATAGTCGAAGGTACCGACATTGTTTTCTGTCATATAAAGCGATGCGCCCGTCTCAGAGATGACGATGCCGTTACGTTTCCAAGTATAGCTGTAGCTGCTTACAGCGGGCGATGCTTCCAGCGTGAACAGGGAACCGACGCACACCCTGTCCGGACCGCTCACGTTGGCTGTCAGGTCTTCCACTTCCACGGTCACCGGTTCCGACTCGGCCGTGCAGATGCCGTCAGCTACTGTCACGGAATAAACGTATGTGCCAACGACAGCTTCTGAAGGATGGATGGTGGAGCTTGTCCAGTTGGGCACCACTTCGCCATTACGTTTCCAGGTGTAGGTATAGCCGTCTCCTGTAGGTGCAGCAACAAGGTCGAATTGCGTGTCCACACATATCGATACTGGAGCTGACAATGTCGGGATGATTTCCTCTATGACCACCGTCCACGGTTCTGACTCGTCGGTACAGATGCCGTCGGATATCGTCACGGTATATTCGTATGTACCCGCGATGCTCTCCTCAAGATGTGCTTCGGGACCTGTCCAGTTGGGCACCACTTCGCCATTACGTTTCCAGGTATAGGTCAGGCCTTCTCCTATTGGTTCCGCAGCAAGGTCGAATTCGGTATCCACGCACACCAAAGCTGGGCCGGCAAGCGTTGCTTCGATAGGTGGAAACACCTCAACCTCCACCATGGTGGAATCGCTGCAGTTGCCGTTGGTTGCTGAGCTTACGATGACTTGGATCTGGTGTTGGCCGATGCTGAGGTCGTTGATGATCAGCTCGGCGTTAGTTTCCGAAAAGATCTGCTGCGTCGTCAGGTCGCGCCAGAGGTAAGACCAGTTCTTGTTATTGCTCGTCTGTGCTTGGAGATGAAGCTCATCGCTCTCGCAGATTTGCAAAGGTCCAGCGGGGTTGATGGTCACATCTTGAGGGACGGGACTGACCACCACCTCTATCGTAGCCGTGTAGTCAAAGTTAGGACATGTTGAACCTTCGATGAGCAACACGCTATAGGTCGTGGTTTCCGTCGGGAACACCTCAATGCTATCCGCCACGACATCTGTACTCCATTGGAGGAACGAGAAATCGCGAATGGCACGGACGGCACACGTTTGATCCTTAGACGTCATACTATGGAATCCGCATCCTTGACTCGCTGAAAGTGTCTTGGCTTGGTCTGCATCATGTTCTGTGCTGGACCAATATTTTCCATTGCCAAGGACAGTACCTCCATTGGCAACCAATGACGAATTGATCAATGCCAGCTTACTATACAAGATGCGCAGCTGGCCAATGGAGGGCAGGTACCATCCGTGTTCAAAATCCACCTTCCCTGCAGCATAGTTGAGATTATTGTTTTGAAAAGCCCTGATGATCCTCGTGTTTTCTTTTCCATCCATCTCCAAGAGCAATGGATCGGTGGATTGAGCATTATAATTAGGCAATCTGGGGATATCCTCTTTCGAACCCCATTGGCACCCGGACGATATGTCGTTCAGCGCCACCATCCATCCGCCCAGTCGGTCGGGATTCAGATAGAACACGATGCCTTGGCTACCATCCGGATTGGTGATGATGTCGCCGATATGGCAATGCTGGGAGAACAACAGCAGGCTGTTGTTCAGCAAAAAAAGCAGCAATATCCATATCTTGTTTCTCATCACGAACTAAAAATCTATTACCGCACGGATGTTTTTTTTACTAGTCTTGGGTTCTTTCTGAAAATATCCCTTATCAACCGTAACAATCCAAACTTGGTTGGACGAAGCCGCACTGGACGACCACAAAAAAGCATTGTTTTGGCTATTGATCAAGAGCCCTCCCACAAGTTCCAAGCTGGTATTCACGGCGAAATATTCTCCATAAAGGATGTTCAACTGACCGGCAGAAGGAAGATACCAGCCATTGGAAAAATCGACTGCATAAGCCGCGGGGTAGTTTGAGGCATTACCAGCACTTCTGACTGCCTGAGTGTTGTTATAGCCATCCAAGTCTGTGATGGCATCCATAAAACTATCATGATTCTGCAGACCCGAGATGTTCTGGCTCGCAGTACTCGCAGTACTCCATTGCTTCGTTTCTGTTATCTCCCCTAGGTCAACGGCCCATCCATGCTGGCCGGTAGCATCCACATAAAACACAATCCCCTTTGCGGTTTTTTCGCAAGGCCAGTCTGAAGGTTTCACCAAGGAGCCATCCGTGCAGACGATATCGCCCACTTTGACATCGGTTCCACCACCCACGGTAACATAGAGGACGATGGTATCGCCCTCGCAGATCTCGGCGGATCCCGTATTTGTGGAGATGCTCAGTAGCGGGTCTTGATAGACGACGACGGTTTGTTCCGCCGATCCAATTGGGGTGTTGTTTTGATAGGCCGTCACGGTGTAAGTGGTAGTTTCCGTTAGGGTGACCGTGATGTCGGCGCCTTGCATGCCGCCAGGAGTCCAAGTGAAAGTAACGTCGCCGGAGCCAGAGCCACCGGAATTAGGATCAACGGCAACCAAAGCAATGTTGTCAACATAAAATGCATCTCCTGTTGGATTTACACTACCGTCTTTGGTATATTGCCATTTGAACGTATGAGTACCGCTTATGATTGAATAAAAATAAGAATCCCACGTGTTCCCATTAGCACCTTTTTCAAATTTTTTTTCTCCATCAATATAAAAAGTGCACACATCCCAAGAAGAACCTTCTCCCATGCATTTTGCATCAAAAGAGATGTAACCAGGTGACTCAAATACATGGGTTAACGAAATGGCAGAACTTGAGGAAGCAATACCATTATTGCCACTCATCATGCAATAACTACCAGAAGCAGAGGTATTATTAGTAACTATCCAAGGATAGTTTGACCCAGCAGATGTGTTGTTGAAATTCGCTTGGGAAAAACTACCTGTTTCAAAATTGACAAAAAATTCCGAATACTCCGCATTATCGTTAAAAGCAATATTATCAACAAAAAAAGCATCACCCGTCGGACTTATTGATCCATCTTTAGAATACGACCAAGTAAAGGTGTGATTTCCTGCAGTTACGATATAACTATAATTTTGCCAACCTGAAACCTGAGTACCGTATGCAAATTGTTGCTGGCCATCTATAAAGAAAATGCATTTATCATCGGCAGTGTAAGATCCCTCTCCCATACATTTTGCATCAAAACGAACAACACCTATTGTAGTGAATGTCACCTCTGCTGAAATAGTTGAAGTGGAGTTATTTACTCCTCCATTGCCACTTTTCATACAATAGGAACTGCCGTTATCCGCAGCAACTACAGTCCAAGGATAAGTAGTACTGTTTGTAAAACTATATTGGCTCAATTGGCTGAAATCGCCTGTCTCAAAGTCAATAATTGTTTCGACCACCGCTTCCGCGTGAAGATGGGAAGATTCTCCGGGACAAATCATATTGGGTTCGGCGGTGGCGGTCACCTGTCCCCTATTTTGGCCATGCACCTGGGAAAGCATACACGCCATCATGCTGACAATCAGCGACATCATCCTTAAGATCCGAACCCGTGTATGCATGGCACCTCTTTTATTTTAATAAAGTAAAGGGGTGCAAAGATACGATTATTTTCTATCTTTGCAAAGAATCAACTTGAAGTGAAGTAATTTGAAATGAGCCGAGGTTTCATCAAAGAAGGCGATCAAGAAGAAATACCGATGGTGCCCCCAAGGGCTTACCTACCCGAAGGCGTGCCCAACTTCGTCACGAAAGAAGGTCTTGAGGCACTCAACGAGGAGTTGAGAAGTCTTGAAGAAGCGCGTGCCCAAGCGGGTGAAGACTACATCACGGTCAACTACCTCGACGCGAAGATGAAGCTTCTCATCAGCCGTATCAATAGTGCCGTAGAGACCGACCTCTCCAAGGCCGACAAGAACACGGTGGGGTTCGGGGCGTGGGTGCGTTACAACGGCCGTGTGGTGAGGATTGTAGGCGTGGATGAAGCCAACGTGACGAAAGGTCTCGTCTCGTTCATCTCCCCCATCGCCAAAGCCCTGACAGGAAAAAATGCCGGTGAGGTGTTTGAATTGCAGGGATCTGGTGGCCCGGAGCGGATTGTGGTGGAGGAAGTGTCGTATGAACCGTTGGCGCTCACGCAAATTGTCCATGAAAAGGTTGTGCCCACAAAACAGGTTGTATCGCGACACATCGATCAATCCCTTAAAGCCAGCGAGTCTGTGGATTACCATGTCGCTCCGCAAAGTTCCGCACTTCGCAACGACAAACGGGAAGATGGCGTTGTCGCATCCTCCACGGTGGAGGGTCCACGCCTATTCGAGCCTGAGGTGAATCCCATGGAATTCCTGCCCATCGTCAACGAGCGCGGCAACATTGCGGGAAGAGCTTTGTATATGGAGTTGCATCAAGGAAACAAGATCTTGCACCCTGCAGTGCATTTGCATGTCCTCAATAGTCAGGGAGCAATCACCCGGCTTTACTGGTGGCACGTGGCATTTGGAGAGACTCCCGAGAAAACGCTCAAGCGAAAGATGGAAGAAACGCTAGGGTTATCTGGGATGAAACCGATGTTGAAAAGACAGTATATTAGAGAGGATAAAAACGAAAAGGAGTTGGTTTACCTTTTTTCAATTGTTTCCGATGACGACCTACCGGCTACTCCCGAAGGGAAGGAATACCGGGATCTTTTTGCTAAAGATTAGTCAAAATCTCCAAAAGTTCAGCGGGAGTAACCACAATAGGGTTTTTAGGAAAGTGTTTGGTATTCCCGGTAACGACAAACGATCCTTCTTTTGAAAGTGCCACTTCGTAAAACACCACATCATCAAGATCGATAAATGTTTCATCAGTTGAAGTGCGGTTTACTTTTACTCCAAGTCTTATGATGGAAGCTATCACGCTAGTAACTATCGAGGGGTGCAAGTTGAACTTTGTTCGATGAAGAACTTTTCTGTATTCAACAAGTATTTCTTCGTTATATAGTGAACAATCACATTGGTATCAAACACAACAAATAAACTCATCTTTCCGCCCTGGCTTTTCTGATTTCTTCATCAATCTCTTCCATAGTAAGATCAGGCGTGTTGCCACTTTCAGCCCACGCTCTCATTTCCTTGAAAGCTTCTTGTGCTTTTTCCAGATAGATTGCTCTTTCCGACTTGATTTCAAAAGGAATCTTCCCCCGTTGCACCACCGCTCTCGCAAAGATATTCATGGCAGTATTGGCACTCATGCCAAACTCGGCACAAAGTGCATCAAAACGTTGTTTCAATTGTGAGTCCATCCTCACGGTCATGGATACTTGCGGCATCATTAAGAGGTTTAAGTCAGCGCAAAGATAATCATTATTCGTCATATTGCTATCATTTTTTATCAATTTGACATCATTTTATGCCGCAAAGATAACAATATGTTTTAAATAATTAATTGTTTTTGTTGTTTTTTTTAGAAATTATTTGAATTAACCAACAAAGCTGTATCAAAGATTTTCCACCACAATATTGGGAAATCTATGTTGCAATTCCAAGGCTTTTTGATTTCGTTGTTTCTCAAACAACTTAAAGGCTTCACTTTCGGGAAAAAGCGGCTTATGCTGCAGCATCTGCTTGAGTTCTGAAGCGGCTTGCATGGCAGGTTTTTCGGAAGGGGAAACGGCGAATTGAACGAATTTTTCGAAGACGTATTTTACTGCTTGGTCGGTGGGATGGACCATGTCTTCCTTATAGAAACGGTAGTCACGGAGCTCATCGAGAAGGATTTCGTAGGCGGGAAAGTAGTGGGCGTTGCCGAAGGTCTTGCAGACCTCATCCACGGCCAACAACAATGATGCCTTGCTCAGCTGGTTCTCGTGAAGGCCATCCTTGAGATGGCGCAAGGGAGAGACGGTAAGGATGAACTGCTTATCGGGAGCCGATTGCAGTATGTCGGAAAGGAGCTTGGCCGAGTGTTGCGCGGAAAGAAAGACCCTATCGAAACGGTTGGCCGGAAGCTTATGACAGTTGGAGACCACCTGGCCGGTTGTTTTATCACGGAAGGCCCAGGAGGTGCCCAAGCTTAGGACGATCCATTTCGCGTCTTGGAAATGCGTTTGCGCTTCGGTGAGGCGATGGTTGACTGTTTCAATCAATTCCTGTTCCGAGGTCCTCCAGAAATCCGTGTTATGGCTGAAGGTACAATAAAACTCCTCTCCCACTTTGATGACTTCATCATGGGTGAAGGGCGTGCCCTTTTGGAGATGTTTCAGAGATTGGGCGATGCTGGCGGGGTTATAGAGGACGCCAAAGGGGTTGATTAGGGCATTGAAGCCCAGGCCACGGCAGATGCCCCCCACCTCGTCGGCGAAGCAAGAGCCCAGAAAAAGCAGGCTGTCGCCATAGACGATGGTCTGGGTGAGCGGGGTGATATTAATTTCGGTTCTCAACAACATTTTTCCTACCGATATGGCACCCCGATGGGGTGCGGTGGGTTAGGCGGGAGCGATGGGTTAGTGGGTGGCGCTTAGCGGACAGACATTAAATACCTTTCCACCTCGATGCCTGCCATGGCGCCGGTGCCGGCGGCCACGATAGCTTGGCGGTAGATACGGTCCTGGCAGTCGCCACAAGCGAAGATACCTTCCACGTTGGTGGCCGTTGACTTCGGCTTGGTGATGATATAGCCTTCCTCATCCATGTCGAGGATACCTTTAAACGGCTCCGTGTTCGGTGTATGGCCGATCGCTTCAAAGAAGCCGTCCACGTAGATGGTGCGTTCTTCCTTGGTATCACTATGGTAGAGCACGGCGCCTTTCAGTTTCTTCATGAAGCCCTGCTGTTCCCCAAAGAGTTCTTTGGTCTGGTGTTTCCACAGCACCTCGATGTTGGGGGTGTTCAGCATGCGGTGTTGCATGGCTTTGGAGGCCCGCAGCACGTCGCGGCGGACGATGAGATAGACTTTGTTGCAGAGTTTGGCGAGGTAGGTGGCATCTTCGCAAGCGGTATCACCGCCGCCGACCACGGCCACGTCTTTTCCTTTATAGAAGAAGCCGTCGCAGGTGGCGCAAGCCGACACGCCGCCGCCTTTGAATTCCTCTTCGGTGGGGAGTCCGAGGTAGCGGGCGGAGGCGCCTGTGGAGACGATGATGCTGTCGGCGAGGAGTTCGCCATCGTATTCGGTAGTCACCTTGAAAGGTCTTTGTGAGACGTCGATGGCGGTGACTTCGCCTTCACGAATCTCGGCACCGAAGCGCAGTGCCTGTTGGCGGATGTCCTCCATCATGTCGGGCCCGTTGATACCTTTAGGATAGCCTGGGAAGTTCTCGATTTCTGTAGTTTGAGTCAGTTGCCCCCCTGGCTGCATTCCTTCATAGACGACTGTTTTGATGTCGGCGCGACAAGTGTAGATGGCGGCAGTATAACCCGCAGGGCCGGAGCCAATTATCAGACATTCAACTTTTTCCATAGTTGTCAGTGATTAGTTATTCAGTTGTTCAGTTAGATTTATTTTGCGCAAAGGTAACTTTTTTTTCGCAAAAAGCATGATAATTCAAAAAACCTTTTTATCTTTGCAGCCGCAAATGCAATCGGGGTGTGGTGCAGTTGGCTAGCATTCTTGCATGGGGTGCAAGCGGTCGCCCGTTCGAGTCGGGCCACTCCGACGGAAGGACATCAGAGTTATCTGGTGTCCTTTTTTTATTCCTTTAAGCCAAGAGCAGCAGTACGCCGAAAGCCAGTGACAACAAAAAAGTCTTCACCACCTGTAGGGGAAGCAACTTGTCGGGAACGCCCCTCTCCAGCGTCTTACGGATGGTGATCAAATCCATGGCAAACAGGGGAAACAGCAGCCAGAAGGCGTAAACATACCAAGTAACGTGTTTTAGCCAAAGGAAGATCGTGAGGCATACAAAAGCTCCGACAATCAACAGCACATGATAGGCAAAAGCTACTTTCAGTCCCGTCTTCACCACCAAAGTGTTTTTGCCCTTGGCCTTATCGTTCTCATAGTCGCGCATATTATTGATGTTGAGCACGGCATTGGAGAGGAAGCCCATGGCGGTGGCAGGCAGTAAGACCAAGGGATCGAAGCGGTTGGTTGTCAGGAAGAAGGTGCCTGCTACTGCCACCCAACCGAAGAACAGGAAACAAAACAAGTCGCCAAGTCCCCGATAGCCGTAGGCGTGCTTACCCAGGGTATAGCACAAAGCGGCGGCTACGGCAGCGATGCCCAAGGCACCAAAGACCATCAGTTCCTTCCAACCGATGTGGAACCAAGCCAACAGCAACAGAATGCCTCCAGAGAGCAAGGTGATCAGGGCAACGACAATGATCCCGCAGCCCATCTGTTCTTTCGTCAAGGCGCCACTTTGAAGGGTACGCTGAGGGCCAGTACGTTCGGCATTGTCAACACCTTTCACATAGTCGCCGTAGTCATTGGCGAGGTTGGAGAGGATTTGAAGCAGGATGGCGGTCAAGGCGCAGAACGCCGCTGTGACAGGATAGAAAAAACCTGTCGCAGCGGCCAAAAAGCCGCCCATCATCACGCCAGACAGTGAAAGCAATACTGTCCGGGGACGAGCAGCAGCAAACCAAGTTCGCAATGACGTACCCAACTCTAAACTCTAAACTATCATCTCCTTTTCCCGCCACGGCGTTTCGGGGAATAGAAGGATGGCTCCTCGTTGCGGGCGGCGCCACGGCGGCCACGGGAAGAAGTAGAGGGACGAGAAGTTCTAGAAGAACGAGAGGTACTAGAGGGGCGAGGACCATTGATGTCATAGTCGCTGGAGCGGAAGCCAAAGCTGTTGGAAGAAGACTCCTTCTTTGAACGAGAACCCTTTTCATTCCTTGAGCCAGTGCTTTTCTCCTTCTTGGCTACAGACTTCTCCTTTTTGGCACCGAAGCCGCGCTCTTCACTACGTTTTTTGCGGGAGGGACGGACGTCCTCTTCTTCGAGAAACACATCGATGTCATCGAGGTGTTCACGCCAGTCGGGGTCGAGCCACTCATGGCCATCGCGGGAGCGCTCCACTTTGTATTGGGGGCGGGAGGAGCTAGAGGGGCGAGAAGAACTAGAGGAACGAGAAGAACTAGAGGAACGAGAGGAACGAGAGGGACTAGAGGGGTCTTGAGTGGGTTTTTCGCGTTTGGGTTGTTCTTTGGCCACTTCGACCACGATGCCTTTAGGGTTTTTGCGTGGATCGGAGAAGCATTCCAGGATCATGGGGACGAAGCTCTCTTCGACATCGACATAAGAATAATCGTTAAACAGGTCGATACGTCCGATGGGGATGTTGCGGGAGTTCGTCACGTCGTTGATTTTACCGATGATCTTCTGGGGCAGGATATGGTCGTTTTTACCCACGCCGAAATAGAGGCGTTTCATGGTTTGGTCCATGCGGTCGCGTTCTTTCTTGCGTTCCTTTTTGTCCTTACGGTCATCCGAGGCATCCACGTTGAGGTCGATGGCATCCTTATAGTAGTCGAGGAATCGGTTGAAGTTGAGTGCCACCATACGGGTGATGAGTTCTTCACGTGACATCCACTCCAACTTTTTGAAGATGACGGGCAGGTAGTCGTCGATGTCTTCGCGGTTGATGTCAACATGTTCAATTCTATCGATATGATTGAAGAGTTGTTTTTCACAGACTTCTTTACCGGTAGGGATCATTGCCCTTTCGATGGGGCGGCCCACGATCTTTTCGATCTGTTTGATTTTATGTTTCTCGCGAAGGTGCACCAGGCTGATACAGATGCCACGTTTGTCGGCGCGACCGGTACGACCGCTGCGGTGCACATAGGTCTCGATATCGTCGGGAAGGTTGTAGTTGATGATATGGGTCAGTTCCTTGACGTCGATGCCACGGGCGGCCACGTCGGTGGCGACGAGCAGTTGCAGGGAGCGTTTGCGGAAGTGGTCCATGACGTTATCGCGCATGGCCTGAGAGAGGTCGCCATGGAGGGCAGCGGCGTTGTAACCATCTTGGATGAGGCTGTCTGCGATCTCCTGGGTTTCCAGTTTGGTGCGGCAGAAGATGATGCCATAGATGGACGGGGTGTAGTCGATGATACGTTTGAGCACCGAGTAGCGGTCCTTAGCGGCCATCATGTAGTATTTATGGTCCACGTTGGCGGTACCCGAATTACGTTCTCCGACGGCTACTTTGACGGGATCCGTCATGTACTTGTTGAGGATGGCTTCCACTTCTTTGGGCATGGTGGCCGAGAAGAGCATGGTGTTGCGTTCCTTAGGCATATACTCAAGGATATCGTCAACCTCTTCTTGGAAGCCCATGTTCAGCATCTCGTCTGCCTCGTCGAGGATCATTGTCTTGACGTTGGTGAAATCGACACGGTTGCGGCGAATCATGTCGCGGAGGCGGCCAGGGGTAGCGACGATGATCTGGGGTTTTTTCGCCAGGTCTTTGAACTGCAGTTCGATGCTAGCGCCGCCATAAACTGGCACCACAAGGATTTCGGGAATGTACTTCGCGTAGTTGCGGAGGTCCTTAGTGATCTGCATGCAGAGTTCACGTGTAGGACAGAGGATCAGCGCTTGGACACAGCGCTGTGAGGCGTCAATCTTCTGGAGCAGAGGCAGTCCGAAAGCGGCTGTCTTTCCAGTACCCGTCTGAGCAAGACCCACAAAGTCAACGTCTTGCTCCAGCAACACAGGAATCGCTTGTTCCTGTATTGGCATAGGATTCTCGAACCCCAGCTCCCCAATAGCCTTCAACAGAGCGGAGTTCAATCCAAAATCTGTAAATTGTAACATGAAAAGTAATTGATGATTGAAAAGTGCGGCAAAAATACGGAATTTTTCTCTATCTTTGTCATTTCATTCATGAAGAATCGATTTTTCAGCATATTAATCGTTTGTTTTTCATTAGGATTGTTGGTCCTTTGCTCTTGTGGAAGGCGGCATCCTCGCGGGAGCGGCCTCGTCCTTCCTGTGGATAGTTTGTTCATCGACTTGAGCAAGGATGCCGTGGAGAAGCGCACGAAGAAGGTGGAGCAGTTCTTTACGGAGTTAAACAAGAACGCAGGTCTGAACGGGACGGTGCTCTATGCAGAAGGCGGAAGGGTGTTGTATCGTCATGCCTTTGGATGGAGACGGCTGAATCAGCGGAAGGAGCCCATCCAGATCGACGACCAGTTTCAGTTGGCCTCGGTATCGAAGATGTTCACTGCTGAGGCGGTGATGTTGCTCCATGCGCAAGGCAAGTTGGATTATGACGACCCGTTGACGAAGTACATCCCCGAGTTTCCCTATCAAGGCATCACGATACGGCATCTGCTGAACCATCGTTCCGGCTTATCGCGGTACGAGACGTTAGCTGACGAGCATTGGCCCGACCGGACCATCCCGATGACCAACGAGGATGTCATCGACTTGTTTTGCAAATACAGGCCGGAGCCCTACAACAAGCCCGGGGTCACTTTCCACTACACCAATGTGAACTATGTGTTGCTGGCCAGTGTGGTTGAGCGGATCACAGGGCAGCATTTCGAAGATTTCATGAAGCAGCAAGTCTTTGTGCCCCTAGGCATGGATCACTCCTATATCTATTCGTTGCGTGGCGTTGACCGGATCAAGACCTACGTGGAGACGGCGGTACAGGGGCACGACCTATACAAGAGCGGGGCACGCAGGGCGCAGGAGGATTACCTTAACGGGGTGGTAGGCGACAAAGTGATGTTATCCACGGTGGACGACCTCTATCGGTTCAGTGTCGCCTTGGAGAACAACTCATTCTTGCCGGAGGACATCCAGCAAGAGGCCTTTGTGCCGGGTTCGGAAGAATGGAAGCGTGGGGAGAACTATGGGTTTGGTTGGAGGATGAGCGACAAGCACCCGAACATCGTGTTCCATTTCGGTTGGTGGAAGGGTTACCGCACTTTCTTCATCAGGTATCCAGAGAAGGGGCGCACGCTCATTGTCCTCACCAACACGAGCAGTAGTGCAGTGGGAGATCCTTTATGGGATTTCCTCAACGACACGACGGTGCAGTTGCCGCCGGCGTCAGTCAATGCCCGATTAGTTTTTGACTAGCAGTTTGAAGCCCACGCCGTGGACGTTGATCAGATCCACGTTAGGATCGTCTTTAAAGTATTTGCGAAGTTTGGTGATATACACGTCCATGGAACGAGCGTTGAAGTAGGAATCCTCGTACCACACTTTACGAAGTGCCACCGAGCGTTCCAGGGTTTCGTTCATGTTTTCGCAAAACAGGAGGAGCAGATCCGCTTCCTTTGAGGTAAGTTTACGGGTTTCTTCCCCTCTGATCAGCAGGTGTCGGGCAGCATCGAAAGTAAAGCTGCCCAGCCTGAAGGTGGTAGGGGCTGGGGTATCGACCGAGGTCCTGTTGAACACTGCATGGATGCGCAGCAGCAGTTCATCCATGTTGAAAGGTTTGGTGATGTAGTCGTCCGCACCCAGTTTGAATCCTTCGATCACATCTTTAGAGGTCGTTTTGGCTGTCAAGAAGATAATCGGAACCAATTTGTTCAGTTTCTTGACTTCCCGAGCCAAGGTGAAGCCGTCCATCAGTGGCAGCATCACGTCGAAGATACAAAAATTGAAGTTGCCCGAGCGGAAGGTCTCGAGAGCTTCTTCGCCATTGGCGCACAATGTCACATTGATGTCCTTTGCTTCAAGGTATTTGTTAAGGATGACTCCTAGATTCTTGTCATCTTCTACTAATAAAGCATTGATTTTCTGTGTCATATTAAAATCCCTTTCAACTTCAGGGGCAAAGTTATAATAAAATTGGAACCCTTGCCCAATTCGCTTTCTAATTTTATTGTACCTTTATGATATTCAACAATATGCATCACATAATTCAGTCCCAAGCCATAGCCTTTCACATAATATTTGTTGTCCGTATTGACCCTGGTAAACGGTTCAAAGATGAGTTTTTGGTTTTCGTGAGAGATACCAATACCGTTGTCCTTGAAACTGATTTCGATGGATTCGTCCACGTTTCTGGTACTGATGGTGATGAGCAGAGGATCTTTGCTACGGTATTTGATGGCGTTGTCGATCAAGTTCGAGAAGGCATTGGCCAGGTGGGGAAGGTCGCCATAGACGACATCATCCGAGGCTTGAAGGTCGAAGACCACATTACCTTGGCATTCGTTTAAAGAAAGACGGTGCACCTCGACGACGGTGGTCAGCAGCTTATTCACCACGATGTCCGTGCGTTCTCTTGTAGTACGAGTGTTTCTAAACACTTCAAGTGCCTCATCCACAAGACTTTGCATTGCTTTTGTCTCGTCTGAAATCATCCTCAAATAAGAGTGTTGGACATCGGCAGTTTTTTCCACCGTATCGTCAAGCAGGAGTTGGCTAGCTAAGCTGATCGTAGTCAGCGGCGTTTTCAATTCATGGGTAATATTATTGACCATCCGTTCCCTAAACTCGTTGAGTTTTCGTTGCCGATTGACGATAATGGCAAAGCTGATGAAACAGGCCAACAAAAGGATGAGCAGCAGTGTGATCATGGCATAAGCCATCAAGATATCCCAATGGAACCGTTTCTCAATAAATGGGAAATAGATGTACAAGGTGTCGAGATGTGCTTCTTCATCCGTGATGTTCAGTAGATTATAAACGAACCCTTCTGTGAGCAGTTTACTCGTATCGGCCTTAGGTGTGACGAATTGGAACACTTGCTCCTCTTCGCAAAAAATACCCAACTGGTAAACTTCATGCAGGCCGTTATTTTGCAATTCCTCGCCGATATAGGTGTTGATCAAATTGAAGTCTATGGTATCGATCCTTTCCAATGACTCAGTGAAAACAGCATCCACTTTGGCGTGAAACAACTCCTTTTGTCCTTCAAAAGCCCGGACGGCTAAGTTGACAAGGGAAAACAGCAAGCCCAACCAGACCAAAGCCAGAACGATGCCCAGCCCTATCAGACCATTTCGTTTCCTTTTCATTGAAGCTGTTTTTATCCAATTTTTTAGAGAATTACAAAAGTAGGAAAAAGAACCAAAATGAACCACATCTGGATACATAATAATTTTTATGATTTTTTCAGTGGTTTTGAAGTCTTTTGATTCAGAAAAGTTGTATCTTTGCATCGGTTCTTATCATAATGACCATGCAATCTGTTTTCAGGTTGCATTTAAGGTTTCATAAATTTTGGTTTTTGGTTCTAGAAAATCCCTGCTTTCGTAGGGATTTTCTTGTTTTTGACTATATTTGCATCAAATTCCCATGTTATGAAACTAGAACTCCAACACACGTATTCCTTCATCAGCAAGGAACTCATGCAATCGTATGCATCAGCTGTAGCCTCCACCTACAGCACCGTTTACAACAAGAATGGGGCAGGCAACGACTTCCTCGGCTGGGTCAACCTGCCTTCGGAAATAGATGAAAACCTGATTGCCGACATTGAAAAGACCGCTTTGGAGCTCCGCAAGAAGTCAGAGCTATTCGTCGTCATCGGCATTGGCGGTTCCTATCTGGGTGCCCGTGCGGTCATCGAGGCCTTGCAGCACCACTTTGCGCCGCTGAGTGGTGAGCAGCCGTTGATTGTGTATGCCGGTCACAACATGAGTGAAGACTATCTGAGCGAGCTCATCGGCATTCTTGACAAGAAGGACTATTCGCTGGCCGTCATCTCCAAGTCGGGTACCACCACCGAGCCGGCCATTGCCTTCCGTATCCTGAAGCAACACATCATTAATAAATACGGTGAAGCTGAAGCCGCCTCCCGCATTGTTGCCATCACCGACAAGGCCAGGGGAGCGTTGAAACAGCTGGCCAATGTGAAGGGTTACAAGACCTACATCGTCCCTGACGACGTGGGAGGACGTTTCTCCGTGTTGACCCCTGTGGGACTGTTGCCTATTGCCATGGCCGGCATCGACATCCGCCAGCTCATTGCCGGTGCTGTTGAGATGGAGAACATGTGTAAAGGCAACCCCACCTTGAATGGCAACATCGTGTCGGAATACGCTGTGATGCGCCACCTGCTCTATACGGCAGGAAAGACCAACGAGATCATGGTCAACTATGAGCCTCGCCTTGTATATTTCAGCGAGTGGTGGAAGCAACTTTACGGCGAGAGCCACGGCAAGGATCACAAAGGCATCTTCCCTGCTTCGGTCACCTTCAGCACCGACTTGCATTCCATGGGCCAGTACATCCAGGACGGCCTGCGCAATTTGTTTGAGACGGTGATCTCGGTGGAAAACTCCAACCACGAGCTCCGCATCCCCATGGAAAACGAGGACCTTGACCAGCTCAACTACATCGCCGGGAAGCGCATCTCTGAGGTGAACCACAAGGCAGAGCTAGGCACCATGCTGGCCCATGTCGATGGCGGCGTGCCGGTGATCCGCATCGTCATTCCAGAGGTGTCACCGTATGTGCTTGGGCAATTGATCTATTTCTTCGAGATGGGCTGTGCCCTCAGCGGGTACATGCTGGAAGTGAACCCCTTCGACCAGCCAGGGGTGGAGGCGTATAAGAAGAACATGTTCGCCTTGTTGGGCAAGAAAGGGTTTGAGGCGCAGACGGAAGCGCTGAGAAAGAGGCTGGGAAACTGAAAACGGAAAACGGAGAACGGAAAGTTGAAACAGAACATTGAGATTATGGCGCCAGTGGGCTCGTATGAGGCACTGGCTGCTGCGATACAGGCTGGTGCCGGAAGCGTGTATTTCGGCATCGGCAAACTGAACATGCGATCCAGGTCGGCCAAAAACTTCACCCTGGACGACTTGCGACAGCTCGCTGAGACCTGCAATTTGAATGGCGTAAAGAGCTATGTCACGGTGAACACGGAGATTTATGACGAGGAGATGGAAGAGATGCACCAGCTGTTGGATGCCATCAAGGCCAACGGCATCTCCGCCATCATCGCCTCAGACCAAAGCGTGATTCAATACGCCCGTCAGATCGGCATCGAAGTCCACATGTCCACCCAATGCAACATCACCAATCTGGAGGCCGTAAAGTACTATTCGCAGTTTGCCGACGTCATGGTGACCGCCCGGGAGCTCAACATCGACCAGGTGAAGCACATCACCGAGGAGATCGAAAAGCAGCAGATTCGCGGTCCCCACGGCAACTTGGTACGCATCGAGGTGTTTTGCCACGGGGCGCTATGCATGGCCATCTCGGGGAAGTGCAACTTGAGTCAGGATATCTTCAATGCCTCTTCTAACCGCGGCGCCTGCCTGCAACTCTGCCGTCGCAGCTACGACGTGAAGGAACGTGACGATGGCTATGAACTGGCCTTGGACAACGAGTACATCATGTCGCCCAAAGATCTCTGCACCCTCCCCTTCCTGGATCGGCTATTGGATGCCGGGGTGGAAGTCCTGAAGATTGAAGGCCGTGGCCGCTCCCCCGAATACACCAAGATGACCGTGGAGGTCTATCATGAGGCGGTGAAGGCCATCCAGGAAGGCACCTTCACCCAAGAGAAGATCGACGCTTGGATGGAGCGACTGAAGAGCGTTTATAACCGAGGTTTCTGGGACGGTTATTATTTGGGTCGCCGTACTTTTGAGTGGTCCAAGCAATACGGCTCTCAAGCCACCCAGACCAAAGAGTTCATCGGCACCATCACTAACTATTTCAGCAAGATTGGCGTTGCGGAGATCCGCGTGGAGACCCACGAGCTCAATGTTGATGATCCCATTATGATTATCGGTCCCACCACGGGTGTCTATGAAGACAGCATTCGGGAGATTCGTTTGGACGACGGACCCGTGCCGAGGGCCGTCAAAGGCGATATCTGTTCCATTCCCGTGAAGTCGGTGGTCAGACGAGGAGATAAGGTTTATAAGATAGTGAGGAGTGAGGAGTGAGGAGTATGCAGAATTTCAATATTCATACACACAGTATCTATTCAGACGGGAAATCCACTCCACGGGAGCATGTGGAGGAGGCGCTCCGGCAGGGGTTGGTGAAACTGGGTTTTTCGGAGCACAGTCCCCTACCCTTCGACAACACCTTTTCGGTGAAGAGCGAACGGATGCCCGACTATGTGGCCGAGATTGCCGCATTGAAAGAGGAATTCAAAGAACGAATCGAGATTCTTTGCGGTCTGGAAGCCGATTATATTCCTGGGGTTTCCGAAACTTTTGCCGTCACCAAGGAAAAATACCATTTGGATTATTTGATCGGCGGGGTGCATCTGGTAGGTCATTCCGCCAATCCAGAGGAATTATGGTTCATTGATGGTCCCAAATGGGAGATTTACGATGAGGGACTGATGAAGTTCTTCGGAGGCGATATCCGCAAAGGGGTTCGGGCTTTCTTCGACCAGACCAACCAGATGCTTGAGCATGAGGAGTTCGACATCATCGCCCATTTCGACAAGATCAAGATGCATAACCGGGATCGGTATTTCCATGAAGATGAGGATTGGTACCGCAAGTTGGCGTTGGAGACGCTCGATCTGATCCATCAGAAGGGTGTGATCATGGAGGTCAACACGCGGGGCATTTACAAGAAACGGTACAATGGCTTTTATCCTTCGCCGTGGCTGATGGCAGAGGCCCACAAGATGGGGATTCCGATGATTATTTCCTCCGATGCGCATCACTTCAGCGAGTTGACGTTGGAGTTCGAGGCCGCGGAGGAAACGATCGCTGCCAGCAAGCGGTAGTTGTCCGCCCCGCTCCCTCGGGGAGCGTGGGTGAGGGCACAAAAAACCCCACCGGTACACGTACCGGTGGGGAAAAACAATATAAAGATTATGAAAAAAATCCGTTATTGCTTGGCTGACATCACGAGCTTGCCTTTGTAGTAAAGGTCGCCGTCAACATAATATGCTCTGTGATAGACGTGCATGGTGCCGGTCACTGGGCAAACTGCCAATGTAGGGACTTCAGCCTTGTAATGCGTTCTTCTCTTTGCGCCTCTGGTATGAGACTGTCTGCGTTTAGGATGTGCCATTTTAGTTCTATTTTAAAATGTTAAACCGTTTGTTTAATTATCTTCAATCTTGACATCCTTCAACGCCGCCCATCGTGGATCCGTTTCGACTCCTTTCTCTTCGGCAGGTTCTTCGTCGTGAGAAAGCAGTGCCAGCACTTGCGGATTACATTCACCTTCGGGATGAACCCGATGGATCGGTATTGCAAGGATGATGTATTCATAAATCAAAGAACGGACATCGTAGGCGTGCTCCTCAGCAGGCACTACGGCCACGTCTTCTGACTCCTCGACTTCTTCGGTGCCGAACTTGATGTAGAACACCTGTTCGTTCTGGATCGGGATGTAGAACTCGTCGGCGCAGCGGTCGCAGGGCACCAGGACTTTTCCTTCCAGATGGAAATTCAAAGTCATCATCAGCTCCTCGCGAACTACTTCCAGATCCACCGTCACCGCTCCCTGCTTTACTTCGGAGTATTCCAAGCCAGCGAAAAACTCGTCTTGGATATCGAATTTAAAGCTGTGGACTCCAAGCGCGAGACCGCTGACGGGGATCAAGAATTCGTTTTCCTTTTCCATTTTGCCTTAAAATCGGGCTGCAAAAATAGGAATATTTTTTGAAATAGAAACAGGGAAAGTGATTTTTTTGAAAAAAAGAGGGAGAGGGGCTAGAGGAACTAGAGGAACTAGAGGGACGAGAGGAACGAGAGGGCTAGAGGGACGAGAGGGTAATCAATTTAAGACTTCCATGGCTTTGAGCAACACGTCATCCATGGGGCGATAGAGGGGATAGAAGCCCTCCTCGCCGAAGAGGTCACGGGCGATGTAGGCCTTCAGGAGGATGTTGACTTCTTGGTGTGCCACTGTTTTTTCCTTTTCATTTCCCTTGATGCCTTTCTTTTCCGCCTGGGCCACCAACTCGTTGAACATGGCATCGGTGACACGGAACGATCGGTCGAACTCGGTCAGGGATTGGTACCTGGCCAGGTGTTGCCGATGACGGTCGCAGTAGTCGAACGCATATTGGTTCAAGATGCCGAGGTTCACGATCTTGTTGAAGTAGTATTCCGTACTGTCGTTGACCAAGGGCACATACACGTCGGGCATGATGCCGCCGCCGCCATACACCACTTTGCCTTTGGGTGTGACGTATTTCAATGAGTCGGCGAAATGGATGCTGTCGGCTGAGAAGAGTTCTCCGTTCTCATAGCGGTCGTACGACTCATAGAGGTAGTCTTCCTTTTTACCGGTAAAGGGCTTTTGGATGCAACGACCTGTCGGTGTGTGGTACCTAGCGACCGTGATTCTGATGGCCGATTTATCGCTGAGCATGATTTGTTCTTGCACCAGTCCTTTTCCGAAGGAGCGGCGGCCCACGATGATTCCCCGATCGTTATCCTGAAGTGCTCCGGCCACGATCTCGGAGGCGCTGGCCGACTCTCCGTCGATGAGGACCGCCACGGGCATGTTTTCCAGGACGCCCTTGCGTCGTGCCAGATAAGTGGTACGGGGACGGCTACGGCCTTCCGTGAACACCACCAAGCTTCCCTTGGGGAGGAACTCGTCAACGATATCCACGGCCTCGTTGAGGTAGCCTCCCGTGTTGCCCCGGAGGTCGAACACCATCTGTTGCATTCCCTGGGACTTCAACTTCTTCGCGGCTTGGAGGAATTCTTTATGCGTCGTAGCAGAGAATTTGCTCAGCTTGACATAGCCAGTTTGGTCGTCCAGCATATAAGCGACGTCGATGCTGTAGGTAGGAATGACATCGCGGGTGATAGTGAAATCCAGCAGTCCCTCGACGCCCCGGCGGTAATTCTTCACCTTGACCTTGGAACCTTTAGGTCCTTTGAGCAGTCGCATCACCGAGTCGTTCTTGATCTTGATGCCTGCGATGGGTTTGTCATCCACGCACACGATGCGGTCGCCCGCCATGATGCCGACTTTCTCCGAGGGGCCGCCTTTGATGGTGTTGACGATGGTGACGGTATCTTCGACGATACGGAACTGCACGCCTATGCCTTCGAATCCGCCCAACAGTTCATCGTTGATGGCATTGAATTCCTTGCGTGAGATATACATGCTATGCGGGTCAAGTTCATCCATCAGGGACACGATGGCCTTCTCTTCGATCTCGGAAATCTTCACCGTGTCAACATAAAGGTTGTTGATATGGTACATCACTTCGTCAATCTTGCTTTGGGAGACCACCTTGACCTTGTTTTTGGGCATGGTGACTTGGCTGATGAGGAAACCCATCAGTATTCCAGCCACCATCACCATGGTCATGAACACGGTGATGGAATTGTTTTTACCGCCCGTCATAGCCTGAAGTCATTTCAATCTTCGGCAGGGTTGATCGAGGCGCTCGACATTTGGAGGTTGCGGTCCACCTTCCTGAAGAGGCCTTGCAGCACGGTGCCAGGGCCCACTTCCGTGATGTTGTTCACACCATTGGCGATCATGTTTTGCATGGTCTGCGTCCAGCACACCGGTGAAGTCAGTTGGGCCACGAGATTCTTTTTGATGATCTCCGGGTCGGTGACAGACTGACCGGTGACGTTTTGGTAGATCGGGCAGATACCGAGGTTGAATTTCGTATCGTTGATCGCTTCTGCGAGTTCCACCCGTGCCGGTTCCATGAGCGGGCTATGGAAGGCTCCACCCACCTTGAGGGGGAGCACTCGTTTGGCTCCTGCTTCCTTGAGTTTCTCCGTCGCCTTTTCCACACCTTCTACGGTACCCGAGATGACCAGCTGGCCAGGGCAATTGTAGTTGGCAGGAACCACGATGTCGGTAATGGATTCACAAACACGTTCCACGGCGCTGTCCTCCATACCGATGACGGCAGCCATGGTACCTGGTTGCAATTCGCAAGCTTTTTGCATGGCCTTGGCACGTTTGGAGACCAGCCTCAGGCCGTCTTCGAACGACAGCACTTTGTTGGCCACCAAAGCCGAGAACTCGCCCAAGGAATGGCCCGCGACCATATTGGGTTGGAAATCCTCCAGCAGGAAGGCGAGGATGACAGAATGCAGGAAGATGGCAGGTTGGGTGACCTTGGTTTGGCGAAGGTCCTCGTCCGTGCCATCGAACATAATGTCCGTGATTTTGAATTTTAAGATGTTGTTCGCTTTATGGAAAAGGTCTTTGGCTTTCGAT
Organism: Bacteroidales bacterium; assembly: GCA_017965765.1. Lineage (GTDB taxonomy): Bacteria > Bacteroidota > Bacteroidia > Bacteroidales > F082 > Limimorpha. Next base: position 63,676 of record JAGCPJ010000066.1, read on the forward strand.
GAATGGTCGAAAAGATCCTTACCCATGCCTACAAACTGGGCTCCCTGTCCAGGGAATACATACGCATTGATCATGTTATAGAATGTTTATTTGCTCGTTGGTTGTGGGGTTACCGGGGTGGTTTGTGACATCTGGCATTTTCCAGTAAATACTGCGCCCACCTCGATGAAGAGCTGCTTAGTGATCAGCTCCACCTCCACTTTGGAGGTAGCCTTCAACGAAGTCAGTTCTTCACATTTGAGAATGCCTTTGACATATCCAGAGACATCGGCTTGTTTGCAGGTCATATCACCTTCCACAACGCCGGTTTGTCCGACGACGATTTTGCCGTTGCATTTCAATGATCCGATAAGACGGCCATCCACTCTGATGTCACCGCTGGATTCCACGTCACCCTTGATGACGGTACCTTTGCCTATTAAATTTCTTGCAGGAGTTTCCATAGTACTTAATTTATGGTCGTTTGTTTTTATCTGGTTTATCTTTCTTTTCTTCTCTTTTATTGAGTTCTTGCTTTTTTTTGATGTCATCCGGCAGTTGGATGTTGCCAGAATTATTACCTAGTTTGTTGAACGATCCCGTTTGGGGTTTCCCTGTTTGGGGCTTCTCCGTTTTTGGCTTCTCCGTTTTTGGTTTCTCGGTTTTCGGTGTTTCCTTGGGGGCCTTAGGCTGTTCTGCTTTAGTCTCTTTAGGTTCTTCTTTTTTGACCCGTTTCTTGCCGTCCAGGAAGTCTTTGTAGTCCTCGATCGACTTCTCCTTCAGGAGCACGGACAGGTTCTTTACGGAGATGGGCAACACCGAGTAGTCGTCCTTTTTCATGCCGCCGAACAGGTAGTCGGTGATGAACATGGAGGTGATGTAGTCGCGAGCCGCTTGTTCATTCTCGAAGGCGCTGAGGGAAATGAGCGTTGTGTTTCCTTGAAGCATCATGTTCTTGACCTCGAAAGTCTTGAAGCGGTGTTCTTTTTTGTTGAAGTCGGAGAGACGCACTTTGAGCGGTTCGGTGCGGATGGCCTTTGAGTTGAACGCGATGATGACCAGATGTTGCGTGTCGGGTTCTTTGGTGTAAGGCCATTCCAGTTCTTCTTCCTTCTCCCCTGCCTTGTCTTTCGGAGCGATGGCGGACAGATCCAGGCCCAACTTGTATTCATTATTAACATGTTGCAACAGTTCCACGGCATAGTCATGCACGCTGCTGGTGGGGTAAGTCCTGACGACATCCAGCAAGGCGTAGGCCATGGTATCCACGGTTTCGAGTCGTCCCCTCGAGATGGCGTCAAGCAGGGCAAAGCGCGGGGCGAAGGTAGTGTCGGCGGCATACTGGCTCATGGCGCGTTCCGTATTCATCCGCACGCGGTAATACTGTCCTTGTTGGAAGGCGTCGTAGGTCTTGGAATAGAGTACCGAAGCCTGTTGCGACTCTTCTTTGAGTTTCTCGAAATAGGTCGGGTCGAGGATGACGCTGGCGTAGCTTGATTCAGGGTATTTGCTAAGGATACGGTTCTTGTAGTCTTCTGCTTGTTCGGTATGTTTCAAGTCGTTGTGCATCTTATAGAGGGCATACCAGGAAGGCAGTTCCTTTTCGTTTCCGGGATAGCGGGTATCCAGTCTTTCATACGATTCGATGGAGCGCGGGTAATCCGAGAGGCGGTCCAGGTAGAGGAATCCGACGTTATAGAGCGAGGAAGCGATTTGTTTATGGGCTTCCGCTTGTTGTTCAGGGGTAAAGGGAAGGTCTTTCAGGTAATACTCCCGGTCGTGGTTCGTGATTTCCTTCTTGCCCACTTCCCCTTCTTTTTCCGGATCACCGTCCTTGGCGAGTTCACCCTTCTTGGTGTCCTCCATCATTCCGTTCTCGATGCTCCGTTTGTCGGAGATGCGCCAGTTGTCTTCCAGTTTACGCATACCCCATTTCTTGGAGAATTCCGAGAAGCCGTTCCTCAGGGTGTTTTCGTTATAGAAGTACCAGCCTTGGGAGGCGTTGCCAGGATCGAGTGCGGAGGAGGTATTGGATACGGCGCCACCCATCATGGCGAGTTGTTCTTCATACTGTTCTCTTTCCTTCTGGATTCTTTCTTCCTCGATGACTTGGGCGATAATCTTGTCGATCACAGCGTTTCTGCTGACGGAATCCATGTTGGCGACTTTCAGCAGGCTATCTTGTTCGCGAATCACCGTGAGGTTGGCCACGAGGTCGTTGAGGGTTCTGGAGAGGTTGGCGATGCTGTCATAGCCCGGGTAGTTTTTCTCCATGGCGCTGACGGCGGTATCGTAATAGGCTTGGGAGAGCTCATAGTCGTTGCGTTCGAAGAGGATGGTGGCCAGTTTCAGCGAGGAGTAGGCCCGTTGGATGCGGTTGTTTTTGGCTTCGGCCACGGATTGGCGGAAGAAGCCGATGGCTTTGTTGACGTTATCTTCGCGCAAGGCCAGTTCCGCCATGGCGTAGTAGATGCGGTCGGCATATTCCTCGTTTTTCCGGTCGTTGAGCATGCGGTTGAGCATCTTATAGAGCTCCTTGGCGTTGCCTGAGGAGCCCATCTTGGCCATGTTCATCTTGGCTTCGAAGAGCATCTCGTAGGGAGGATTCTTCTTGATGACTTTCTTGAACTGTTCGGTGGCGCGTTTCCCGTCGTTGAGTTCCATATAGATCTGGCCCAGGATGAACCTGACCCTGGTACGCATGTCGCGACTATTGGTCTCCAGCAGTCCCGCTTTCAGGTAGTTGATGGCGTTTCTATAGTCTTTGGTAGCGATATAGTAGTCTGCAACGGTAAGATTGAAATTGCGGTGGAGTTCCTTGGGGAGTTTTTTCCTGGAGGCCATCTTGGCTTGGAGTTGTTCGATGGTGGCGATGGCCTTGGGATACTGTTCGGTTTGGATGTAGGTTTTGATGAGCCAGAGGTCTGAAACCAAGGCGACGTCGGTGTTTCTGAACTCGGTGCTGACGAAGTCGAAGGTACGTTTGGCGGGGATGTAGTCTTGTTTATAGAAATGCGCCTTAGCCATGACGAGGTAGGCGTCGTCGATCCATTTCACGCGTTCCCTGCCGTTGAATTTCATGGAGTGTTTTTGGACGCAGACGGCGGTCTTTTGGATGGCGCGGTCCATTTGCGAGTTCAGGGCCATGGCATCGGTTTTGGAGCCATAGTTATACACCCTGAGCACCTTGGTATAGTCGTCTTTGACGCTGGTTTTGAGTTGTCTGTCACCTTCCTGGAGGCTATGTTCACCGTTCCAATAGACGTTATAGTGGCTTGTCAGGTTATGGTACGCCCTTCGGGTGATGGTGTTTTTCTTGGTGGAGCAGCCCGTCAACAGCAGTGTCGCTGCCAAGAAGAGGAGGAAGGTCCGTATATGATTATTTCTCAGCACGTTGAATCGATTTAATGTTTATGCGTTTGTTGAAACCATTTGTTGGCCAGGACCAGCATGAGGGAGTCGGTCGGGTTGACTGTTCCTGCTTTCAGTGTGGCGGCGATGCTATCGGTAGCCTGTCGGAACTCGGTCATGAGCAGTGCGTCGAAGTCATGTTGTCGGCTTTGTGCGATGGCTTCACGTTGGTTTTGCAGGGCGAGCAGGGCTTGAGGCTTCAGTTCGTCGTGCTCCATGAAGGGGGTCAGTTGTTGGCTGATGCGCACGCTGTCCTCTTTCCAGGCTTCTGGGAGGGCGATAGGTTCGTCGAGGGAGCTCAGTTTGTATTTTTCGCACAGGGTGTTGGTCTCTGCCTTCATCTTGTCCATCTGGTAGTTGAAGTCCACGGCCAGGCGTTCTGCTTTTTCCGCTTTGTTTCGTTCGATGATTTTGGGGACATAGATATAGGCGGCGACACCGAGGCCGATCAAGACCAGCAGGAGCAGGACGATCTTGAAGACCGAGAAGCCTTTGGTGATGACCGATTTGACGTCGAGGATACTGTTGAAGCGTTGTTCCCTGGAGAATTGGGTGCAGTGGGTGGCCACGCTGGAGAATTGGCTCAGCATGTTGCGTTCGACGATGAATTCGATGATCTTGCCGAGGGAATAGACGTCGGAGCGTTGGTCGCCCTCCTCCCCTTTGATCAGTTCCGGGGCAATGAATTCGTTTTCTTTGATCAGCAGTTCGCGGTCGGTCTTGTATTCCGTCTCAGGCAGTCCGATATCGATGATTTTGGCTTTGTAGTCGTTGGCCGTGATCATGATGTTCTCGGGTTTCAGGTCGCAGTGGATGATTCCCCGTTGGTGCATATAGTTCAGGCCGTCGCAGATGTCGATGAGGACGCTTTTGATTTGTTTTTCGTTCAAGGTGCCGACCCTGACGTGTTCCGCCAGGCTTTTCCCTTCGATGAACTCAAAGATGATGCAGTCGCCCAGACCTTCGACGTTCTCGAATCCCAGCGCCTTGCGGATGTTGCGATGCGACAGTTCGCTCGTCAGTTCGTATTCCTTTTTCAGATGATCCTTGCAGGTAGCGTCGTTGGCAAGTTCCGCTTTCAAGGTCTTGACAATCACTTTCTGCCCGTTGTAGGTCGCAGTGAAAAGCCTACTGTTTCCATGGGTGGAAGTAAAAAAGGGCTTTATGTTGGAGAGGTTTTCAGACATTTTCCAAAAATGTATTTGGGAGCAAAGGTACAACTTTTTTTAGAATTTAGAAGTAAGAAGTTAGAATTAAGAATAATTCAAATAATTAATATGACAATTTGTCAGATTTTCGTATATTTGCGGCCCGAATCAAAAATATCATAAGAATGAAAATCTCCTATAACTGGTTGAAACAATACGTCAACTGCGATTATCCAGCGGAAAAGATCAGTGCTTTGCTGACCTCTACGGGTCTTGAGGTGGAAGACCTCACGCCTTTCGAGTCGGTCAAAGGCTCATTAAAGGGTGTGGTTGTGGGCAAGGTGCTCACCTGTATTGACCATCCGAACTCCGATCACCTTCACATCACCACGGTGGACTGTGGTGGTGAGGAGCCTTTGCACATCGTGTGTGGCGCGCCCAACGTCGCTGCTGGACAGAAGGTGTTGGTGGCCACGATTGGCACCGATCTCTGGATTCACGACGAGCACATCACCATCAAGCGGGGTAAGATCCGCGGTGAGGTTTCGGAAGGCATGATCTGTGCCGAGGACGAGTTGCAACTGGGTGAGTCGCACGATGGCATCATGGTGTTGCCCGACGACTATGAGGTGGGCAAGCCCGCTTCGTTCTATTTCCCGGTGGAGAACGACTATACCTTTGAGATCGGCCTTACTGCCAACCGCAGTGACGCCACTTCGCATATTGGTTCGGCGCGAGACCTTGTGGCTGCGCTCAACCAGCGTGAGGATACCACGCAATATCACCTCATCAAGCCCTCGGTGGAGGACTTCAGGGTGGAGACGCACGACAACGACATCGAGGTCGTGGTGGAAGACACCGCTGCCTGTCCGCGCTATTCCGGTCTCAGCATCAGCGGCGTGAAAGTCGGTCCCTCTCCAGATTGGCTGAAGAACCGTCTCGCCGCCGTCGGCATCCGGAGCATCAACAACATCGTCGATATTTCCAACTACGTGCTGATGGAGATGGGGCAACCCATGCACATCTTCGATGCTGACAAGATTGCAGGCAAGAAGGTCGTGGTGAAATGTCTGCCCGAGGGCACGCCCTTTGTCACCTTAGACGGCGTGGAGCGCAAGCTCAACGGTCGCAATCTCATGATTTGCAATGCCGAGGAGCCCATGTGCATCGCAGGTGTGTTCGGCGGTCTCAAGTCGGGTGTGACCGAGTCCACCACCAACATCTTCCTGGAGAGCGCCTACTTCAACCCCACCAGCATCCGCAAGACCTCCAAATACCATGGTCTGCAGACCGACGCCTCGTTCCGTTACGAGCGCGGTGCCGACCCGAACATCACGCTTTACGCCTTGAAGCGCGCCGCCCTGCTTGTCAAAGCACTCGCTGGTGGCACCATCTCGTCGGAGATCAAGGATGTTCAGCACGGCGACTTCACCCCTGCCCGGGTGGACTTGAAGTTCGACTATCTCAACAAGGTGGCTGGCAAAGCCATTGACAAGACCCAAGCCGTCAACATTCTGAAGAGCTTGGAATGCGTGGTGGTGGAATGCGACGAGACCCATGTGGTTGTGGATGTACCCACCTGCAAGGTCGATGTGACCCGTCCCGTCGATCTCGTGGAGGAGATCCTCCGCATTTATGGCTACGACAACATCGAGATCCCGAGCCGTGTCCACGCTTCTGTCAGCCGCGCCGTGAAGCCCAATGCCGACCAGTTGCAGCAGAAGATCTCCGACATGCTTGTGGCCAACGGTTTCTACGAAATCATGAACAATTCGCTTACCAAGGCCGCATACAGCGAAGCTTTCGAAGCCTTTGATTCCGAGCGCAACGTGAAGATCCTGAATCCTTTGAGCAGTGACCTCAACGTCATGCGCCAGACCTTGCTTTGGGGCGGTCTCGAGAGCATCGCCTTCAACCAGAACCGCAAGGTCACCGACATGAAGTTCTTCGAATTCGGCAACGTCTATTTCTTTAACGCCCAGGCGCAAGGCAGCCAGGACACTTTGGCACCTTATTCCGAGTACTTCCATCTCGACCTCTTCCTTACCGGCAACAAGCAGGCGGAGTTGTGGAACAACCAGCCCAAGCCGCTCGACTTCTTTGACTTGAAGCAGTATGTCATGGGCATCCTGCGGCTGTTGCGTGTCGATCAGAACCAACTGGAAGTCAAGGAAGGCACGCTGAAGCACTATGAGTATTCCCTTGAATTGTACCTTGAAGGAAAGCGGGTAGCCACCTTTGGCAAGCTCGACAAGAAAGCCTTGAAGCATTTCGACATCAAGAAGGACGTGTATCACGCCACCCTATGCTGGAACACGTTGATGAGCAACTACGGCAAGGCTCCGGAGGTTCACTTTGAGCCCTTGTCGAAGTTCCCGTCGGTGCGTCGCGACTTGGCCATGATCTTCGACAAGAGCGTCACCTTCGAGCAGGTCAAGAAAGTCGCTCAGGCCGCCGAGAACAAACTCCTTCAGGAGATGAGTCTCTTCGACGTCTATGAAGGCGACAAGATCCCGGAGGGCAAGAAACAATACGCCATGAGTTTCATCCTGATGTCGCCCACGGCCACGTTGACCGACAAGGCCATTGAGAAGGCGATGGGAAGGATTCAGGGCGCGATAGAGAAAGAACTTAATGGAGTGCTGAGATAATGCGGAATTAGGAATGCGGAATGCGGAATTGCCTCCGGAAGTAAATTCCGAATTCCGCATTCCGCATTCCGAATTAAAACAATATGGACGTACAAAGCATCAAACGGACTTTTGGCATCATCGGGAACGACCCGCAGTTGCTTCATGCGATAGAGATCGCGGCGCAGGTGGCCAACACCGACCTGACCGTGCTCATCACTGGGGAGAGCGGCACGGGTAAAGACGTATTCCCGAAGATCATCCATCAGAACAGTGCGCGCAAGCACGGGCAGTATTTCGCGGTAAACTGCGGGGCCATTCCCGAGGGCACCATTGACTCAGAGTTGTTCGGCCACGAGAAGGGTTCTTTCACCGGAGCCATCGCCGAGCGCAAGGGCTATTTTGAGATTGCCAACGAGGGCACCCTTTTCCTCGACGAGGTCGGCGAGTTGCCTTTGTCAACCCAGGCTCGTCTGCTGCGTGTGTTGGAGAACGGAGAATACATCCGAGTGGGCGGTTCCAAGGTGATGAAGACCAACGTGCGTGTGGTGGCGGCCACCAATGCCGACCTACCCATAGCCATCCAGAAGGGCAAGTTCCGCGAGGACCTGTATTACCGACTGAACACCATCCCGATCCACATTCCTGCCTTGCGCGAGCGGAAGGGCGACATTTACCTGTTATTCCGCAAGTTTGCCGCCGACTTCGCCGAGCGCAGCCATATCCCCGTCATCAGTTTGACGCCGGAGGCTGTCAAGGAACTGGAGAACTATCGTTGGGACGGCAATGTGCGGCAATTGAAAAACGTGACGGAGCAGATCTCCATCATCGAGCAGCAGCGGGTGATCACCGACACTGTGCTGGAGGGTTATCTTCCCAACAAGATCACCACGGCCTTGCCCGTGTTGTTCCAGAAGATGGACGGTACCGAGGGTATGACGGACCGTGACATTATATATAAGGTGCTGATCGACATGAGGAATGAGATCACCCAATTGCGGGAGACCGTGAACGAGATGAAGCAGCAAGGCACGATCAACACCAACTACATCAATCCGGTCACTATCGAGCCCGACTACATGGAGATCATGCCCAACGAAGAGGTGGTGCATGAAGTCCATGAGGTTCATGAGGAGCACGAAACACCGATGCCTGAGACGCTCTCGCTGGAGCAGAACCAGATCGAGATGATCAAGAAAGCCTTGGAGAAGCACAACGGAAAACGCAAAGAAGCCGCCCAGGAGCTTGGCATCAGCGAGCGCACACTTTATCGCAAGATACGTGAATTCAACATTCAATGAAAAGACCTGTCCGATATATCGTCTTGATCCTTGCTGTTGTCTGCAACAGCTGTGGCATCTATACCTTCTCGGGAGCTTCCATTCCCGCAGAAGCGAAGACGGTATCGGTACAGTATTTCCCGAATCAGTCGCAGTTGATCAACCCCACGTTGAGCAACGATTTCACCACGGCTTTACGTGACGCCATGATGAACCAAACCTCGTTGGACATGGTGGAGTCGGGTGGCGACATCGCCTTTGAGGGTGAGATCACCGACTACCGCACCACCCCTGTGGCCATCACGGCGGGACAGACGGCAGCTTTGAACCGGCTCACGATCACTGTCAACGTGAGGTTCGTCAACCTGTTTGACGAGACCAAGAACTTCGAGTCCAAGTTCACCCATTACGAAGACTATCCCAGCGACCAGGACCTGAATTCCGTGCAGGAGTCGCTTTCGGGGTCCATCATCGAGGCCTTGGTGGAAGACATTTTCAACAAAGCATTGGTTAACTGGTAGGATATGGAAAGCATGGATTTGATCGGTTATCTCAGCCAGCCCGAGACATTGAGGGGCAGCCATCTACAGGGCATCGAAGCCCTTGTGGAGCGTTATCCCTATTTCAGCATCGGCCAAAGTCTGTTGGCGATTGCCTACCAAAACGAAGACGACGAGCGGTGGGACAGGCAGTTGAAGAAGGCCGCCAGCTTGAGTCCCAACCGGAACAAGCTCCGTTTGTTTTCCATAGCTGCCAAGCAACGTGAAGGACTTGCCGTGGGGCCAAAGACTGAGGAAAGCCCAGCGCCACCGTCATTTTTCAAATATCTAGGCACTTCAGACCAGGGAGAAGGTGAAGGAGCCGTCATCCCGGAGAAGTTGTTTATCATTCCTGAGATCAACTTGAGCAGCAGCCACGAAGAGTTGTCGGCCGAGTTGGCGTTGTTGGACGAGAAGCGGAAGTCGTTGGATGAGTTGAAGGCCATTGTTGCGGCGCGACTCCGGGAGATGGAACAGGAGCGAAAGGCGCAGGAGGAAGGAGGGGCGATGCCGGAAAAGAAGATGAGCCGAAAAGAATTAATCGATAAGTTCATCGCTGAGAATCCGAGCATTTCTCGACCCAAGGCGGAGTTCTACAACCCCATCTCAGTGGCACAAAACAGTATCATTGACAAGGGAGACATCGTCAGTGAGACGTTGGCAAAAATCTACTTAAAACAGGGCTATTTGGACAAGGCAATTTCAATCTATGAAAAATTAAGTTTGAATAATCCAGAAAAAAGTGTTTACTTTGCAGCCCAAATTGAACAGATTAAAGAAAGTCAAACAAACAACAAATAATCAAACATGTACACAGTAATCGTTATTTTAATCCTGGTTGTCAGTGTTTTGCTTGGGTTAGTCGTCTTGGTTCAGAACTCCAAAGGCGGCGGTTTGATCTCTAATTTCGGTAGTGCAAACCAGATGATGGGTGTTCGTCAGACGACCGACTTCCTGGAGAAAGCCACCTGGACGATGGCTATCATCCTGGTGGTGCTGTGTCTGATGTCCAGCATGTCCATCAAGACCGGCGTTTCCGGCAGCGTTCAAGATTCACAGATGCGCGAACAGATTGAGTTGAACACTCCTGCCGTTCCAGCTCCAACAGCTGACGCTCCTGCCGAATAATCGCAACGATCTCAGCGGAACAACTGTAATAATATGTCAGAATGTCAGTCATTCTGACATATTTTTTTGTTTTTACCTTTTGGCACAGATTGTGACAAAATGCGGAATTCGGAATTTTTTACTAGATACAACATATTAATCAATCATAACAAAAACAACTACAATGGCAAAATTATCAATCAAACCTTTGGCTGACCGCGTGGTCATCGAGCCCGCTGCAGCTGAACAGAAAACCGCTAGTGGTATCATCATCCCTGACACCGCAAAAGAGAAACCCCAGCAAGGCAAAGTCGTAGCCGTAGGCCCCGGCACCAAGGACAACGCCATGACCTTGAAGGTCGGCGACAATGTCATTTATGGCAAATATGCCGGCACCGAGTTCCATTTGGACGGCAAAGACTATATGATCATGCGTGAATCCGATGTCATCGCAATTATTTAATGCGGAGTGCGGAATTATTAAAATAACAATTCAAATACAATATTTATTATGGCTAAAGATATTCTTTTCAATATTGAATCGCGCGACGGCTTGAAGAAAGGCGTCGATGCATTGTCAAACGCAGTGAAGGTGACCCTCGGTCCCAAAGGCCGCAATGTGGTCATCGAGAAATCGTACGGTGCTCCCCAAATCACCAAGGACGGTGTGACGGTCGCCAAGGAAATCGAGCTCAACGATCCCGTTGAGAACATGGGCGCCCAGCTGGTGAAGGAAGTGGCTTCCAAGACCAACGACCTTGCCGGTGATGGCACCACCACTGCTACCGTGTTGGCCCAAAGCATTGTGGCCACAGGTCTGAAAAACGTCACCGCAGGTGCCAATCCTTTGGACTTGAAACGCGGTATCGACAAGGCCGTGGCCGCTGTGGTCGCTTCACTGAAGAAGATGGCCGTAAAGGTTGACGGCGACAACGAGAAGATCAAGCAAGTGGCTACCATCTCTGCCAACAACGACAGCACCATCGGCGGTCTCATCGCCGAGGCCATGGGCAAGGTGAAGCAAGAAGGCGTCATCACTGTGGAAGATGCCAAGGGCATCAACACCTACGTCGATGTCGTCGAAGGCATGCAGTTCGACCGTGGTTACATCTCTCCTTACTTCGTGACCAACACCGAGAAGATGGAAGCCGTGTATGAGAATCCTTTCATCCTGATCTACGACAAGAAGATCTCCGTGATGAAGGACCTGCTTCCCGTGCTTGAGAAGACCTTGCAGACCGGCCGTCCGCTGATCATCATCGCCGAGGACATCGACGGTGAGGCTTTGGCCACCTTGGTCGTCAACCGCTTGCGTGGCTCGCTGAAGGTCGCTGCCGTGAAGGCTCCTGGCTTTGGCGACCGCAGAAAAGAGATGC
>JAGCPJ010000067.1 GCA_017965765.1 Bacteroidales bacterium
GGCGCCGACGTCAGCGGCTTTGGTGTAGATACCACCGCCGACACGGGCGAACAGCGCCTGCGTGGAAGCACCCATTCCGAAGGTCAGCATGGTGGTGGTGATCGTCACGAGGTCGGCTTCAGCACCCACCATCTCGAGGAGCTTGGTGCCTTTCAAGACCAGGAACCACACGGACACGTCAAGAAGGGCGAGACCCACAACGACGAGACCCATGACAGCGCCAGAACGGAAGGCGACCTTAAGACCGCTGTTCAGCGAACGGCGAGCAGCATTGGCCGTACGGGCCGAAGCGTAGGTAGCCGTCTTCATGCCAAAGAAACCAGCCAAGCCGGAGAAGAAACCGCCCGTCAGGAAAGCGAACCAGACGATGCCGTTCTGCAAGTGGAACAGGCTCATGACGTAAAACACGATCGCCAACACAATAAAGACGATGATGACCACCTTATACTGTTGTTTCAGGTAGGCCATAGCGCCTTTGCGGACGTGAGCGGCAATCTTTTTCATCAGATCGGTGCCCTCTTCTTCCTTCATCATGGACTTGTAGAAGAAGAAAGCAAATGCCAGTGCCAAAATAGAGGCACCGAGCACCCAATAAACCATTGTTAGACTCATAGATATAGATTTAAAGATTTAAAGATTCCAAAATTTCAAGATTTCAAGATTCGTTTAATTCGTAAAATTCGCCGTTCAAGATTTCAAGATTCGAAAACCTTATTAAAGCAGACAAAGGTAGGGACAAATCATAAAAATTAAAAGCATTTTTTAAAAAAAATGACCAATCCTGTTTTTTCTTGGAGAAGTCAGAAAAATAGTCTATTTTTGTGCTTTGAAGGGGAGAAGGTTTCTACCCTTCTTATCTTTTTGAAAATGAACAAAATCGCATTAGAAATCAAGGGATTGCTATACAGCGAGTCGCAAAGCGGCGCATACGTACTGGTGTTAGGCGACAAGCATTCGATGCGTCGTTTGCCCATCGTCATCGGCGACAACGAAGCCCAGTCGATCGCACTCGGCTTGGAAGGCAACCGCCCCTCCCGTCCCCTCACCCACGACCTGTTCAAGAAATTTGCCGAGAACTACGGGATCGAGGTCATCGAAGTCGTCATCACCCGTTTTCTCGAAGGCGTCTTCTACGCCATGCTGATCTGCAAACAAGGCGAGGAACTCACGATGATCGACGCCCGTCCCTCCGACGCCATCGCGCTGGCGGTCCGGTACAATTGTCCCATCTCCGTTTACGAGAATGTGATGAACGAAGCCGGCATCGAAATGGAAGATGTCAAGGATATGGACCCTTCGCAAGGACAAGAAACCGTCGAAGAACCTGTCGAGAGCATTGATACGCTCGAAAGTCTCAGCGTAGAGCAACTACAGAAACTTCTTCAGTTAGCCATCGAAGAGGAAAACTACGAAAAGGCCGCCGAACTCCGCGATTTAATCAATAGTAAAATGTAATTCTTACTTCTTACTTCTGTCTTCTAAATTCTAAAAATATGAAAGCCATCAAGTTTCGACTCATTGTGATGAACTTCCTGATCTTTGCCGTTTGGGGAGCTTATCTTTGTTCACTTGGCATCTATCTCGGCCGTATCGGCATGGGTGCCCACATCGGAAAGTTTTTCGCCATCCAAGGCATCGTCTCGTTGTTCATGCCCACCCTCATCGGCATCATCGCCGACCGTTGGGTGCCTGCGCAGAAGATGCTTGGCATCTGCCATTTCCTGGCGGCCATCTTCATGGCGCTGGCAGGCTATATGGGCTACAAATACGGCAACGACGTCACCTTTGGACAGATCTTCCCATGGTATGCCGTGAGCGTGGCTTTCTTCATGCCGACCATTGCTCTGGGTAACTCCGTGTCATACAACGCCTTAACACAAGCTGGACTGGATACGGTGAAGGCCTTCCCTCCTATCCGTGTGTTCGGTACCATCGGCTTCATCCTCTCCATGTGGATTGTCAATTTCACAGGCTTCAAAGACAACTACATGCAGTTGTTCATCTCAGCCGCTTGGGGCATCATCCTCGGCTTCTACGCTTTCACGTTGCCGAACTGCCCGGTCAACAAGGCCGTGAAGAGTTCGTCCTTCGTTGATACCTTCGGCCTACGCGCCTTCTCGCTGTTCAAGGACGGCAAGATGTGCGTATTCTTCATCTTCTCGTTCCTGTTGGGCATGTGCCTGCAGGTGACCAACGGCTTTGCCACGCCATTCCTTGACGCTTTCGGTGCCGATCCGCAATATGCCAACGCCTTTGCCGTGAAGAACAACGTGTTCCTCTCCTCCATCTCGCAAGTCTCCGAGACGCTTTGCATCCTGCTGATCCCCTTCTTCCTGAAGAAGTTCGGCATCAAGAAGGTGATGCTCATCGCTTTCATCGCATGGGCCCTGCGTTTCTTCTTCCTTGGCGCGGGCAATCCCACAGGATTCGGTTTGGTGCTGTTGATCCTCTCCATGATCGTTTATGGCGTGGCATTCGACTTCTTCAACATCAGCGGTTCGCTTTTCGTTGACCAGAACACCGACGAGAGCATCCGTTCCAGCGCCCAAGGCGTGTTCATGATGATGACCAACGGCCTCGGTGCCACCATCGGCTCGTTGTGCGCCCAGGCAGTGGTCAACCGTTTCGTGTTCCACCCTGCAGCAACCGATCCCAGTTTCAACGTGATGGGTGGCTGGTCCACGGCTTGGTACATCTTCGCCGCCTTCGCCCTGGTCGTCGGCATCCTGTTCGCCTTCTTGTTCAAATACAAACACCACCCCGAACAAGCCTAATTCCGCATTCCTAATTCCGCATTCCGCATTCCCATGAAGCAATACCTCGACCTGCTCCAACACATCCTCGACCACGGCGTCCAGAAGGGCGACCGCACGGGTACCGGCACCATCAGCGTGTTCGGCTACCAGATGCGTTTCGACCTCTCCGAGGGTTTCCCCCTGGTGACCACCAAGAAGGTCCACCTGAAATCCATCATCCATGAGCTGCTGTGGTTGTTAAGTGGCGACACCAACATCAAGTATCTGCACGACAACAAGGTGACGATTTGGGACGAGTGGGCCGACCCCAACGGCGACCTGGGACCCGTTTATGGTGCCCAATGGCGTAATTGGAACAACGAAGGCATCGACCAGATCCAGCAGGTGGTGGAGAGCATCAAGACCAACCCCAACAGCAGAAGGCATATCGTCACGGCCTGGAACCCTTCCGTACTCCCCGACGAGCATGAGAAGGACTTCGCTGCCAACGTAGCGGCAGGCAAGGCGGCACTCCCTCCCTGCCACGCCTTCTTCCAGTTCTATGTGGCCGAAGGGAGACTCTCATGCCAGCTCTACCAACGCAGTGCCGACGTGTTCCTAGGGGTGCCGTTCAACATCGCCTCCTACGCCTTGCTGACCATGATGATGGCCCAAGTGTGCGGCCTTCAACCCGGCGAGTTCGTCCACACCTTCGGCGACGTACACATCTACAACAACCTCATTGAACAGGTAAAGACCCAACTGGAGCGGACTCCACGGCCCTTGCCGACCATGAGGATCAATCCTGAAGTGAAAGATATATTTGAATTTAAATACGAAGATTTCCATTTGGAGAATTACGATCCCTATCCACCCATCAAAGGCGAAGTCTCTGTTTAAGGTGGATTGCTTCGTCGTTCCTCCTGCAATGACGTACAACCATGACACTATCCATCATCGTAGCGATGGCCAAGAACCGCGCCATCGGCATCAACAACCAGCTCATCTGGCACAATAGCAACGATTTAAAGCACTTCAAGAAGGTGACTCTAGGCCATTGTGTCATCATGGGGCACAACACCTGGCTCTCGCTGCCGGGACAGAAAGCGTTGCCCAACCGGCGCAACATCATCATCTCCGACCGTTTGGACCAGGCACCGGAGAATTTCGAACTGGCCACATCCATTCCTGAAGCCCTTCAGATGGTTCAGGATGAGGAAGAGGTCTTCATCATGGGCGGCGGCAGCATCTATGAGCAGTTCCTTCCCAAGGCCGACCGACTCTATCTCACCCGCATCGACAAGGAATTTGAAGCCGACACCTATTTCCCATTCGTGAATTTCGAGAACTGGGATCTCATCGACCTGGAGGTCATCGACGACGACCCGCAGGTGGACTACTCCTACCGGTTTGAGGTTTGGGAGAGGAAGTGAGGAAACGGAGAACGGAAAACGGAACCCCGAAGGGCTCACCGACCGAATGGGAGGTAAAACGGAAAACTATAAAAAATGCGGAACTCGGATGAACCGGGTTCCGCATTCTGTCTTCCGACTTCTGTCTTCTGACTTCTTATCTAATCACCGAAAGCTTCTGGATGGTTTCACCTGAAGCGGTGGTGATCTTCACCATATACATGCCAGAGCCGGCATTCTGGAGTTCGATGACAGTGCTGTTGCCTTCGCAGGCGGCATTGTAGATCACTTGGCCGAGGGTATTGAACACCGTCACATGTTGCAGGTCTTCTGCCTCCACCGTGAAGCTATCCTTGGTGGGGTTCGGGTAGAGGTTGACACCGAAGGCATTCTCATCGACGCTGGTGGGCGACCAATAGACCACAAGAGCGAACTGGTTGTTGTCATAGATCCAGGCAGCAGGAGCGGAATAGCATTCAATATCCTTATAGTAGGCATACACCTTATAGGAATAGGTACCCACTTCCGTAAGGGAGTTGTCGGTATAGCTTGTGGAAGAAGCACCTAAGGCCTTGATTCTCTTATAGTCACCATTTTCGAACTTACGATAGACATAGAAGCCTGTCAGGCCAGGAGTATCCGGCTTATCCCATTTCAGCTTGATCTTATGTTGAGATCCAGTAGTTTCGTAGTCGAGGTTGGTCGCCGGGTCACAGCCTTCGCCCGCATTGGCGCAGGACTCGTTGGAAGCACCTTCCGTCTCACCACCAAAGCTGAGGAACTTGGCATAGTAGCAATAACCGCCTTGGGCGACGTTATGGTCAACGAAAGAGGTGGCATCAGGAATGGTACGATAAAGGAGGTCGTTTCTATAGACGTTATAGCCATAGCCGTCCTCGCTCACGCCATCCCATGAAACGGCGATGGTGCCATCAGCAGCCATGTTGGCGACGAGGTTGGTAGGCACTGCCGTACCCAAGGGGTTACCACAACCGTTGTTGGTAGTGAAGAAGATGCCTTCTTCCAACACGGTAGAGCTCACGAGGGTGTCGAACACCTTGTTGTTGTTGGAGTCTTTGAGGATGATGCTGATATCGAACTCAGTAGCGTCTGTTGGAGGAGTCCATCCGAATGAGACGCGGCCGATCGGCACCGAAGCAAGGATGCTTGACGGGCTGGAGTTCGTGGTAGTGCAGGTTCTAACCTTGGTGCCAGCACCGTTGTAGATGGTCATGTAACCGCCGCGCCATCCCTGGAAGTTCGAGGAGTTCATCACCACAGTCCAGTTGCACATCGGGCCGAAGTTGATGATGTCGGAGTTGACAACCTTTCCGTGGTTGCCATTGACGACAGCGTAAACCTGATATCTGAACAGGTCGAAACGAGGAACCTCGTTATCCTGATAGGTCATCTGGGCACCAGGAGTAGGATTGTCGATGACGGCAGCGATTTCATCACCACGTCTGATGATGATTTGGTCGATGCTGGAAAGGTTGCTGTTGTTCAGATATTTGGTAGGATTGGTCCAAGTCAACGTGGCGCTCAAGGCGTTGTTGTCGCCAGGAGTGACGGTCAGGTTGGTCGGAGCTTGAGCGGTGTTGTTGTAAACTTCGGTGGGGACGAAGTTGAAGATGGCGCCGTCGTTTTGGTTATAGTCGATCTCCGTGAAATCGAATGGACCGTCGCCGCTGCCGCCCCAACCCCAGTTGTAGTTGAAGAGGCCGTCATCGTCGTAACCGTCGCACACGAAAGCATGTCCGCCTTCCGAGCTGTAGCCGGAATAGTAGAGCGGCCATCCCATGTCGAAGGATTCCCTCAGTTTTTCTTCCCAAACCTGGTTGCTAAACTGGGCGCGTCTGTAATAGACTGCCTGGTTGCTATAGGAGAAATAGTTGTTGATGGCACCAGGAACGATTTGGGAGTTGGATCCTGAACCGTCGTAGTCCCAGTCCATGTCAACAGCCACAGCGCAGTGGTACATCAACAGAGCCACAGCCTCGATTTCGACTTGAGGAGAAGAAGCGGAGATGGAATTCGGCATGTTGGCCCAGTCGTAGGTGGTCGCACCGAAGTTGGCAGTCTGGACGGGAGGTGCAGGGACATTCACCGGGTGGTTGGGCGTAATGGGGTGACCCTGGGGCTGGTAGGAGTGTGAACCTGTACCCTGGAGCGGGTGATTCCAGAATTTCATCACCTGTGACATGGCGGTAGCCACGCAACCTGCATAGAACCTGTCGCCCGAAAGACCGGCAAACGGAGGGCAGTAGTAGTTGTAAGGATAGGATTGGTTCCATCTGGTGGTGCAGAGCGGGCCGACGCTGCGACCGCCGTTGCGGGAATAGAGGGTACCATTCTCCATCACCGTCTTCCATTCGGAGGCGATGATAGGCGTAGCCTCACCCACATGATGCTTCGAACGGTAAGAGATCAAAGCATTCAGCATGTAGTTCAGGTTGGGATTGACAGTATTGGCATCAAATGGGCCATAGTGGGAATGGCCGATGATTGGGCGATAGAAGTCGTCAGTGGAAACGATGACGAATCCCTCGGTGCCAACGTTAAAAACATAGAAGCAAGCATCGCCCTTCTCGAAAGTGGCTGTGTGGGCCAATTCAAGGTCGGCTCTGCTTTCGAACTTAGTTTGGGCATACTGCTGCCCCACTAGCTTGGCCTTGTGGGCATCCACCGGGTTGGCGTGCATCACACCAACGCCCAGGATCAAAGCCATCAAAGTCAGTAAGTACTTTTTCATTATTGTAAAGTTTTAGTTCAACTATTTTTTTGCATCAAAAATCTGACAAAGATACAAAATAAATTGTAATCCGCCACAAAAAACAGACCAAATTGCTATTGTTTCAACACACGAAGTATGCGATTGCCGCTATCGGTGCGGACCGAAACGACATATACGCCGGGCGCCAGCGACCTCATGGGAACCTCCAAAACCTCAGTGCAGCCATGGAATTCATACATTGTCTGCCCCAAGATGGAACGGACGACTACCTCATTGATCCCATCACCCGTGATGGAAAGGCGATCCTTGACCGGATTGGGATACAGCCTGATATCGGTTGCCTCCTCTCCTACTGCGGTAATCTGCACCTGCACATAATCGGCTAGCTCACCGGCAGTCCAGGCAGGGAGCGACTCGCAATAGGAACGATAGGCGGTCACCTTATAGTAATAGTTTCCAGCGGCTTGGACGTCAAAATACTGGCGCTCCGCCTTATCAACCGTTGCAATCTCCTCATAATCAACGCCGTTGCTGCTTCTATATACCTTGAAAGACTGGGGGTCTTCACCATAGGTCCACGACAGCAAGGCGCCAAAACCGGCATCTCCCCACTGATAAGTCCCCGTGAGATTGGTCGGAGGCAGACATCCGTCACAGTCATTTTCACCAGTGAATAACACGCCTTCAGCGAGTTGCGTAGAACTACCCGTGAAGTTATAAACCGACTGGTTGGAATCGTCTTTCAGGTTGAACGACATGGATTGGATCACATAGAGCGGTTGCACCCATCTCAGCTTGAACTGACCTACTGGAACGCTGAGGGGCTGGCTGGCAGGTGCCGAGTTGGTCATGGTGACCTCGGCAAACACATGGTCGTATTCGTTCAGCAGCTGTAGCTTGCCGCCATTCCAGCCTTGGAAGTTGGTCGTCTGGGTGATGATCTTCCAGGTACAAGTAGGACCGAACTGGTAGCGGAAATGATGGAGACGCCCCTTGATGCCATTGGTGACATAATACAGCACATATTCATAGCTGTCGAAATCAGGGACCACATCGGTGAAGCTCATCGCCTCGCCAGGGTTGACATTGTTTGCCGAGAAGATCTCCGTTCCGTCACGCAGCAG
The DNA here is from genome assembly GCA_017965765.1 of Bacteroidales bacterium. Taxonomy (GTDB): domain Bacteria; phylum Bacteroidota; class Bacteroidia; order Bacteroidales; family F082; genus Limimorpha. The sequence continues at coordinate 8,006 of JAGCPJ010000067.1, forward strand.
CACCACCTTTTCAAGTGTCTCAAGCGGTTGACCCGTGACGGATTCCGTGGGGTTGGTCCAGCTGATGACAGCCGACTTGGAATTGGCGTTTTCCACCGTGATTGCAAAGTCTTCCACTTCTGGTGCCATTGCATCGAAGAGATGCTTCGGGACGAAGTCAGTGACCACACGTTGCGACTGGTTGAACTGATACCCAGGAGGGTTCAGCGCGTCGATAGCGTAAAAGTTGTTACCGCTACCGCTCCATCCCCAGTTGAAATGGAAGTAACGGTTGTTATTGTAGCCATCGCATACGAAAGCATGTCCACCCATGGAGGCATCCACGCCTGCATAGACACAGGGAAAACCTTGGTCAAACATTTCCATCAACAGATCCTCCCATTGTGTTCTGGTATAGTTCTCGCGATTCATCACCTTGGCTTGGCTGGTGTAGCGGAAATAATCGGAGATCACCCTAGGGACATATTCAATATGGGAACCGCTGCCACTGTAGGCATAGTCCATGTCAACAGCGATGCCGCAATGCCACATCAACAGCGCCACGGCCTGGATCTGATTCATGGGCGACCCATAGCCCAGTTGGACGGGCATGTTATCCCAGTCATAGTAAGTATTCTCGAAATCGGCCGATTGAGGCTGTCCAGGAAAGCTTTCAGGAGTGTAGGAATGGCTACCTTCACCATGGTCGGGCCAATTCCAGAACTTCATCACCATAGCCATGGCATCAGCCAAGCAACCCGCGTAGGCGTGATTGTAACCACTGCCCGGGCAATAGTAGTTGTATGGATAGTTCTGATCCCACAACAAATCGATCAAGGCCGGCACGCCTTGCTGGGAACGCTCTTTCGAGAACCAGGAGAGGTCCCTCCACTGCGCTGCAATATGCGCTTCAGCCTCCAGGCGGTGTTCCGCGGCGAAGCTGATCTGACTGGCATAATGGCCCAGATAGTATTGCAATCCCTCTGGGATGTTATCCACGGGGAAGCAGGAATCCTCGGAATAAGCCAACACCGGCTGCGCCGCATCATCGGCAGCGATGATCACATAGCCGTGGTCATAATTGAAGACATAAAGACAAGCTTGGCCCGATGCCGCATATTCCGTATAGACGAGTTCCAGGGCGGCAGAGGAACGACCCAAGGCAGTACGCACGAACGACTCGCCATACTGCTTGGCGCGAGCCTGATCCACAGGATGGGCATACATCGCACCGATAGAGAGCGACAGGCACATCAAGACAAAAAACAACCTTTTCATAATAGTATGCTTTAAAAGAGCAAAGATACTATTTTTCAAGGAACTACGCCTGATGTTCCCAGAAAAATACGAACAAGGTTATTAACAGGAAAACTCAAGTTTTCTGTTCTTTCTTTTTGGCTGCAGGGAAAAGGATGTTGTTCAGGATCAAGCGATAACCCGGGGAGTTCGGGTACATGTCGAGTTCGGTGGGAGGATCACCGACAAGGTGGCGATAGTCTTCAGGGTCGTGGCCTCCCAGAAACGTCCAGAAACCATTGCCGAAGTTGCCGTGGATGTAACGGTCCTCCTCCAGGGCGGCATTGTCGCCCAGCACGATGACACTCGGTTTGACGTACGCTTTACGGAACGCGGTGGTTTGTCCCATGAAACCTTTGATCAGCCTTTCGTGGCACTGGGTCAGCATGGTGGGCACTGGATCCCATTTGGCGGAGAAATCGAACAACAGGAAAAAGTCGTTGTTCTCGTTGACGGTCCTCGCCCTTTCGTTGGGGATGTCGATGTTGGACACCTCGTATTCCTGAGGATTGATGGAAACGGTGAAATCGCTGAATGCGAAGCAGTTGTCATAATCCAACCGTTGGGGGTCGCCCGCATGGATGGGGTCGCCGTCGAACATGTAATCGCAGATATCAAGTCCATCGGCGGCCAAGGCGATGTCGAAGCTATCCGGTGCGGAGCACATGGCGAACATATAGCCACCGCCGGCGACAAACTCACGGATCTTCTTGGCCACAGCCAGTTTCAGCTGGGAGACCTTGTTGAAGCCCCAACGGGCGGCAGTGGCTTCCTGGACCTTCACGTCCTCCTGATACCAAGGGTAATTGCGGTAGCGTGCCCAAAACTTGCCATACTGCCCCGTAAAGTCCTCGTGATGCAGGTGCAGCCAGTCGTAAGACGGGAGCATGCCTTGCAGCACCTCATCATCGTACAACACATCGTAAGGGATCTCCGCGTAGGTAAGCACCAAAGTGACCGCATCGTCCCAAGGCAGGTTGTTTTTCGGCGCATAGACAGCCACTCGGGGCGCTTTCTGAAGCTTCATCTCATCCATGTTCACCCCAGGATCGGCGATCTGGGCAAGGATGGCTTCCGCCTGAGCGTCAGCGATGACCTGATACGACACATTGCGCATCTTGCATTCTCGTTCAAACATCTCGTGATACGGGAACAGGTAGCTTCCGCCTTTGTAATTCAGAAGCCAGCTGACCTCCACCTCACGTTGCAGCACGAAATAGGCCACCCCGTAGGCCTTCAGGTGATTGGTCTGGGTGTTGTCCATGGGAATCAACAACGAAGCCGCCCTGACAGGCATCAGCGCCAACAAACATCCGATCAAGAATAACAAGGTCTTTTTCATTGCCTCAAAAAGCGTCTGCAAAAATATCATTTTTTCATGAAATGTGTTATGTAAATTAATTAATATATATTTGCAAGTTTTAAATCAATAACTATGAATAAGAAACAAAAGTTTAACAAAGGATTCATCTTGCTCAGCAAAAACGAGCGCATCGCCGTCATCACCCTATTGTCAATCATCACCATACTACTGGGATTCAGCATCTTTCGACCAGCGATCAAGCTCACCAAAGAAGAAAGGCGTGCATTTCACAACTTGGATTCGTTGATTGCGATACAGGAGGAAGCTGCGAAAAAGGCGACAAAAGCAACCCTGCACCCATCTGAAACGCAAGAAAGCAACACAATCTATAAGAAAGCCAAGGACAAAAAGGCATCTTACAAGACCCCTGAAAAGACCACCGAAAAGAAACCGTCTGATAGCAAACCTTTTATGCCGACACCAGAAAAGAAGGCCATCCCCATTTTGGACATCAACACGGCAGATTCGGTGGCTTTGACTGCCTTGCCCCAGATTGCCGAGGTGATGGGGAGCAGGATCCATCGCTATCGGGAACGGCTTGGTGGCTTTGTCAGTCTGGAACAGCTCTTTGAGATCAGAGGCATGGATTCCGCGAGATTTGAAGTCATCAAGCCATATATCACATTGGAAAGCAAAGAGATACGAAAGATTAACGTCAATCAGGACGAATTCAAGGCGTTGTTACGGCACCCTTACCTGGAGTATGAACAGGTGAAGGCCATCGTCAACCACCGCGAACGCAAAGGGTGGATCAAAGGTTGGAAGGAACTGGAGGGGCTAGTGGGGACGGTGAATCCGAGGCTGGAAAAATACGTGTCATATTAATTCCTAATTCCTAATTCCTAATTCCGAATTTATATCAGCCCTGTAATGAAAATGACAGCAATGGCGATTGGAGCCACAAACTTGATAATGAAGAAGATCAAGGTCTTGATGGAGAGTTTCAGCTGGCCTTCATTGGTGATTTCATCGAAGAACTTCGACTTGCCCATAACCCAGCCCACGAAGATGACAATCAAGAGGGCGCCGACAGGCAGGAAGATGTTGGCGGACAGGAAGTCCAAGAAATCGAAGAAGGACTTGCCTCCGACACGGAGGACGCTGGTGTCCTTGAGGCTCAGTGAGGCGAATACGCCCACCAGGATACAGGCCACCGAAGCGATGACCGTAGCCCAGCGACGGGTGACATGGACTTCTTCCACCAGATACGCTACGATGACTTCCAGGAGAGAGATCGTGGAAGTCAAGGCCGCCACAGCCAAGAGCACGAAGAAGATGATACAGAAGAAATAACCTCCGGCCATCTGGTTAAAGATCATCGGTATCGTACTGAACACCAATCCCATACCCGCCTCGGGACGGACACCGAACGAGAAAGCGGCAGGAAAGATCACGATACCGGCAAGCACTGCCACCAAGGTATCCGACATGGTGACCGACAGCGCGGTAGTGGTCATGTTATCCGTCTTCTTGATATAAGAACCGTAGGTGATCAGCACGCCCATGCCCATGCTGAGCGAGAAAAACGCCTGTCCCAAGGCGCTAATCAGCACGGAACCAGTGATTTTGGTGAAGTCAGGCTTAAAGAGGAAGGCCAGACCTTCACCGGCACCAGGCAAGGTGACGGAACGTATGGCGAGCACGATGAGAATGAGCACTAGCAAGGGCATCAAGATCTTGGAGTACTTCTCGATGCCGTTGGCCACGCCCTTGAACACCACGAATCCCGTCATAAAGATGAAGACAACCTGCCAAAGCACATTCTTCCAACCCAAGTTATGGAAATCCGCAAACTCCTGTTCTATGACACTTAACTCCTTGCCTTGGAATTGGTTACCTACGGCTTTCACGACATACTCAAGGGTCCATCCGGCGACTGTGGAGTAAAACGCCATGATGACCAAGGCGCAGACCACCCCCATATAGCCCACCAAGGGCCAGGCGGATTTGGGTCTCAGCATCTTGAAGGCACCGATGGGGTTTTTCTGAGTCTTTCGACCAATGACGAACTCGCTGAGCATGACAGGGACGCCCAGGCAGAGGACAATCAGCAGATACACCAGGAGGAAAGCTCCACCGCCGTTGTTGCCCAACTCACAGGGAAAACGGTAGATGTTACCCAACCCCACGGCCGACCCTGCCGCAGCGGCAATAATACCAATCTTTGAACCAAAGCCGTCCCGACTCATGTGTGCAGTGTAAATCTAAATGATTGAAAATCAAGAATGTTTTGCACCAAATGCCAAATCACCTGCATCACCAAGTCCTGGCACCACGTAGGCTCTGGCAGTCAGCTCATCATCGATGGATCCCACCCAGATGGTGACGGGCATACGGGACATGCTGCGTTTCAGGTGTTCCAGGCCGTCAGCGGAAGCCACAGCGACGGCGATATGGATATGTTTGGGTTCCATCTCGCCCCCCAAGAGTCCGTCGATTGTCTTTTTCAGGGACTCGCCGGTAGCCAGCAAGGGGTCACAGACGATCAGCACACGGTCGTCAAGATCCGGGGAGGAGAAGTATTCAACGCGGATCTCCGAATCGTCATCCTTGTCATATTTACGATAGGCGGCGATGAAGGCGTTGTCCGCTTTGTCGAACATGTTGAGCATCCCGTTGTGGAATGGCAGTCCAGCACGCAAGATCGTCGCCAGTACGGGCTGCTCCTTAAGGACACGTACTTCCTTGACGCCCAGTGGGGTAACCACTTCACGGGTATCGTATTCCATGGTTTTGCTGATCTCATAGGCCATGATTTCGCCAATGCGTTCCAGGTTGCGGCGGAAACGCATACGGTCCAATTGGATTTCGGCGTCACGGATCTCAGACATCACCTCATTAAAAAGGCTGTCATGCAGTTCAAGGTTGTGTATTTCTATCATAATGCCAGAGTTTGACACAAAAATACAACTATTTTTGAACTTGTCAATCAAAAAAAGCGAAAAGTATAACCCGGATAGAAAACCCGATGGCTACCGAAACCATGGTAAAAACGGGCAAGGTTTTCATCGTCGGAACCTTCAAAATCCAAAACCAAAGGTTGACCAGCGAATTCGCGAATCACTTGGTCGAGCAAGAAGACCATAGCATGTTGATCTTTCCCCAGGGCATTGTTACCCGAGAAAAGGAAGGTGATCCTATTGTGACTGACCATAAACAATGCTCCACAAATAACATCTTGTTTATCTGAGGATTCAACACCATAGACGAAAGCATTACTTGAAGACATTGCCTTGGCAGTCAGGCGTTCCAAACGTTCATATTCGGGATCACCCCAATGGGTAACTGACGCTCCCCGGTTTTCACGGAAAAGGGCAATGATCGTTTCGACAGGCACCTGCTTCACGAGTCGGAGATTGTTATTTAAGGATTTCTTTAGATTACGCTTATTATTATCATGATAATTAGATAGTAATGTATCATAATCATGATTCAAATCCAACAAATGGTTGCGATGATAATCCACTCGTTTTTGACCTTCTGGAAGTGGGTTTCCTTCGTTCAGCCGGATTTCGACAAGGCGGAATTTTCTGGGTATTGCTTTTAGGAAACGGAGGGTGGTCTCCTGTGTGACAGGTTGTCGGGAAAAAACGCCCAGCTGTTGTACAAAGAAAGGCTGGAAAAGGTAGTTGATTCCGTATTTGCGATTACATGTCAATGGCATAACACTCAAATACTTATCATCAACTATTTCAACCAATGCTTCCCATCTAGGATGCACGATCTCGAGGTACCATGACCAGGCATAAACCAAGCCATTGGGAGCATGGGCAATGCAGTCATCCCAGCGTTGTTGATCGATTTGGTCGTGTTTCAAGTAGTTGATCATCGGCAATTCTCCAGCATTTTGCGGTACATCTCCGGCCAGCCCACCCATCGTTTGTCGCCTCCAAGGGTCTCGTTATGGGTCAGATAAATGAAAGTCCCTTGCACTTTCCTTACTTCATCCACTAATTGAAGTATCTTATCATACGAATCTGTTATTCCGAGATTTAAGTAATCTTTCAAAGTACCATCCATCACGGCAAATGGATGGATTTTCAAGGAAGTGGCGCTATCGCTTTCCAGGTCATAGAAGCGGTAGGCGGTGGCGGTACCGGCACGGAACCCGACTTGTGAGGCATAGCCCATGGTGTAGTCGTCAGTGATGTCGAGTTCGATCAGTCTTTGGTATGTGCGGGGCATGGTCATCCGCAGGAAATGTTGTCGGCTTTTGGTGACTTCGCGGTTCAGCACGGACGACAGGCGTTCCACCTCGGTTTGGAGTCTTACGGGATCGAGATAGGAGGAGTAAGACGGATGGATGCCCACGTCGGCATAGTCCCCGATATGCTTGATCAGCGCCTTGAACGCCTTGTTTCTGTACGAGATGCTTTTATCGTTGGTATCGTAGTCTCCGCAATGGATGAAGTAGATCGGCTTGAGATGGAACTCCTGTTGCAGTTGGAATTGGAAATCGAAGCTGTCGAAAGGATCCCGTTCATGCTTGAAAAGCACGCGGTTACGTTTTTTCACCTCCTGCCAGTCGCCCGCCAAGATGTCCCTGGCATAGGCACCTGTCGTACGGAAGAAGCCTTTGTGCAGGTAAGCCCAGGCCGCATCAACGTCGTAGGTCGGCTGGAACACATATTTGCGTGGAGCGATCTTGTCCTCAAGGTGCAGACGTTTGGCCAATTCCAGCACCCAGAGATCGACGATGGGTTTCGCGAGCATGCCCATTTGATAGAGGCAGGAGTATTCCGGGGCGAAGCGACCATGCTGGTCCCTAATCTGCGGAAGATACTCTTCATACCTGGTAATCAGGTAGAAAGAAGCCGCAAACAGATCGAATGGGAACAAGGAACGTTGGCTATATACGGGGAAAAAGCCTTTGACACCCATAAAATCGATGGGTTTCAATTCCTGGTTATAGATGTCATGTTCAAAGAGCAACGCTGTAGCTTTCTGGAAAGGCTCTTCCCAGAGAGGATTCTGCCCATAGCTCATCTTGTCGCCCTCATAGTCCCGAAACGCATCCTTGTTGGTGGTCAGCTGGAAATCCACGCCCAGGACGGTGTTGAACACGAAGTCGAAGGTATAATGGAGGCGGTTGGTGATTTTGGGGACGAAAACCAGCATAACGTTGCAATTCTTGAGCAAACTTACATAAAAAAAACGAACGTTGTTCAAGTTGCCCGAAAAAATGTCTATCTTTGTAGATTATTTTCGAGTCATCTCTCATGGAGAATTTCATCGTATCAGCAAGGAAATACAGGCCTGCGACCTTCGACACCGTAGTCGGGCAGCAGTCCATCACAACGACATTGAAGAATGCCATCCGCAACAACACGCTTGCCCAGGCGTTCCTGTTTTGCGGTCCCAGAGGCGTAGGCAAGACCACCTGTGCCCGTATCATGGCGAAGACCATCAACTGCCTGCATCCCACAGAAAACATGGAGGCCTGCAACGAGTGCGAATCGTGCAAGGCGTTCAACAACAACGCCTCGTTCAACATCTACGAACTTGACGCGGCATCCAACAACTCGGTGGATGACATCCGAAACTTGGTGGAGCAGGTGCGCATCCCTCCGCAGATCGGACAGTACAAAGTCTATATCATCGACGAGGTCCACATGCTCAGCACCGCTGCCTTCAACGCCTTCCTGAAGACCTTGGAAGAGCCGCCGGCGTATGCCAAGTTTATCTTGGCCACCACGGAAAAGCACAAGATCATTCCGACCATCCTTTCTCGGTGTCAAATATTTGATTTCAAGCGCATTACAATTGACGACATCGAAAAACACCTGGCGTACGTAGCCTCTCAAGAAGGGATCCAAGCCGAACCCGAAGCCTTGAACATCATCGCCCAAAAAGCCGACGGTGCGCTTCGCGACGCCTTGTCGATCTTCGACCAGATGGTCAGCTTCTCTGGAAAGAACATCACCTACAAGTCCGTGATCGAGAACCTCAACGTGCTGGACTACGACTATTATTTCAGGATTGTGGACGACCTGCTGCAAGGCCAAACGAGCGACATCCTCTTGGTACTCAACGACATCATCAACAAAGGCTTTGAGCCACAGCACTTTATCACCGGCCTGGGCAACCATCTGAGGAGCCTGCTGGTGAGCAAAGACGCCGCCACCACACAACTTCTGGAAGTCAGCCAGCAGCTCCGCCAACGCTATATCGACCAATCTGCCCGTTGTCCCCTGCCCTTCCTGATTCGCGCCATCGACATCAACGACCGCTGCGACATCGACTATCGCAATTCCAGCAACAAGCGACTTCACCTGGAGGTGAACCTACTTAAGATGATGAATGCGGAATTCGGAATTCGGAATCCTAATCCAAATACGCCGACGGCAAACCCTACGTTGGGCGGAGGTAATCCGCCCCAAAAAACGGAAAACGGAGAACGGAAAACGGAAAACGGAGAACGGAAAACGGAAAACGGAGAACGGAGAACGGAAAACGAAGCTACCGTTCCGAGGCAACGAACTAGAGGGGGAACGAGTACCATCTCCATCACACAGAGTCTGGAACAAGCCGTCAAGGAAGATGCGGTGGAACCCACTTGGGACTCCCCTTTCACCCAGGAACAGCTGGAATCCTCCTGGAATGAGTTCGTCAACAAACACAAGAAGATCTCACCGAACTTCGCTGCAGGATTGGGAAAGTACAAGCCCCAACTCAAGGCGGCAAACGAGATCCACTTCCAAGTCGATAACAAGTTGTTTGAGAGCGACACTGAAGGCATGAGCGCCTTGAAGAGTCACCTGAAAAACACTTTACACAACAACATCTACACCCTGATTCCTGAAATTGCAGAGAAACCTGCGGAGATAGAAGCTTACACCGACAAAGAGAAGTTTGAGAAACTGGCCGAAGCACATCCAGAACTGAGGAAACTGCAGGCAGCGCTGAAGCTGGAGGGAGACTTGTAAGAATGCGGAATTACAATTCAAAACATATAAAATGAAAAACAAAATCTTTATCGCTATGATGGTAGCAGGAACAATGATTGCCGGCTGTACGCCGAACGAGAAACCCATCGAACAATCTGCAAAAGAAATCGTACCCGCCATTAACACGGACAACATGGATACATCCATCAATCCGGCGGAGGATTTCTTCCGTTATTGCAACAACAATTGGTTGAAAAACAATCCGATACCAGAGGAATATACGACCTACGGCGCTTTCACGGAGATTGACCAACAAAACGAGTTGCTCATCCAGGACATCATCAAGGAGGTGTCGGCCGACACTAGCGCCGTGGATGGCAGTGTGGCACAAAAGATTCGCGACTTTTACAATGCAGGCATGGATACCATTGCCATCAACGAGCGCGGTTACAGCGAACTCCTTCCCTACTTTGAGATGGTCGATGGCTTGACCGACAAAGCCCAACTTGGCGAGTTGCTGGGCAAGCTCCACTACAACGGGTTTGGCGGCTTCTTCAACGCCGGTCCTTCAACCGACCCGAAAAATGCCGAGATGGTCATCATGCACCTGTATCAAGGTGGACTGAGCCTCCCCGACCGCGACGATTACCTCACCGAGGAGTCGCAGGAGATGCGTGACAAATATGTCGAACACGTATCCAAGATGTTCCAGCTCGTCGGCGTAAATGCCGACGAGGCCAACGCCAAAGCCAAGGGCATCCTCGCCCTCGAGACTGCCCTCGCCAACAACTCCTTGAGTCGTGTGGAACGCCGAGACCCCGACCGCACCTACAACATGCGCAGTTTGGTTGACTTGCAGAAATCCACCCCCAACTTCAAATGGGACGAGTACTTCATCAATGCCGGCGTCAAAGAACTCTTCAGTGACCTCAACGTGGGCATGCCCGACTTCATCAGCGCCCTCAATGGTATCATCCTCAACACCGACCTCAGCACCATCAAGGACTACCTGAAATGGAATATCATCTCTGGAAGCGCCTCTATGCTCAGCGACGATTTCGTGGAAGAGGACTTCAACTTCTACAGCAACTACCTCTACGGCCAGGAAGTGCAACAACCCCGTTGGCGCCGTATCTTGAATGCCACCAGCGGCTGTCTCGGCGAGGCCATCGGACAGATTTACGTGGAGAAACACTTCCCTGCCGCCGCCAAAGAGCGCATGGAAGCCTTGGTGGCCAACCTGAAGGTCGCCCTGGGCGAACGCATCAAAGCCCTTGACTGGATGAGCGAGGAGACCAAAGAAAAAGCTTTGAACAAACTCAGCTGCATCAATGTGAAGGTCGGCTATCCCAACAAATGGAAAGACTACACCGACTACGTCGTCACCCCTGAGTCCTACTTCCAAAACGTCCATAGCGCCATCCGCTTCGAGACCGACCGTGAGATGGCCAAGCTCGGCAAACCTGTTGACAAGGACGAATGGTTCATGACCCCGCAGACCGTCAATGCCTACTATAGCCCCGAGATGAACGAGATCGTGTTCCCCGCTGGCATCCTTCAGCCTCCGTTCTTCAACCAGGAAGCTGACGACGCCGTCAACTACGGTGGCATCGGCGTGGTGATCGGCCATGAAATGACCCACGGCTTCGACGACCAAGGCTGCAAATACGATGAAAAGGGCAACCTCAACAACTGGTGGACCGAGGAAGACGCAGCCCTCTTCAAGGAACGCACCCAACAGTTGGTTAAACTCTTCAATGAGTTCGAGTTGAGAGGCCATCACATTAACGGCGAGCTCACCTTGGGTGAAAACATCGCCGACCTCGGCGGACTCAACATCGCATGGGATGCCTACCAGAAGACCGAAGAGGCCAAGGCCAACAAGAGTATCGACGGCTTCACCCCTGCCCAGCGTTTCTTCATCAGCTACGGCACCATCTGGCGTAACAACATCCGCGACAAGGCTTTGGAACGCCGCATCAAAGAAGACGTACACTCACCTGCGGAAGCCCGCGTCAACCGTACCCTCGGCTCCATGCCGCACTTCTACGAAGCCTTCGAAATCCTGCCTGAAAACAAGATGTACATCGCACCTGAGGAAAGAGCGGCGATTTGGTAATGCGGAATGCGGAATTAAAGTATGAGTATTAAAAAATTCATAGGCAAAATGGGGCTTCGCCTTGGCGGTTGGAAGATCGTCAACGAAGCCCCTTCCGATTTAGGTAACGCCGTCTGCATCGTGGCTCCCCATACCGCCATCGAGGACTTCTTCGTAGGCCTGGCATTCTATTGGTACTACGGGATCAAGTTCAAGGTGATGATCAAAAAAGAGTTCTTCAAACCTGTCCTCGGTTGGATCTTGAAGAAAGCAGGTGGCATCCCCGTCAACCGTGGACATCAGAATCACCTGGTAGATCAGATGATTGACATGTTCAACAACAACAAAGACACCCACCTCATCATCTGCCCTGAAGGCACAAGAAAAGCTGTAAACCACTGGAAAAAAGGGTTTTACGTCATCGCTCAAGGAGCCAACGTTCCGATCATTCTAGGTTTCATCGACTACAAAAGAAGGTATTGCGGAATCGAACGCATCTTCTATCCCACCGGAGATTACGAAAAGGACTTGGCGGAGATTTGGGATTACTATAAAGACATCAAGGCGAAACACCCGGAAGGCTTCAATCTCGATGAGCAATATAGAACCGATTCAGCTCAGCCTTCTTGATTGAAAAGGAGACTTTTCTTGTCTCACCGGCCTTGAGACGAACACGTTGGAACGCCACCAACTGCTCCGACGAAAGCGCCAATCCAGGGGTGTGCTCTTGAGCATAAAGCTGCACTACCTCCTCTCCTGCAACAGCGCCAATATTGGTCACCGTGACAGCGACTTCGTCACCGTTGGTTTCCAGTTCGCCATACGCAAACCGGGCATAGCTTAATCCATAACCGAAAGGATACAATGGCTTGGACGATTCCTCTACATAATCGCCCGTGACAGGTTGCGAGTGATAGACCGGGATTTGCCCGACGGAACGCGGAATCGAGATGGGTAGCTTGCCAGACGGATTGTAATCGCCCCAGAGGATATCCGCCAAAGCCGAACCACCTTCCATGCCGGGGTACCACAAAAGCAGCAGGGCGTCGCTCTGTTCACTGGCGCTGTTCATCTCCATGGGTCGCCCACAGATATACACCGTCACCACAGGTTTGCCCAAGGCATAGATACGCTGCATCAGCTCCTCCTGACGGCCCAACAGCCCCAATGTGGCACGGTCGTAACCTTCGCCACAGTCCATGTCCGAGACATGTTCGTCCACGATGGCAGCGCCCGTGTCCTCGTAACTCGTCTTGAAGTCACGTGCTGAGGAACCACCCACTACCAACACGATCGCATCAGCTTTCTGAGCCACCTTGACAGCAGCTTCAATATCGGCGTCCTGTGTGTCGCGCACCGCACAGCCTTTGGCGTAGAGCACCTCTGCCCTACCCTTGGCTTGGATACCTTCGAGCATGGTCACGATTCGGTCTGGATCCTGAGGAGCGGTATAGTCGCCCAGTTGGTTGTACATGTTGTCCGCATTAGGGCCGATGACTGCCACCTTCTTGACGGCATCGCCGAAAGGAAGGATGCCGTTGTTTTTCAGCAGCACTGCCGACTCTAAGGCCACTTGCTTGGCCAGCTGCGTGTGCTCCTTGGTACCCACCTCGCTCAAGGCGCATGTTTCATCCACGTATGGATCATCGAACAGTCCGAGATCGTATTTCAACTGCAACACATGGCGCACTGCGCGGTCGATGTCCGTTTCGGTGACGAGTCCACGGTGCAATGCTTCTTTGAGAAAGCCGCCGTAGTTGTAGCCCCCAAGGTCGATATCGACACCGGCTTTCAGCGCCAGGGCAGCGGCTTCGGCAGGATCGGCGGCCACATGATGCGTAGCATAGAGCGCATTGATGGCGTTAAGGTCGGCGAAGACCACGCCTTTGAACTCCCAGCGACCGCGCAGGATCTCTTGGAGCAGCCAGGCATTGGCAGAGCAAGGCACGCCATCGATGGTGTTATAGGCCGTCATTACCGATCCGGCACAACCTTCTTTCACCGCCATTTCAAAGGCTGGAAGATAATCATGCTCCAGGCGGTTGGGTCCCACATCGGCTGTTGCGGCATTATGTCCGCCTTGCGGGATGCCGTAAGCGGCTAAGTGTTTCAGGGTGGCGATGACATGCTGTTGCATGCCTTTGACGACGGCGGCGCCTAGTGTCCCGGAAAGATACGGGTCTTCTCCGAAGGTCTCTTCCACCCTCGACCAGCGCGGGTCACGGGCGATGTCGAGCACTGGGCCATAGCCCACATGGGCACCTTGGCGACGCACCTCGCGTCCCATGACCTCGCCCATCCGTTCCAGCAGGTCGGGATCCCAAGTGCTGGCTTGGCCGATGCCCGTAGGAAACACAGTAGTGCCCACAGCCATGTGTCCGTGGGGTGTCTCTTCACAGAACAGCAAGGGGATACCGAGGCGGGTATGCTCCACTGCATGACGCTGCATCATGTTCAGCAGCCTTGCGGACTCTTGGGGATGCAGTCCCGTCTCGACGGTCTTCCGCGACCACGGGTCGGCGCGTAGCACTGCCCAGCAAGAACCCAAAGGCAGGGTGTCCATCGTCCGGATGAAATCGTCGGCAAGCCACAATGAATCACCGTCCTTGCCGTAGTAGTTGAAGCCTATCGGACAGGTCAGCTGTCCGCATTTCTCATCCAGTGTCATCTGCGACAACAACACCTCCACCCGATCCTGCTGTTTAGTGCAGGAGGCGAGTATCATCGCGAGGGGAAGCAACCACAGCCAACGTCTCATACCAGTCGTCCAATCCATTCGTCACGATCGCCAGGCAGCATGTCAACGACAGGAATCTCCACCATGGTGTAGCATCCCGGCTGGAGGCGCATGGAGGCGCGTGCCACGTTGACCAGCACTTGTCCCGTCAGCGCAGGGTTGTTGATGGACATGTTGAACTCGAAGCGTTGGTTCTGGGTCTTACCCGAGACGCCCTTGCGCACCAGGTTCACGCCATGGCCCATATCGCGGACCTCGTCCACACTATCCACGGCAAACACGTGGGTCTCGTCGTTGGCGAAATAAGGATCCGCCTTGATGTCCTTTGTCACCTGTTCCAACGTAAAACCATCTTCCAGTTCCACATACACCATGCGGCGATGGATACCTTCCCCCAGCGGGATGGTCACCGACAAGGCGTTTTTCACCCCTTTCTTGGAGCGCACGCAGACGCTGTGGCCCATTGACATACCAGGACCGAAGTTGGTGTATGACAGCCCTTTAGGTGCCAAACTTTGCATCAGCGTCCGCACGATGGAGTCCGAACCCGGGTCCCATCCTGCAGCAATCACACTGACCGTGTTCGTCGCCTTGTTGATGGGCATCAGTTCACGGCGGTAATCCGCTATCGAAGTGTGGATGTCGAATGAATCCACCGTGTTAATACCCAAAGGCAGGATCTGTTTGGCATATTCCGGGCAGGAACGCGTCGGACAGGCCAGGATGGCCACATCCACTTTACCCAGTTCCTTGATATCTTTTACCACAGGGTAATTGGTCAGTTCCAAAGGCAGGTTCTCCGCACCATGGCGGCGGACGATACCAGCGACTTCAAAGTCAGGGGCCGCTTCCAAGGCTTCCAAGGCGAAGCGACCGACATTGCCGTAACCCACGACGGCGGCAGAAAAAGTATTCATAATAGTGAGGAGTTAGGAGTGAGGAGTAAATAGTTAAGAGTTAAAGATTTTTTTATTGATGTTAAGCATGACGATGGCAAACAGCATGACGAATGCTGCAATCCATTGTACCACAGAGTATTTCGTGTGATTGACAAAGTAGTCGAGCACCACTGCCGTAATGGGATACAGCAGTTCCAAGAACGTTGAGATGGACGCCTTTACGTTGCGCAGTCCATAGTAATAGAGAAAGATGGCTCCTGAACCCGTCGTCAGTCCGATCAGTGCGACGAAAAGCCAGTTGCGCCCAGTGACTTGGGTGAAGTCGCCGATATGACCACCGACAAGCACGATGCCCAGCATGATGAGTGTGGTGAATCCATAGCGGAAGAAAGTGGAGGTCACGAAGGAATAGTTGCCGAGAATCTTTTTGGAGAAGACGGTGGAGCTACCGAAGGAGAAAGCCGCCAGCAATGAGAGCAGCGCCGCATAGAAGGTGGCAATGCCATTGGTGCTGAAGTCCGGGAGGTTCCATCCGAAGGTCATGAAATAACCGGCAACAAGTGCGATGGCCGCCCAGAGCACAAAGTCTTTCTTGACCCGCTCCTTCAGAATGATCCGTGCCAAGAGGATGGCGAAGATCGGTTGCAGCTTCTGAAGCAGTACAACAACAGATAAGTTGTTGAAATTCAGCAGGAAAAGCGATTTTACTATGGCCAAGGTTCCCAAAGCGCCACCGAAGAGGGCGACCAACAGGAAATAGATCAAATCCGAGCGCGTCATCGTCTTCAACTGCCTGTATTCCCGATAGAAGAAGCAGTTCATCAGGACAAAGGGGAACAGATGCAGCAAGAAGACGACAAAAGAGGTGTTGAGGTTGTAGAGTTGTGGGGTGAGCAGGATGCCGTCGATGCCCCAAAGCATCGCGGAGAAAGCCACTGCAAGGGCTCCTTTGACCCGAATATTGCGCTCAGTATTCCCCATAACCTTTCCTAAAAGAAGATGCAAAAATACAACATTTTCTATTTTTTTATTATTTTTGCAGTTTATTACTAAAAAAAGTCATCTTTTATGAAAAGACTGTCATTCCTCATGATTCTTGCTTTGACCTGTATCGTCGTCAAGGCTCAAACAATTGAAATGAACTACAGCTTCGGGCAGCCCGTCCTGACGGAAATCCGAGGCTATGAACAGATTCAGCTTCACGATTGCATGCAATCGGCATTGCCTGGCCAGCCCAGTTTACCATGGCAGAGCGTCAGCCTGATGCTTCCCGAGGGAACGGAAGCCGAGTCTATCGAAGTTACGCTTTCAGACTTTCAAGTCATCGAAGGAAGCCATAACCTCTTCCCTTATCAGCCTTCAATTGCCTATTCCGACACCAAGCCACATGAGTTTCTCAAGGACGAGTCGATCTACCAATCCAAGGCCCTCTATCCTGCCAAGGCAGAAGGCCATTTGAGCACCCACTATATGAACGGCATGGGTTTTGCGTTCTCTGCCTTCACTCCGGTTCAGTACGAGCCTGCCTCGGGACGTATCAGTTACGCCACCAAGGCTAAAGTCGTAGTAAAGACCACCACTGCCAAGACGGACCACAGCGCCATGTTGTGGTTAAGACCCGAGAACGTCCGTCGCGCTGAGCGTCTGGCACAGAATCCCGAGATGATCCAAAGCTATCAGTCGAAGGGTTCCAGACCGACAGGCTACGAGTTGCTGGTCATCACCACCCCCGCCTATGAGAGCCAGTTCAATAACTACGTTGAGTTCTATCAGGCCCGTGGACTCCGCACCCGTGTTGTCACACTTAACGAGATTTACGGCAGCACTACCGGTACGGACAACCAAGATAAGATCCGCAACTACATCATCCAGGAATACCAGAACAACGGCATCATGATGGTGAACCTTGGCGGTGATGTGCCAGACATGCCTTACCGCAGCTTATACTGCTATGTGACCAGTGGCGGTGGCAACCAGGAAGACACCCTTCCCGCCGACCTCTATTTCGCTGCGCTCGACGGTAACTGGAACAACGACGGTGACAACTATTGGGGAGAGATTGGTGAGGACGACCTCCTGCCCGAGATCGGCATCGGACGTATGTGTTTCAGCAACCAGGAAGAGTTCCACAACATGATGCACAAGACCATGGCCTACCAAGAGACTCCCGTCTTAGGCGAGTTCCGCAAGATCATCATGGGCGGCGAGCATCTCTATGACAACCCGGTGAGCAATGGCAGCCAGTACCTGGAGCTCCTCATCGGCGAGCGCGAGGACAACGGCTACACTACCATCGGCATCCCCTCCAACTACAACTTCACCCGTCTCTACGAAGAGCAAGGCAACTGGAGCGGCAACCTGTTGATGAACGCCATCAATCAAGGCACCCAATATGTGCATCACGACGGCCACGCCAACACCTCCTACGTGGCTGGTTGGTACAACAGCGACATCACTGACAACAACTTCTCTGCGGTCAACGGCGTTGATCACAACTACACCTTCTTCCACACTTCGGGTTGTATCTGTGGCGACTTCACCTCCAACTGCATCTTGGAGAAGATGACGAAGATCAGCAACTTCGCTGTGGCCACCTTTGGCAATTCCCGTTACGGCTGGTTCAACGAAGGCCAGACTGAGGGTCCGGCCATCCACCTCCACCGTGAGACCGTGGACGCTTATTATCATGAACGCATCCCCTACGCCGGCTTGGCGCTCACGGAGGCCAAATGCCAGACTGTGCCTTGGGTCACCGCCCCTGGACAATGGGAAGAAGGCGCCTTGCGTTGGAACTTCTACGACTTGAACATCATGGGCGACGTGGCCGTCAGCCCTTGGCACGATGAGCCATTCACTCCTGTGGTCAACTACACCAGCGAGATCCTCGTAGGCACCCCCTATACCACTGTTTCCGTTCACGATGCCAACGGCAACGGACTGTTGAACTTCCGTTGCAGCTTCTTCCGTGGGGACCAACTCCTCGGAACAGCCCTTACCGACGCCAACGGCCAAGCCGAGATCACTTTCGATCCCATGCTCGACTTCGTGGACAACATCAACCTCATCGTCACTGGTGCCGACGCTTGGCCGCAGACCCTTGAGACCATCGTTCTTCCCGGCGACTGCGCCTACGTCGTTTATACCAACTACGAGATCAACGACAATGGCAACAGCCAAGCCGACTACGGTGAGAGCTTCTCGTTGAACATGGACGTGAAGAATGTGGGCACCGTGGCTGCCAGCAACATCACCGCTTCGATCAGCACTCAATCGGAATACGTCACCATCACCAACCCGACGGCCACCTTCAACAGCATCAACGGCAACCAGACCATCACCCTCGACAATGCCTTTGGCATCACCGTCAACGAAAATATCCCCGACATGGCCAACGTCTTGTTCTTCCTGAATTGCACCGACGGCACCGACACCTGGACCAGCAAGTTCTACATGCAGCTGCATGCTCCTGTTTTTGAACTGGTCAGCACGGTGCTGGAGACTGCCACCGGACAGCCCTTGAATGTCGGCGAAAGCGGCACGGTTCATTTCACCTTCAGAAACAGCGGCAGCGCCTCCGTGCCATCTGCCATCTTCGAGGTCTTCAACTCACATCCTGAAGTCATGACGGGTAACACCCAATGGACCTATGAAGAGCTCGCCGCAGGTCAGGAATACACTGCCGACCTCAGCTTCACCTTAAGCGATGATGCCATCTTCGGCGCCGTATATGAACTCCCCTATGCCACCTATTACGGCAATTACATGTTCAGAGACTCCTACTACCTCCCCGTGGGACAGTCGCTGGAAGATTTCGAGACTGGCGACCTGAGTGCTTTCGGTTGGCAAAGTGTCAGCCCCATCTACGCTTGGGAAGTGGTGACCCAGAATCCCTACGAAGGCACCTATTGTGCCAAATCGTCCAGCATCTACGATAACGAAGTATCCTCACTATCCATCAATATTGAAGTCGCCCAAGAGAATGAGGTGAGCTTCTTCTACAAAGTCTCCTCAGAAGCCAACTACGACAGGCTGTATTTCAGGATCGACAACATGGAACAAGGTGCATGGTCTGGTGAAATCGATTGGGCAAGAGCTTCCTACACTTTGACCCCGGGCAGGCACGAACTCAGATGGGAGTACTCCAAGGATGTCTCCCTGGCAAGTGGCAGCGACTGCGCTTGGATCGACAACGTGTCATTCCCGCCCTACACCGTGATCACCAAAGTCAAAGAGGAAGTCAGCCAGGCAATGGCCATCTACCCCAACCCCAACAACGGTCAGTTCAACATCGTCCTTCCTGAGGAAGAATGCGAGGTGACAGTCTATAACCGTCTGGGACAGGTCGTTTACCAAGACAAGGCCTCTGGCGCTACCAGCCTCAACCTCCAGCATCTGGACAACGGCATGTATTTCATCAACGCAAAATCGGCTCAATACAACAGCACCCAAAAGTTCGTCAAGGAATAATCCATGTTTGAGGACACCTTATATCAGGCCATCGACACCATAGCAAGTCAAGGCGGGCTACAGGAAGCCGTATCCCAGGCAGACAACCTGGGGGTTTCCGACCGCACCGGACTAATCATTGCCATCATGGGTTTGTTGGTCTTTGCGGCCCATCTCTTCACGGAGATCTTCAGCCGCAAGCGCATCCCTGATGTCTTGATGCTAATGGCCATCGGCTTGGTCATCGGTCCCATCCTCCATTGGGTTAGTCCCGACGCCTTAGGCGGTGTGGCCAAGGTCTTCACTACAGTCACCTTGGTCATCATCCTGTTCGAAAGCGGCACGAAGCTCCATTTCAGCACCCTACTCAATTCCATCAAGGGCACCATTAAGCTCACCACGATCAACTTCTTCGTCACCATGGGCATCGTGGCTGTGATTGCCATGGTGTTCGAGCGGTTCGACCTCTCCACCAGCCTGATGCTGGGAGCGATTTTGGGAGGCACCTCCTCCGCTGTCGTCATCCCCTTGGTGGGCCATCTGAAAATCAGTGAGAAAGGGAGTACGATCCTCATCTTGGAGTCCGCTTTCAGCGATGTGCTGTGCATCGTCTTTGCCTGGGCTTTCCTAAAGGCAATCCAGTCGGGATCGATGCATGTGGGACAAGTGATTGGCAACATCCTGTCCTCCTTCATCCTCTCCAGTGTGATCGGCTTCATCGCCTCCATCATCTGGTCGTATCTCCTCGAGAAGATCCGTCATATCAAGAACTCGATCCTGACCACCCCTGCCTTTGTCTTCATCGTCTATGGCATCAACCAGTGGTTTGGTTTCAGCGGTGCCATTGCCGCATTGGCCTTTGGCATCGGGATGGCCAACATCGACACGATCTATGACAAAGGGTTCATTGTCAAACGGATATTCAAGTCGGCGCCTGCCCTGCTCAACGACACCGAGCGACAACTCTTCAGCGAGCTTGTCTTCCTGCTCAAGACCTTTTTCTTCGTCTATATTGGCATCTCCATCCATTTGGAGAACCTATGGTCGATCTTCCTTGGATTGCTCATCACGGCGGTACTTTTCGCCGTGCGCATACCCATCGTAAAGCTATCGGTCCATCGGGAGAAGGGCGGATTCCCTGTGGAAGACAAGATGTTCATGTCGGGCATTGTCCCCAAGGGGCTGGCAGCGGCGGTGTTGGCCACCATCCCCATTCAGCAGGGCATTGCCGGAGGGGTGATCATCCAGAACATCGTCTTCGCCGTGATCCTTTTCAGCATCATCTTCACCTCCATCCTGGTGCCCGTGATGGAACACAACAATGCCATCAGCAGATTCTATCGGAAGCAATTCCGTGAATTCGACGACCCCACCATCACACAGTTACTTGACGATTGAAGATCACCATGGATACCACCGGACAAATAGAAACATTGAACCAAAATATCTCGACAGGTCTCTCGTCGAGTAAGATCGGTTTGATCATTGCGATCATCGGTCTGTTGATCTTTGCCGCCCATCTGTTTTCTTCCATCTTCAGCAAGCGGAGGATTCCCGATGTCTTGTTCCTGATCATCATTGGACTGGCACTTGGGCCCATCACCCATCTGGTGGATTCGGAGAAACTCACCTTATTGGGTAGCATCCTCTCTGCCGTCACCTTGGTGTTGATTTTGTTTGAAAGCGGTATTCAATTGAGTTTCAATAACTTAAAAGACTCTTTCAAACCCTCCTTGAAGCTGACCGCATTGAACTTCATCATTTCGGCGATTGCGGTATGGTTGGTAGTCTGGTTGGTATTGAAGATCGACCCTATCATCAGTTTGATGCTGGGTTGTGTTTTGGGAGGAACAGCTTCAGCGGTAGTGATTCCGACGGTGAGGCAACTTAGGATGTCGCAGAAGAGTGCCACCATTCTCATCTTGGAAGCTGCCATCGGCAATGTGTTCAGCATTGTCCTGGCTTTGGCGTTGCTGGAAGCCATCAAGAGCCAGCATGTCGAGTTCGGCATGATCTTCGGCACCATCTTCTCTTCCTTCATCCTGGCCACGGTGATCGGTTTAATCGGCGCCATATTCTGGGCTTTGATTTTGGACAAGGTACGCAACATCAAGTACTCGGTGCTCACCACTCCCGCTTTTGTGTTCATCATCTACGGCGTCAACGAGTGGATGGGTTATAGCGGTGCCATTGCGGCTTTGTCCTTCGGCATCGGCATGGCCAACATCGACGGCATCTACAACTCCCTGTTAAAGAAGATCTTCAAGAAGCGCCCTGCCAACCTCAACGACACTGAGCGTGCGTTATTCAGCGAGTTGGTGCTGTTGCTGAAGACGTTCTTCTTCGTCTATGTGGGCATGTCGATACAGCTCTATGTCTGGCAGCCCATCCTGGTTGGACTTTGCCTTACGGCAATGCTGTTCATCCTGCGCATCCCTGTGGTGCGGTTTGCCATTTCGAAGAAAGATGCCATTCCCGACAAGGAGTTGATGTATATGTCCGCCATCGACCCCAAGGGGTTGACTGCAGCGGTATTGGCCACCCAAGCGGTAGCTTACATCCCCGACGTGGAGTTAGGCGTTTTCATCAGGAACGTCGTCTTCTCCGTAATCCTCTTCAGCATCGTCCTCAACTCCATCTTGATCCCATTCATTTCACATGAGAAGCTCATCTACCGCATCTACAAACGGGTGATGCTGCTCAACTCACGTTTCAAGGACGCCATGTCGAAGACCAAAGCGGAGCAAGACGAGCGGCGGAAGAAGCGTTCCAAGGCACGTGAGCTCGCCGACGAAATGTTTTATCCCGACATCATTTCCAATGTCATCAAGGAGCAAGACACTCCAGGAGCGCTGAACCACCCCGAATCTAACAACTACGATGTAGCAGACTAATAAACTAAACGTACTATGGGAATATTTAGAAACTTACTCAAAGACGTTATAAGCACAGCGAAAGACGTCGGAAAAGATCTCGAAAAAGAGCTAGGGAAATACAAGGACACTCCCTCGAAGCACGCTCCACAGCCCAGCCCGAGCCCCGTTTCGGAGCCAGCACCCAAAGGGGAGATCCATCGCACTGATACGCAATGGGTTGACTATTTCCGTGAGATCCTCCAGACAGCATTCACGTCTTACACTTTCAAGGAAAACGTGCCTGTCACCGAGTTGGTGGGTTATGTCAACGACGAGTTCCAGCTGTATAGAACCCGTCCTCAGCAGGCCTACAAAGCCGAATGGGGCAAGCCTTACTCTTTTGTGTTGTATCAAGCCGGTATTCCAAGGGGTATCGTCATGTTGGGCAAAGGCCACAGCCACGACAGTAACGTGAAATACCTGATCGCCAGGAAGTACGCACAGAAGATGAACCTGCCGTACATCAACTTCTACACCCAAATGGAGAACGAACGCAACTACGTCATCGAGCGTATCCACAAGTTCGGTCTCTGATAATTTCGAGAAAAAGGGGATGCAGCTTCGCTGCGCCTGCGGCGGAGGCAGCACGGTCCCACATAGGCCTTGCAGGCGGCCGGACCCTGTACCCTCTCGTGAACAGCAATTTTGCTGATTCAAAATCAATCCCCTTTTTCTTTTTAGCCATGGAAAGCATCATCACACAACTTGGCAGTCCAGAAGCTTGGGAGGCTTTTCTGGCCTATCGACTCAAGAAAGGCCGTCTCAACTGGCGTGAGTTCGACGAGGCCGACAATTACGTAGCACAGGAGCAGTACCGCCCTTTGGCCGAGAAAATTGCCCGAGGCGACAAGTTAGGCATTCCCGAAAAGCTACTCGTCAACAAGATGGGTACCGGAAAGAAGAGGGTCGTTTATCGTTACGACGAGCAGACCATGCGGATGCTTAAGCTTATCGCCCACCTACTCTACCGTTACGACGACCATTTCGCCCCCAACTGTTACGCCTTTCGGCGGGGCTTGGATGCCCATGATGCCCTGAAGCGTGTCAACGGTGCCCTCCATGGACAGCCGATGTGGGCGTATAAGCTCGACATCCACAATTACTTCAACAGCATCCCCATCCCCTTGCTGATGCCCATGTTGAAGAAGCTGCTCGCCGACGATCCACCGCTGTACAACTTCTTTGAGCAAATGCTTACCGAACGCCACGTAATCTTCCACGGAACGATGATCGAAGAAGACCACGGCATCATGGCAGGAATCCCCACGGCCCCCTTCCTGGCCAACGTCTATCTCAGCGCGGTGGATCATTATTTTGCCGATGCCGGTGTCCTCTACGCCCGTTATTCCGATGACATCATCCTATTCGCACCCGATCTGGAGACTTTGGAATCCCACAAAGCCACCTTGTTACGCCAGCTAGACAATTTAGGGCTAGAGGTCAACCCTCAGAAGGAACGTATCTTCACGCCGGAAGAAGCCTACGAATTCCTGGGATTCCGTTGTCACGGTGATGCGATCGACATCGCCACGGCCTCCTTGCAGAAGATGAAAGGCAAGATACGACGCCAGGCCAAGTCGCTGATGCGCTGGAGGAGCAGGAAAGATGTCACGGCCGAAGCCGCCATGAAAGCCTTGATTCGCTATTTCAATCGCAAATTCTTCGAGAGCGATGACCCAGAGACCCTGACTTGGTCACGCTGGTTCTTCCCCGTCATCACCGAGACCGAGGGGCTCAACGAGATTGACCGATACCTACAACAGAACCTCCGGTATTTGGCGACCGGAAGGCACGGCAAGGCCAATTACCGAACCACTTACGACCAATTGAAGACTTTAGGCTACAAGAGTCTTGTCCATGAGTTTTGGAGTTTCAAAAAACAGTTGTAATTTTGCCATTCAAATCCTCAAGCTATGTTCCAACGAATCATCCGTTTTTGCGTAAAGCTCGTCCAGAAATACCTTCCCGAACCCTTTATTTTCGCGGTCATCCTGACTTTGGTGGCTTTCATCGTTGCCATTCCTGTCTGTCATCAGACCCCGTTGGAAGTGGTAGAGCATTGGGGCAACGGCGTATGGTCGTTATTGGCATTTGCCATGCAGATGGCTTTGGTGCTGGTCACCGGCTCCGCCTTGGCAGCGGCGCCCTCTATCAAGAGAGGTATCAGTGCCATGGCCGGTTTGCCCAAGACACCTGCCGGCGCCATTGCTTTGGTGACGGGCATCTCTGCCCTTGCCTGTTGGCTCAACTGGGGCTTCGGACTCATCGTTGGAGTGATCTTCGCCAAGGAGATTGCCAAGAAGCTGAAAGGCGTCGATTATCGACTCCTCATCGCCTCCGCCTATAGCGGCTTCGTAGTATGGCATGCTGGACTCTCCGGCTCCATCCCGTTGACCATGGCAACCGAAGGTTCCAACCTTGAGACCGTCACCAAGGGCGCCTTGACCCATCCCATACCGATTGGCGAGACTGTCCTGGCTTGGCAAAACCTCATCATGGTAGCGGTCACCATCCTCGCCATCGTGATCGTCAACGCCTTGATGCATCCAAAAGGCGAACATGTCGTCACCATCGAGCCTTCCTTGCTCTATGAGGAAGAGCCTAAACCTGCGCCCAAGGCCACGTCACCTGCCGAGAAGTTGGAGAACAGCCGCATCCTCTCCTGGATCATTGCCTTGCTGGGTTTGACCTATTTGGTCATCAAGCTGTTCGTCAAGGGCGGCAGTCTCGATTTAGGGGCAGTCATCATGTTGTTCTTGTTCTTAGGCGTCATCTTGCACGGCACGCCCTTGGCATACGTCAAGGCCTTTGGAAGATCCGTGGGCGGTGCGGCCGGCATCCTGTTGCAGTTCCCCTTCTATGCTGGCATCATGGGCATCATCACTGGCGTAGGCGCCTCAGGCATCTGCTTGGGTGAAGTCGTCAGCAACGCCTGTGTGTCCATCTCGACCCCCAAGACCTACCCCCTATTCACCTTCTTCTGCGCCGCCATCCTCAACATGTTTGTCCCTTCTGGCGGCGGACACTGGGCCATCCAAGCCCAGATCATGTTCACCGCGGGAGCCGCTTTGGGCGTGGCACCTGGGTTGACCGGCATGGCCATCTCCTGGGGCGATGCATGGACCAACCTCATCCAGCCCTTCTGGGCTTTGCCCGCCTTGGCCATCGCCAAACTCAACGCCAAGGACATCATGGGCTTCTGCATTATCGACCTGTTTGTCACCGGGTTAATCATCTGTGGCGGGTTGCTGTTGTGGGCTTAAAAAGAAAAATTTCAAAAAAAGTGTAAATTTTACACAAAAATACTTGCGGATTCCAAAAATTGTTGTAATTTTGCGTCAAATTTACACAATTATGGAAGAAGGAAAGTATTGTTACAAGTATCCACACCCTGCGGTCACGACCGACTGCGTGGTGTTTGGCTTCGATGGCAAGCGATTGAACATCCTATTAATAGAAAGAGGTGGCGAACCCTTCAAAGGCTGTTGGGCCTTCCCTGGCGGATTCATGAACATCGACGAGACGGCGGAGCAGGGCGCCATGCGGGAGTTGTGTGAAGAGACCGGACTCAAACTCGAGTACCTGAAGCAGTTCGGCACATTCTCAGCTGTGAACCGGGATCCCCGTGAGCGTGTCGTCACCATCGCCTTCTATGCGCTGGCGAGGAAGTCATACGTTCAAGGAGGCGATGACGCTGCCAAGGCCCAGTGGTTTCCCATCGAGGATGTGCCACCTTTGGCGTTTGATCATGACTACATCTTGCGAAAAGCCACGGAACAGTTGAAGAAAGACATCCACTTTGAGCCCATTGGATTTGGACTATTGGACGAGCAGTTCACCATGCCCGAGTTGCAGCGCCTATACGAATCGATCTTAGGTGTGCACTTCGACCGCCGCAATTTCTACAAGAAGATGTTGCAGACCGGCATCTTGGAGGAATCGGAGGAGGAGATTGAGGAAAGCGAGACACAGTTCTTCGGAGAACACAAGGAGATGAAATCCATGAGCATCGACGACCTGTTCGGCAGGAGCCATCATGACAGGCACATGCCCGCCCCTTCGGCGACACCTCCCACCGAAGAGCCACGTCGCCGCAAAGGCACTAAGTTCTCCTTCAACAAAGAACGGTATGAAAGGTTGAAGGAAGACAAGAACTTCAGATTGGAGTTTTAGGGAACGGAAAACGGAAAACGGAAAACGGAAAACGGAGAACGGAAAACGGAAAACAATTATTTATATAACATTAAAACAATTAAACAATAAAAGATTATGGAAACAAACACTGAAAAAAGAACCAAGACCCAGATTTACAACCTGATCATTTTAGACAAGAGCGGATCGATGAGCAGCATTGCCAAGGCTGCCATTTCGGGATTTAATGAGACTATCGGCGGTATCCGCTCCGCCCAAGAGCGTTTTAAAGAAACCCAAGAGCATTTCGTGTCGCTGATGATCTTCTGCGACTGCGAGAAGCGCCTCGTCTATGACAAGGTGCCCGTTGCCGAAGTCAAGGAACTGACCAGCAAGGAATACCGTCCATGCTGCGGCACACCGTTGTACGACGCCATGGGCATCTCCATCAATGCCTTGTACAAGGACATCAAAGACAAGGAAGACGCCACGGCCATGGTCACCGTCATCACTGACGGCATGGAAAACGCTTCTCGTGAATACAATGGCGCCGCCATCAAGGCCCTCGTGGAACGAATGAAAGAAGAGGAAGGTTGGAACTTCGCCTACATCGGCACCAACCAAGACGTGGAAGCCGTTTCCGCATCGCTCAACATCGACAATCACATGGCATTTGAAGACGACGAAGCGGGCATGAGTGTAGCCTGGGAGAAAGAGCGCAAGGCCAAGATGAGCATGTTCGGCCGCATGTCAATGGCGTCTGAAGTCATGTACTCCATGTCACCCATGGAACGCAAGGCTTTCCGCTCGAAAAGTCACCGAGAGAACCGCAATTACCGTGAACTGTCGGAATTCCAAAACCGCGTCACGCCCGACCACATCAATACGCTGGGTCCCAATGAGATCTTCGTCTTCGGCAGCAACTTGGCTGGCATGCACGCTGGCGGTGCTGCCAGACTCGCCGTGGACCGCTTCGGTGCCATCATGGGCCAAGGCGTAGGGCTGCAGGGACAGAGCTATGCCATCCCCACCATGCAAGGTGGCGTGGACACCATCCAGCCTTACGTGGATGACTTCCTCCGCTTCGCCGACAGCCATCCCGAGATGACCTTCCTGGTGACCCGTATCGGCTGCGGCATCGCCGGCTTCACGGCCAAAGAAATCGCCCCGCTGTTCGCTGGTGCCATCAGCCTCCGTAACGTCCATCTTCCATTGGATTTTTGGAAAGAAATCGTTTAATCAAAGAAAAATCATTATAACTTATGCTAGGCTCAATCATCGGCGATACCGCCGGATCGGTATATGAATTTAACAATATAAAGACTATGGATTTTCCGTTCTTCTCTGAGAAGAGCGACTACACCGACGACAGCATCATGACCATGGCTGTGGCCGACTGGCTGTTGAAGGACCCCACGCACGGCATGGATACTTTGGAAGCGAGCCTCATCAGTTTCGCCAAGAAGTATCCCTGCCCCATGGGCGGCTATGGCGGGATGTTCTTCCGTTGGCTCTTCAGGAGCGACGGCAAGCGCGAGCCCTACAACTCATGGGGTAACGGTTCCGCCATGCGAGCCAGCGCCAACGGCTGGATGTTCGACACCTTGGAAGAGACCGAGCGTGTGGCTGGCCTCTCAGCCGCCATCACCCACAACCACCCCGAAGGCATCAAAGGCGCCCAATCGACGGCGGCAGCCATCTTCATGGCCCGCAACGGCAAGAGCAAGGATGAGATTCGTTCGTACATCGCTGAGAAATACGGCTACAACCTCAACCGCACCTGCGACGAGATCCGTCCCGTCTATCATTGGGAGTCCTCCTGCCAGGGCACCGTTCCCGAGGCCATGGTGGCGTTCTTCGACAGCACCGACTTCGAATCCGCCATCCGCCTGGCTGTCTCTTTGGGTGGCGACAGCGACACCCTCGCCTGCATCACCGGAGGCATCGCCGAAGCCTTCTACAAGGAGATCCCCGACCCCATCGCCACAGCAATCTGGAGCCTTCTCCCTGACGACTTCAAGGCCATCCTCAAAGAGATGGAGGCCAGGACAAGTTATCGGCTGCCGGAGGTCTTACATTAACGACAAGACTTATAAAGATTATGAATCAATTAAGAGGGTGACAAAAAAGGGACCGATAGATGTCATTACCTCCCATCCGGTCGGTGAGCCTTCGGGTTGCGAGGAGCGGAGCGACGTGGCAATCCATTACTACTCAACAAGTTCCAGTAATACTGGATTGCCACGCTCCATTTTCTGCCACTGGCAGAAAGCAATGTTCCGCTCGCAATGACGTATCCGCCACTACTTTTTGGTCACCCTCTTAATGTAAATCGTTCATTAACAGTGTTTTAATAATATAATAGTAAAAAACTATATTTACAAACAATAATATTTATATTTTTGCAACACTAACAACAATAAAAAAACCCGGGTTCATCACCAGACAAAAAATCTGGGAGAGGAACGACCGGGACTGTGATGCAAAAATACAAATAAAATGGTATTTGACAAGGTTTATTTTGAAAAAAAGTTCTCCGCCCATAGAATGGATCGGTATTATTCGCTCTACCCCAATGATGAAACTCGTGCAATCAAGCACTATGAGTGTAATATATCACTCTCAGAATCGCTATATACTAGCATTTCCATATTTGAGGTTACCTTAAGAAACGCATTAAGCAGAGAACTGTCTAGGATGAGTGGTATTCCCAACTGGTATAATATCTTTCAGAATCACCCAAACTTAGGCAACTTGAACCATTACATTGAAGAAGCAAAACAGCATATTTTTACAAGACATGAGGCCATCTCTCCCTCAAAGGTCGTATCCGAGTTGACGCTGGGTTTCTGGGTATCATTATTGAATAGCGAATACGAACGGACATTATGGCAAGCTTTGCGACGAGCCTTTCCTCACATGCCCAGAAACAAACGACAGCGCAGAAATGTTTCGGCACCACTAAACACATTTCGTCGGTTACGTAATCGAATATTTCACAATGAGCCTATTTGCTGGAATTTAGAACGTGTCGAAACGATTCACAACGAATTGGTTGAAGTAATAGGCTGGATGGATCGAGATTTGCCATTATGGCTCAAAAAGAACGATAGATTCGATGACGTTTGTATAGAGATCCGAAAGAAAATGGGATGGAAAATAAGAGAGACCTAACCCTTTAATGTAAAGAGGGAACAGAAACGCTTCACAATGCCATCGCCTGACGAATCGCCTTCGCCAGCTGATCCGGACATGAAGTTGGCTTGAAACCGCAACGGATGCCTTCCAGCCGTTGGATGACTTCTTCCGCTTTCATCCCTTCCACCAGACGGCCCACCCCTTGTGTGTTGCCATCGCAACCTCCATAGAACTGGACGTTGTGAACGCATCCATCAATGATTTCGAATTCAATCACCTGACTGCAGGTGCCTTGAGGATAATAGGTGTGTTTCATTTTGAGTTTAATTTGGCGGCAAAGGTAAGAAAAAAACCTGCTCAAACATCTTCCTATACGCCTCCACCTTCTTCTCAAAAGCCAATGGATAGGCCCGGGATGACGATGGAAGCCGATACAGCGACAATCCCTGTTCCAGCTCGGTGACACTACCCAAGGAAGGAATCCGTTCCACCCCGAAATAGCGGCACACCTCCCCTGTCGCCTTCTCACCCGTGGTGGCGATGGCATGGCAATGGGGAATCTGGCGAAGCAATGCCTTCAAATCAGTCGGTTCCACAATCTCCAAAAAGGCATCGGAAGCGTTGTCCTTCAGCCTTCGAACCACCTGCGCCGTGTCATACAAGGCGATACCTTTTTTATTTAAGAAATCTATGATCTTCTCCTTGATGAAACACTTGCGCTCCAAATCCACGAAATAGTTCTTGTCATTGAACCACACCGCACCTTCGATCCGCCAATGGTCGTTCTGGAAATTCGGGTAATAGAAATCCATGCACCATCGCTGTCGCGGCGGCGGAAAGCTGCCCAGGAAAAGCACCTTGGCGTTCTCAGGCAGAAAAGGCTCCAAAGGATGATGCTCAAGCGTCATGACAATACAAATCAAAGACAAAAGTACCATTATTTTTCGCTCCATTCAAAAACTATTCGTACTTTTACACCTTCAATTCTTCAAGCTATGAAAAACAAGACTATACTACTCTGCGCAGCCTTACTGCTCGGCTACCTCGGCGCCATGGCGCAAAACCCCTTTAAGAACTTAACCCAAAACGTTCCTTCCACCGAAGTGACTTACAAAGGCCAATCCCCATCCATCGTGGATTTCCTCACCTGCTTCCTGAGCGAAACCGAAGACGAATTGCACGGCGCGCTTTCGCAAGAATGGGACAGTTACCTGAGAAAGGACGAGCCCGAAAAAGGCGTCACCTTCACTGTGGACCAAAAGAACGGCTATATCCGTTATGACATGGACTACGACGTGGCTTATCCCGACGACCCCTCCGGCATCAAGTCCTACGTGGAATACTGCTTCTGGAACTGCGACGACGGCAAACATAAGCTTTTCGCCGAGAACATAGGCATGACACAGAACGGGAAGGCTACCATCGGACAGTTTGACGGACTTTACATCTATGCGTATGACAATGCCACCAAGACCCTCTATATGATCGACCAGGACAAGATCGGGCTGGTAGATGACCTGCACGATTACAGCCAAGGTCCGATCACCTTCGCTTTGCCTCGCAAGGGGAAAGACATCGAGGTGTTCATCAACACCGACTCCAAAGTCATCCAAAAGAAACTGACTTGGAACGGCAAAGGCTTCAACTTTTCAAAATAACCCATGAAAGCAACCTATTCACAACGTTTGATCAAACTCGCCGACCTCAACCACCACCAGACTTTCTTCGCCGGAAGATGCTCCGAGTGGTTCCTGGAAAGCTCCTATTTTGCCGTAGCTCAGTATGTTGACACCAAGGACACCGTCCTGTTGGTGCTCCACGGCATCGATTTTAAGTTCCCCATCTTCGCCGGCGACATCGTCACCTTCGAAAGCAAGGTAATCCATACGGGACGCTCCACCCTCACCGTCTATACCAAGATGTATCGCAGCCGCGAACCCGAAAAGACCGCAGCCGACGGCTTCGCCACCTTCTCGTATTTAGACGAGAACCACCACTCCAAACCCCACGGCATCGTCCTCACCCCAGAGACCGAAGAGGAGCGTTGGCTCCAGCAGCTGGCCAAAGAGGTTATGGAAGACTCGAAGCGCCGGGCGATAGCGATGAATCAGTTTGGAGTGAGGAGTGAGGAGTTTTGAAAGATCTTAAAAAAAATATCTCAAAACCACACTCCGTTTCAAAAAAAGTTGTAATTTTGCAGCCCGTTTAGAAAAGTTTAACAAAGGTATTAGAAGTATTAATTATGTATTTGACTGCAGAAAAGAAATCAGAGATTTTCAGCCAATACGGCAAAAGCGCTGCCGATACTGGTTCAGCAGAAGGCCAAATCGCTTTGTTCACCTACAGAATCAAGCATTTGACTGAACAAAC
>JAGCPJ010000068.1 GCA_017965765.1 Bacteroidales bacterium
ATCAGTTCCACGTACAGGGCATTCCTTACATCCTCCTGTTCGACCCGGAAGGCAATATCGTTGCCGCCGACCTAAGAGAAGCCCAAATCGAAGAGGCCATCAGTAAAGTGTTGAAATGAAAAAACTGCTGATCCTAACCTTGTTCTTGGTTACCCTGACGGCAGGTGCACAGACCAAAGAGAAAACCCCCAAGGACCTCTGGACCTGGTCGGTGGATGTTTCCTTGGGCGACGACTGGAAGCAAAAGACCATCACCGTGCCCGGGAAAGGTACCCCCAACGTGATCGACTTCTTCCGCGCCTTCGCCAAAGCCTATCCCTGCGAGTATCACGACCTGCTGCTTCAATACCTCGATGGTGACAAAGAGGTGTTGTTTTGCGGTGAAAGACCCTGGAAAAGAATCGACAAAGACTCTTGCTTCTTGCAAAACTAGAGCTTCTCCATGCGTGTCTTCTATACGAAAACGGCAAGCTGCTGAAAGCGCAAGACTAAGCGCTGAAAAAAGAAATGGCCTCATCTCACGACGATGCCATTTCCCAAAGATAAATACAAATGAATAAAAAAAGGGATTATTTCTTGTGTTTGTTTTTTAGATAAGCCAAGCCAAGTCCCGCCAGGAGGAGTACGCCCCCATTTAAGGGGACATACGTCCATTGGTCATAGGCTTGACCCTGCAAAGGCACCATCACGCCCAACTCACTTCCTTCTCGGCTTTTGCGCAAGTTAGATACATCTTCGTCAAGGTAAATCACTTGTCCGATGGCAGGGGCTACCGCCATGAACATCGTGAAGATTATGGTTATCAATCTCTTTCTCATCGCTTAACTCTAATTTCTAAATGCTTAATTTCTGATGATGATCTTCTGAGACTTGTTTTCGAATCTCAATACATATACGCCGGCGGCTACATGACCGAAATTGACGGTGTTGCTTTCGCCGGACAGGTACTTGCTGAAGAGCACGCGCCCGGTGAGGTCCACCAAGTCTAGTTGTCCTTCGCCGTTCACCATCCATTCGCTGCCGTTGAAGTAAGCAAAGTTGTTGTAGTCGCCATCGGCATCGAACTCATCAACATCAGTGGCGTTGACGATGAGGTAGAAACGGTTGGCAAAGTCGGTGACGTGGCTGTCGAAGGTATAGTGGTCGTTGACGGTCATGTCGCAGCTGGCACCCGTGATGTTATCCACGAGAGTCAGCTTGTTGAAGGTGCCGTGATAGGTGTCCCATTTCAGGGTGAAGGTCCCGTCTTCCAGGGTCCTGAAGCGGATCGGGATGCGTTTGGTGTTAGGATCGTTGAAGAGGATGGTGTATTCCTCTTGGCCGTCCTGGGCAGTGATGCTAAACGGGATGTTGCTGGTCGTCGTCATCTTGCCTGCACCGCCTTGATCGGGACGATTGAACTCAACCACCACGAAGTCGCGCAGACCTGCCTCGTTGTAGGCGAAGAGGTTCACTAACGGGTAGTTGACATGCGTGCCACGGTAGTAAGAGTTGTCTTGTTCCGCTGTGGCCATGGCTTTGGTGAATTTTGCAGTGCCGTCGCCGGTGACTTTCACAAAGAAGGCTTGGTGCGGGTGCAGCGCTCCCGAGACTAGTACAGGGTTGGAAGATGCCCCTTTCAGGTAGGGGACGTATTGGTTGTCTTCCGCGGTATAGACCCAAGCGCAGTTCAGTCCGTTTTCTTCAAAGAAGGTGTTGAGGTCGAAGTAAGCCTGGTAAGGATTACCGATGAGGTTGCAGCCCAACTCGTTTTCTTTGGGTGACTGGCAGGTGAGGTCCACGGTGAATGCTTTGTTGGTGAGCACGCCGGTGTTGGAGAGGTAACTGTCGGTTTCGATGGCCATCATGTATCCCTTGCCGGGTTCAAACGTGGTTTCGTTGGTGTAAGCAATGTTCTCGTGATCTTCATCGAAATGGAAGTGGCTGGCGCTGTTACGCTTCAAGTTGATCCAATGGTATTGGGGCTCATAGAAGGTGTAGATATCCCAGCCGACAGGATCGCTGGTGCCGGGCTTGGTCGCAGCATTGATGTCGTCAGGCAGGTAGCTGCCTTGGACCGACTGGACTTGTGCGTCGTCTTCCGTATCCCACCAGTTGTGTGTGTCATCGTCAGTATAGGTGATGCCTAACGAGGCATCCTGCAACGGACTTGACAGGAAGTGCCAGTCGTAGGTGAGGGTCTGGTCGCCTACAAGTTGGTTTCCGGTAGTTCCGGTGCCGTCAGAAGAGTTGTCGAAGGTGACACCGACGGTGGTGTTGATGAACTCGCCTGCACTGTTGGCTTGGATGAGCACGGCATCCTCGTTGACGAAGACTTTCACATGGCTCTTGGGTACATTGGTCACTTCGGTGGCGATGCCGTAAAGGAACAACGATGAGGCGGCACCACCCATCTTATCGTTAAAGGTGGTGAGCAGATGGTCGAGACCATTGGCGCCGCCATCAATGGAGCTGTACTGGAGGAATTTGCCATCGGCATCAGTGGTGCCAAGGCTGTTGTCCGCTGGGAAGCCTAAAATGGGCAGGTCTCCGTTGATCATGTCGCTAGTCGGACGGAACCATGGGGTACAACCGGGGTAGTCCGGGTTGGTGTTCACCCAGTGGTTCAGCGACCACAGCAAGCCGTTCCAGTTGATGCTGTGATTGTTGGAATAGTCGAAGTCGGCACCGTGGACATAGTCTGTGGTACCGCTGACCAAGGTCACGGCGTTGTCGTCATACATATAGCCGAAAGCCTTGCGTTGTAGCACGGGGCTGTAGGTGCCGTGGCCCATCAAGGTGGATGTACTGCCGGAGGTTGCGACATAATTGTTCGGGTTGTCCGTGTAGCAGTATTTGATCACGCCGGAGTTGGTGTTTTCGTCCGCAAAGGCCGGGAAGGTCTGGGTTCCTATCACGGAATAGCAGTTTTCGATGTGGCCTTTGTTTTGTGAGACCAGACCGCCGATATGCTCAGAACCGCTCATGGTGGCGTTGGCGTAACTGTTGATCAGGTCGCCAGCGTTGTCACCCACGAGACCTCCGATGTGTGTCGTCGGGGTTGCCGCAGTCATGGTGTTCACCGCGAATGAGGATTGGACCGTGCCTCCCACGTTGTCGGCAACGATGCCACCGATGGTCGTGGTACTGGCAGTGCCGATGATGGTGCCTCCTGTCTCCACGTTGCTGATGGTACCGCCGTTCATGACCGCTACCACCGAGCCCATCTTCTCGGAGTTGCCTCCAGAGAAGTCCACCGAGAGGGCCATGTTCTCAACCGCACCGTCGTCATTGATGGTGCCGAACATACCCATATTCTCACTGTTCAGCGGGCTATGGATGCCGGTGATGACGTGGCCGTTGGCGTTGAAGGTACCCGTGTATTGGTTGGTGTTCGTTCCAATC
The DNA here is from genome assembly GCA_017965765.1 of Bacteroidales bacterium. Taxonomy (GTDB): domain Bacteria; phylum Bacteroidota; class Bacteroidia; order Bacteroidales; family F082; genus Limimorpha. The sequence continues at coordinate 3,385 of JAGCPJ010000068.1, forward strand.
GGAACCCAGATGTTGGCGGACATGTCGATGTCGTTCGTGACGTTGAAGTTGGTGCCAGGTTGTGCAGGATCCACGCCGTTCAAGCCGTTGACGACCGAGATGGCCCAAGCCAGATCTTCAGGAGAGTCAATGCTGTTGGGATTGAAGCCGCTGGGTTCTTCATGCACTGCAGTGGCCCAGGTACCTACCCAGAATAGGTAGTTGTAGGAAGGCTCATAGCCTTCAGTGTTATTGAGAGTTAGTAGATGGTAGTAAAGACCATCGTCGAAGATGAGGTAGTCCTGGGCCGGTGCTGTTTCATCTGCAGGAATCAGATTTTCCAGATAGGTGTCGCCACCGTCGGAATAGGCAATGGGTGTATAGTAGTATTGGCCCCAGTCACCTTTGGTGACGCCGATGCTGGAGTTGTCGCTCAAAGCGCCAAGGACATCGTTCGGGTCAAGGGTACCCACTTGGATCACACTGCTCGGAGTGGCCAGATAGACGTTGTTGTTCTTGTCATCCGTGGTGGCCTGTCCCGTATGGGTAACAAGGTGGTTTCCAGTGATGTTCACCTCGTCGGAGACAATCAAGGTGGCACCGTTTGCCAAATAAACACCTGCACCGTTGTAATCACTACTCAACACAGCATTGTTGTTGATGCTGCTGCCACCGCTGATGGAAAGGGTTCCAGCGTTGTAGATGGCACCTCCGTCACAGTTGCTGTAGTTCCACTGGAAACTACTTTCGGCATAAACCGTCAGAGAAGCGTTCTCACCAATGGTAACCAATGGAGAGGTCGGTGTGACATATACATCCGGAGTGGGATACAAATAATCATTATTCGGGAACACCGCGGTGGTGTCTTGAATGTAATAAAAACCATCCAGGACGATACCGTGCATATTCATGCTGGTTTCCACATTGACCAAGGTACCGGCAAAGCCTAGGTTACCTGGGTTATAGTCATCGTAGCCTGTGTAAACGAAAGCCGGTGAGGTGGAGGGGTTCAGCGGGTGACCGCCAGGATAACGGTAGATGATCACCTGACCATACTGTTGACCATCCCAGTCCAAAACGTTGCCTCCGTTAGCGGTGACCGTATTCACAATAAAGATATTGTCGCCAGGCTTGTAATTCGAGTGGTTGAAAATACCGCTCAGGGTTTTCATGGCAGCATTGGGTTCCGTACCGCTGAAGAAGTTGTTGCCATTCACGCCATCCAGATAATAGTTGACTCCAATGCCGCGGCGCCACACTTCCACATCAATGATCAGGTCTTTTTCATTGCTATTGGCTGGATCCTTGAAGTTGTCGAAATGTAGCGTTACTTGCAGTACGCCCATCATCACTTCATCGCCACAGTTGACCTCTCCATTGAAGTGCAGGATAAAGTCAAAGGCGGCATTGTTACGGCCATCGGTAGAGGAGAGATAAGTACCTTGGGGCAGGCCTTTTAATTCGTGTGTTGCATGGTCGTAAGTAGTCCAACCCAAGGTATTGTCGAAGTTATAACTGGGCTGGATCTGCATGGAGAATCTCTTCAAGGGGTCTGAAGCAAACCCGGAGCCTGCCTGCCAGGCCTCTGCTGTAAAGCCTGCTGCGGTATTTGGGGTCCACACGGCACTTTTGAAAGTCCATTCGCTCAACTCACCGGGTTCATTCACGTATTGGAAATAACTGGGTAGCACCACCTTGGCGATATAGGTGTCCACGGGTTTGCCTTTCCCGTTCATGAGAGCGAACGTTTGGGCGGTGAAGTTCTGTTCAATGGTGGTGGTGGTGCTCACCGAAAGGGCAATCTCAATCTCGTCCTTCACGACGATATTGTTGTCCGCATCAACAATGCATTGTTCGAAAATGATGATGATAGGATCCCAGACCACATTGTTGGTGAGTTGGTTGTTGTAAGTGAGACGGAAGAGGATGCTCGGGTTGGAATAGGGGTCGTTGTTGGACCATTGTGTTGTGGTGAGCGCTTCGTTTTCGTCGCTGGCATCGTTACAAATCAACCAGTTGCTGTTGCCGTTACCAACCAAGGAACCCTGAGGGATGGCCACGAGGCCGAAGTTGGCGTTGACATTGTCGTTGAGGATGACTAGGCTGTTTGCCACATTGGTTTGATCTACTGCTTGTCCTTCCACGTAAGTGTTGGTTGCCGGGTCGTAATACATCCATCCGTTTGCGGCGGGTGTGCCATTGGTGCTGTTATAGATACCGGCATTCACGGTCAGCACATCGTCACCATAGTCCACCATCGGGAAGTTGTTCACGGTCTTGATTCTGAAGAAAGAACCGTCGCCTCGTGATGCGGGGAGCGAAATCAGCACATCGGTAGTGGAGTAACCTTCGGTGGTTTGGGCCACGGCATTGAAGACGCCTTGGCGATAGCTGTACATGCCGCCGTAACGCCAGATACGGAAATACTGTTCTCCGGCTTTGGCTCCTAAGGTGTGGTTTTCGTAGGGCATCTGCACACCTGAGGCAACCGTGCCGCCATCGACGTCGTAGATGTTATATTCCGCATGATAGCTCAAGAAGCCACCGTCGTCGGGGTTGTCATAGCTATCGTCAATTTCGTTTCCGGCATCGGTACTCTGCTTCGGACGGGCGTATGCACACACACTGTTCTCATCTTCGGTCATCATGAAGAGGAAACCTTCCAACTCGCCGTAATGCATCCCTGTACCGTAAGCATCGATGTATTTGACATTGATGAAAGAACCGTCATTGATACGGATTTTGTTATCATTGCCCGATTCTGGGCTGAGTTGATCGTAGTTGACCTTGGTGTAGTTGGGTGTTGCAGCGTAAACGTCGGGGCAGGTGTAACCGCCTATTTTTTTCATCTGATCCACTGGGAAGTCAACAAATATAGAGCTTCCGTTGGTGATGCGTAATACATCGATGATCTCATAGAGCGCGTATTTCTCGGTGGTCATCAGGGAGTTGATTCTACCTTGTCCGATAAAGTGGACATGGGCCTTCTCGAGGACGGCGTTGTTGAAGAACTGGATGGACTTCAGGTTACGGGTAGCTGTGGTGTAGGGCTCGATGTAAGATTCTTTGCCGCCGTAAGCGGGGTTGCTGACCGTTTGGCCATAGTTGCGGAAGATCAGGTCGCTACCAAGTTTACCAGCATAGCAGGAGGTACCTGAGCCAAACACGGAGCTGCCGATGTTCATGTAACCAGCGTCAGAGGGTTTGGTGCTGACGGTGTTGTAACCCAATCCGTCGATATACACATTGGAACGGCCTTCAATGGTGTTGTCACCGAATCCTGAACCGTCGAAACTACCAAAGTCGGCACCTGACCATACGGAAGCATCAATCATTAGTGCGGCGATGTTGTAGTTCACACCATCAGTGGGAGCATGATAAGGTGCATTGTTGATGGCGTTCTGACCAATGAAGGCATACACAGAGCCGTAGTTCTGACCGAAGAATCCGCCAGCAAATACTTGGTAATAGATGTGTCCACCACTGATGTTCACGCAGTTGACCATCTGATCACTGGCAGCAGGGGAGAAGCTCAAGGCATCGTCAGCTTGACGGGAGCCACCATAGACGTTGGTGTAGATGTTGCCACCCGTGATATTGACGGTGTGGGTACCTGCAATATACACAGTGTGTCTTGAACCATAGGCGCCGCCGAACACGTTGCCATTGATGATGCCGTCGAAGACATTGACGATGACGTTGCCTGTGGTCTTACCCATTCTACCACCGCCAAACACATCCTCCTGAACAGTACCGCCACTGATGGTTACCGTGGATGCCAAGTTGCCAAGGCCGTTGTTCACGTCGCCGGCCTCGCCGCCGCCATACACACTTTCCATCACGGTGCCGCCTTTGACCAAGGTGTTGGTTTGGCCAGTGATTTGAGCCGTGGAGGAAGCAGAACCCTTACCGGCACCAAACACATTCAGCACTGTTCCACCAGCAAAGGTGACGTTGGTGTTGCCTGAGACGGTACCTTCCTCACCGCCACCATAGATATTATTAACGATAGTGCCTCCTGTGACGGTGACGTTGGTGTTCCCGGGAGTGATGGTGCCAGAAGTACGGCTGTCGCCGATGTCAGTGCCTACACCAAAACCACCACCATACACGTTCTGCACCGTGCCACCCGTCATGGTGACGTTGGTGTTGGTGACTTTACCGCCCCAGTTGGAGCCGCCGTAAACGTTACCTACCACAGTTCCGCCTCCGACATGGACATTAGAGGTGGGGATATCAAAATCATAAGTAGTACTACTCACGTTACCGTATGCACCGCCAAAGACATTCTCTTGTACCGTGCCGCCAAGGACATACACGTTGGACTCCCCAGGGATATAACCATAGTTGCCACCGCCATACACATTGTGCAAAATATCCGCGTTGTCGGCAATAACCACATTGGAGTTTCTCATGCTTGCCGCTTGGTTGGCGTTGCCACGACCTGCACCGAAGATATTGCCTCCAATAGTGCTGTTCACGGTAGCGGGTGTGCTTCCACCAACAATGGTATTACCTCCCACATAGATATGGGAGTTGCCCTCAACAACAGAGGCATTCCATGTCGTATTTGTACCATTGGCACCACCAGCAATCCAACCTTTGATAGTTCCTCCAGTGACTATGATTCTCCTACTACCAATGGCTTCTGAGTTGGCACCCGCACCAAAAACGGATCTTTCAACAGAACCGCCTTTCATGCGTAGGGTAAATACGATGTCTTCATATTGACTTGCCTGGGTTCCGCCAGTACCACCATTCACACTGGCAAACTTACCGCCTTCAACAATTACATAGCGAGAGCCAGCTGTGGTATTTGAGCCGTTATTGGGACCGCAATAGAAAGATTCGAGGTGTCCTCCGTTTGAATTATTTTGAAGTTGACTCTGATAATTGCCACTCTTGACCACACAGTCAAAAGTACGACGATTCCGGTTTGTTTGATTGAACTCCACATTTTGGGCAAAAAACAAGGCTTGATTCGACGAAACATCCAGTTTGGCGTTGTCATTACTGTTGGCGCGGTCGTAATCAGAGCCCATGATGGCATTTACATGGATGGTGCTGCCCACATTACATGCAGTCCAGTCTTGAGCAATACCACCATTATAATTATAAGCGGCTTTGACAAATCCCAACAAACCGTATTTGCCGCTTTCCATACGTATGGTATAATCCAAAGCATTATTAGTGGAACCCGAAATTCCATATACGATGGCGGCTGCGGTGTTGGCTGTGCTGATGCCACGTCCAAAGCAGAGGTAATGGTTGTTGGCAGTAAAAGTACCAGCACCATTATTCAAATTGATATATTCAAATTTGGTGTCGGCGTTGAGGGTAAACACGCCCGTTCTTGTCACAACTGTTCCAGAGCCATCAGGATTGAGACAAGAGATGGTAGCGGGACGGTTGTTGGCAGTGGTACCCACATCACCGCTAACCACAACGAAATTGCGCTCATAAGCACGGTGCTCACCCGTTGCATCGGTAACATAATTGCCGTTACCCGCGTTATTCAATGCACTAATTGATGCGAACACGTATGCCTTGGCCCACAAGGCCTCGAAATCCACTTCATTACCGTCTTCCTTGGAAGTGACAAACTGGATGGCTTCTTCCGCCAAGACCATATCACCCACGTTCACCGTATTGCCATTGGCTCTTTTGATCTCCAAGCCATTGCTCACGCGCTTCACACGCCAGGCATAGAAGCCGCGATAATCTGTCTGTGGAATAAGGGCGTCTGATGGAATATTTACTGAAGCTGAAACTTGAGGGTTACCATTTCCAGGTCCTGCTACATCTTCCCAAATAGTCTCACCGCTGGGGCCATCGTATTTTGCTATAGCACCAACTTGAGAATTACCGTTACCACTCCAGTCCGCAGTCCTTCTTAAGGTAAAGGTTATTGTAGTTCCACTTCTCACTGTAAGCGTAGTAGATGGTAAAACAGTTTGACCATTCTGATAAGTGATAGTCCCAGTCCAAGTTTGCTGTTGGTTATTTCCATTACGATAATTGACAGTTATTGTGCCTTGAGCATAATCTTGTATCGTACCGGCAACATAGATGTTTCTTGTTTCTGCTTGAACGTAGGTAGTTATAGCAGGTCTCTTCGAGAACGGGTTGGGGATAGTGGTATAGGGGTAGTTGCCCGAACCGTCTTCGTTGGCGTTCTCGAGGGTTTTCAGATAGACGAACTGGTTGCCTGCTTCGTTGGGACCCACCTGCACGCCAGTGGCGTCGGCGGTCCAACTGTTATTGGCGGGAGTCGCTCCATCGGTGGTGCTCACCGTACCCGTGCCATTGCCGAAGTAACTAATCTTCACATCGGCGGGGTTAAGGCTGTGGATAGGTTGGTCGCCATCGCTGTAGTAGCTCCAGCTGTGGTCCTCGCGGTCGTCCAACAGCACGATTTGGCCATAAACGCCATTGCCGTCGCTGCCACCACCACCAGGGATGAAGATGGCTGAAGCCAAGGCGGAGTTCTCGTAACCGCTCTTTACGGCGATGGCTTTCACGGTCGTACCCGGTTGCACGGTAAAGGTGCTTGTATATGGCGTGCTTGAAGTGGTGGGGGTGCTGCCGTCAGTGGTATAATAAATGGTAGCGCCATCAAGACTGGATGACAAGGTGGTCAGGCCATTGTCACCCGAGGTCTCAAAGGAGATGGTCGGCATGGGTGCATGACGTTCTGTGACTTCGACGGTTACCACTTCCGAGAAGTTATCGGGGCAGGTGGTGCCTCGGGTTGCGAAGTGGATGTAGAAAGGAAGATTCAGCGTAACATTGGTGTAGTCGATGTCGCCCGCTGGCACGCTATTGGGCGTGTTGCTGGGTTGCTCAAACTCATGGTCCACCTGCTCCCAAATCAGGGGGTTCTCGGTAGCGCCATTGGGATTGTTGTTGATGGTCCATCTAACATAGTAGGTGTCGTTCACCCCTGCTGGTTTGTTTGGGAAATACACGGTCACCTTGTTGACATCATGCTGTTCTTCTTTGCCTGGGACTCCAGGAGGGAGGATTTCGTTGAAGGTAAAGGTGTTTTCTGCCGAAAAATGTGTTTCGTCAATACGGGTTCTTGTGGTCACGGTCAGGGGGAAGGTCTGGGTGCTCAAGTCAACCCATACCCCGGTGGTGGTATAGTCTTGCCAAGCACCCGAGCCAAGCTTGTATTGCATGGGCATCGTTCCACCAGCGTCGGCATTGCAAGTGGGGATGAGCACCATCTGGTTGGCACAAGCGGCCATCACGGCCACTGGAGGCTGGGGAGTGAAGACATCGGTGAGGGTGATGGTGGCTACCCACCCTTCATCGCGCCAGTGATAATCCGATTCAAATAGGATGGTCATGTTGCCGTGGGAGATCACAGAGAACACATCCATGCTACTGGAGTAGTCGTTGCAGGTCAAGATACTGATGAGGTTGTCTTCATCTACCGCGTCGCCTTCATAGAAATAAAGGTAATCGTTGTTGATGCGACATTTACTGAACTCTACTTTAATGCCCTTGCCTTCGGGCGCAGTAAGCGTCAGCCTGTATTCCTCATTGTGTTGGTACCACGTGGTCCAGTTATATTCGTTGGCGTTATCAGGATCGGTCGCAGGGTCAAAAAGCAACGGGCCACCCGAGTCATAAAACAGAAAACCGTTGTCGGGAACTTGCCGTATGCCATTCGTCATTTTAAGAATTTCACTCTGTGCTTGGGCGAGCGGGCTAATGAATAGCATGAACAATGCTAAAACGAAAAACCTTTGTGAAGAAATTCCTTGTTTTTTCATCTTCATTTGTTTAAATCTTTTTTACAACACTTGTTAATCGTAAGGAGCTAGATTTTCATTTTTTTAGTGGCGTAAAATTACAGTCCATTGGGTTTCCAAAGGCTTTTTCCATTCGGCGATTTAAACACAGTGATTCGTCAATTTGTTGATTTACAGCAAGCCAATTCGGCAAAACGTAAACCGATTCGGCAAAATGTAAACTTTTATGTATTTTTAAGACTATATTAAACAACGAAAATTGCTTTTATACTAATTTTAATTCCCAAAATTCTTTCTATGAAGAGCTATTTTGGATGCTGTTGCTTTTTTATTCTATTTTTGTTTTGTTGTTGTGGCCGTGAGCCTGAACCCGAGCCACGTACGGACAAATATGGTACGGACTCGATAAGACGACTGGCAGCCTTTGATCTCGATGCGGCGTTTCAAAGAGTGGACGAAGGAGAACAAAACGGTGAATTGTCGGCATTTGATGCTGCTACCTATCGCGCCAAACTCGCCTACCATTATACTGAAAACCATCAGTTGGCCATCGATTATTGTCGCCAAGCACTCGCCGCATTGGATAGCGAGGAAGATGGCGAGCAATTGGTGGAGACATATTATCTTTTGGCTACCATTGCGGAATATGGCAAGGAGTTTCTTGATTGCATTGATGCTTGCACGGATGGAAAGGAGATCGCTCATGACCTTAGAATGAGGTTTGTGGAGTATTCCTTTGATTATATGGTGGGCAAATGCCTGTTTGACTTGCAATTGGATGACGGCCTTCAACTGATGCAGTCTTCCATTGACAAGGCAAAGCGTGTGGTAAAATCCGATAGCGACTATGGACACTTGCTGTTTTTTATCGGCAACCTGATCAATTGTTATATCGCTGAAGAGGACATGACATCGGTGCTTCGTGAAGCGGAGAATATGGAACTATTGGTTGACAAGATGCAGGCAAAATTTCCTCGGACTCGGGCCTATTGTGAGCAATGTCGTTACGATTTGTATATGGCTCGCGCTATTGCCAATGCCCATTTGGGCAATGGCACAGAAGCCGAAACCTATTTCAACAAGGCGCTTACCTTTGATTATTATAAGACTTTCAGTAGTTTTAGGACTCAAATCATATATTACGCCACTGCCGGCAATGTGGATTCCGTCCTCAGTTTCATGGATCGATATCCCTATCAAGATGCCGATACGGTCAAACGGTTGTATCGTCAGAAGCTATTCCGTCTTGAGCAGGTTTATCGTGTGTCAGGCGACACGGCCACTGCACAACAGTACCAGCAACGCATCGACACCTTGTCTAAGCTAATCAGTCGCAAAGAGCAACAAGAAGGTACGGCCCTAAATGCCATCAAATATGAGGCAAGACAATACAAGTTGGATCTAGACGATCTTTCGCGAAACACAAAAAGGACTATTATTGTGTTGTTTTTGGCAGTCATCTTCATGTTTTTGGTGTTCCTCGTATTTTATCGTTTCCATAAAAAGAGAGCGTCAAAGTCTTCTGATGAGCTAAAGCAAAAGACCCAGTCGATGGAACAAGAGCTTTCCAAGATTCAGAAGCAGGTGCACATTATCGTCCGTGAAAACAGTCAGGGATCCCCTGCACCATCACAAGAGGTTAAAAGGTCGTTGGCCGCACTTGTTGAAGAACAGCAACTCTTTCTCAATAAGGATATCTCACGCTCACTGATTGCCCAGATGATGGGATGTTCGCATAAAACCATGACCAAGATGCTGAACGAGATCCATCCGGGCCTTTCTTTCCCGGACTATATCAAAGGATTGCGTATCGCTTACGCCCTGAACCTGATCAAAGAAACCCCTGGTCTTAGCGTGCAGCAAATCGCTGACCAGTCTGGCTTCTACAGCATCAGTAGTTTTGAGCGCTCTTTCAAGTCTATCACTGGCAAGACCCCAAGGGACTACATGAAAACTACTTCATCCTAGACTCCGGTGTTTAAAAAGTATAGCCGAAGGAGAAATAGGCACCGAAATGGTTCTGGCCGAAGCTGTTGAACCAATGCGTTGTAAGCGAAATGGGTCCCAAGAGGCTGCTGTAGGAATACTTCAAGCCCACCCCTTGTTCAGCAAAAGGAATCACCTCAGAAAGTTTGCCTGATGAGAAAAAATACCCTGGGTAAACGGGCGTGTTGTAGGCGGCTGTCAGATAGTGTTTTCCAAAGAGATTATAACGCAAGTCCAAACGTAACACCGCTAAATTGTCTATGGTGTTACTCACGGCAGTGAATCCTATAAAGGGCAATTGTTCCTCAAAATGCCGTCCTTCTATTTCTCCACCGAGGTTGTTCCACAGGTTGCAATACAAAGGATTCCCCGTAATGTTAAAGTGATTCTTTTCATTTCATTTTAAATTCAAGCACGCCACCATCCATGAGCTGCTGGTGGGTGAGCTTGTAATCCTTTACCTTTTTCCCATTCAGTGTAACGCTCTTGACGTGAACACGCTCAGGCGTTTTGTTGGGCGCCAAGATCGTGAAATCCTTGTCGCCCGCCAGATGCAAGGTGGCTTTGGTAAACAGCGGGGTGCCGATGACGTATTCAGCGCTTCCGGCATGGAAGGGATAGAATCCCAAGGCGGAGAAGATATACCAGGCGGACATCTGCCCGCAGTCGTCGTTGCCGGCATAGCCGCAAGGCGTGGCGCGGTAGAACTCGCTGCGCACCTGCTCCACCAACTCTTGGGTGCGCTCGGGCTTGCCTGCGAAGTTGTAGAGATACACCGTGTGGTGGCTGGGCTCGTTGCCGTGGGCATACTGCCCGATGAAGCCGCTGGCGTTGCCGTTGACTTCACCTGAGGTGGCATTGAGGCTGAAGTTCTCATCCAGTTTCTTCAAAAACGCCTTTTTGCTTCCGAAGAGGTTGATGAGACCTTGGGGATCTTGGGGGACAAACCACATATATTGCCAGGCGTTGCCTTCCACGAAACAGGGTTGCTCATACGACAGCGGATCGAAGCCTTCCATCCAGTTGCCTTCTTCGTCTTTCGGGCGGAAAAAGCCGGTCTCAGGGTCGAAGAGGTTCTTGTAGAACATGCTGCGGCGATAAAAACGCTCATAATCGTCGGTTTTGCCCAGTTTCTTTGCTACCAACGCCACACAGGCATCGTCGAAACTTTGTTCCATGGTGATGCTCACGCTCTCGTCCTGCAAGGTCTGCGGCAGGTAACCGTACTGTTCCCAGATCTCGAATGGCGAGTTGAAATGGCTCCTCGTGCTGCTCTCCACCATGGCTTGATAGGCTTCTTCCACGTTGATGCCAGGCAGCTCCGCCATGATGGCGTCGGCTAGCACGGGGATGGCGTGGTTGCCGATCATGCAGTAGTTGTCTTGCCCCCAGAGGTCCCAGATGGGCAGGTAGCCGTAGGTCTGATGGTGCAACACCATGTCCCTCACAAACTGCGCGGCGATGTCGGGCGCGATGAGGGTGTAGAGGGGGTGGGCTGCCCGGAAGGTATCCCAGAGGCTGAAGGTGCTGTGATACACCTGTCCCTTGGGCATCTGCTTGATTTCGAAGTTGGTGTCCATATATCGTCCGTCCACGTCGCTCATCGTGTTGGGCTGCATCAGCACGTGATACAGACCGGTATAGAAGATGGTCTTTTGCTCGTCGGTGCCTTCGATGTCAATACGGCTGAGTTCCTTTTGCCAGGCATCGTGGGCGGCTTGCACGTATGCGTCGAAGTCCCAACGGCTGGCTTCCGCTTTCATGTTTTTCCTGGCCCCTTCGATGTCCACGGGCGAGATGGCCACTTTCACCATCAGTTGCTGGCCTTCGGACGGGTCGAAACGGAGTGCGGCGCGAAGTGTCCGGCCGTTCACCACCTCACTGTTTTTGCCGATGTTGAGGTTGCCGTTCATCAGCAGGTGTTCCTTGATGGGCTTGGAGAACTCGGCCCTGAAATAGATCTTGCGAAGTTTGGCCCAACCGGTCACCACCCGATAGCCTTCGATGGTGTGGTCATCCACGACGCGGAGCTGGGCCTGTATCACGTCGTAGGTGCGTCGGCCCGAGTAGTAGGCCTCACCCCGGTAGGTGCCCCGGTCAAGATCGAGGACCACGAATTGGGGATCGCCTTTTTGGTAGGTGTAGCGATGGATGCCCGTCCTGACGGTAGCCGAGAGTTCCACGTTCACCTTGCTTTCCTGCAGCGCCACCTGGTAGTATCCCGGGCGGGCGGATTCGGTATCGTGGCTGTAATGTTGGCCAAAGTCGGCAGCTTTCAGCAGCTCGGGGTTGGGCCAACGGGTCAAAGGCATGAGACTTACGTCGATGAGGTCGGTGCACCCCGTGCCGCTGAGGTGGGTGTGGGTGAAGCCGTAGATCACGTCTTTGTTATAGTCATACCCAGAGCAGGGGTCCCAGGTCACCATCTGTTCCGTTTCGGGACTCAGCTGCACCATGCCTTGCGGCATCGTGGCCCCAGGGAAGGTGCTGCCGCTCAAGGCTCCCGTCTTGTCAGTCTGGGTGCCGATGAAGGGATTCACGAACTGGGTATAGTCGTTGTTTTGCGCCCTTAGGAGCAATGGAAGCAGCAGCAGGGCTGCCAAGAAGGCTTTTCTAGTGTTCATTTATTCCTTAACAAGTTTGAGGGTTGACATACCATTACCACCGGAGATCTTTGCCATGTAAACGCCTTGAGCACAGCTGCTTAGATCGACAATAGCACGTCCGTCGTGGAGTTCAACCTCAGCGACCAGGCGACCGAACAGGTCGTAAACCATGACTTCGCCCTCGGCGATGTTGGTGGAGACTAAGACGGTGTTGGTCGTAGGGTTGGGACTGGCTGCAGCCATGAGGTGAGGCTCGTCAATGCCGACATTGCTCTGGTTGCCGACCCACACATCATCGACATACACGCCGTTGGCGTCGTTGGACTTGCCTTTGAAGCCGATGAGATAGTAGTCGGAAGCCTCGGGCAAGGCAAAGGTGGCTTCCTGCCAATCGTCGGCCACCGTGTTGTATTCAGCCAGCAGATGCCAGTAGTCGTTGGAAGAAGTGGCGTACCAAACGGATAGCTCATCGGCATTTCCGAAGGTTCCGTGGGGTTGTTTGTACTTGAAGGTGAGCGTGGGAAGGGTGACAGCGGTGAGGTCCAAGGGTGCGGAAGTGAGCCAAGCCACCTCGTTGAGCCAGATGAAGAAGGCGGTGTTGTTGAGGATGAGGTACCCTGGGTCGATCACCCAGCCGCCATCACCGGATTCAATCTCGTTTTGCCAGCACAAGAACTCCTCGGAGGCCTCAAAGTCATCGAAATAGGGCTCGTCGTTGGTCACGGTGATCACCTCGCACAAGGTCTTGAAGGTTGTCGGGAATGACCAATCGGAAGTCATGTCTTCGCCGCAGACAGCCTGCACACGGAAGGTGTATTCGGTCTGCGGATCCAAGTTCTCCATCACGTAAGGCTGCGAATCCACGGTCATCTCATGGCCGTTCAGTTCAATGATCCATTGGCTTTCATTGCCTGTGGTGGACCACTCCAGTTGGGCGGAGCTCGCCGTCACGTAGGTGGCCTGCAAGTTCGCGGGACGGGCACAGCCTTCGGCGGAACTGATTTCAATATTGTCAATAAAAATATAGTATCCTCCAAAACACTGTCCCAAGAAGGAGATCTGGTAGGTGGAGGAGATGTCGGGCAACTCGAAGGAGTCGTCGTAAGTGTTCGCCCAATCGTTGAGGCTGTAGCTGTTCAGCTCGTGCCAGGGGTCTGCCTCGGAGGTGCGGTAGCTCACCGACAGCACGTCGTTGTCGAAGAGGGCCATCATGGCGTAGCCGAAACTCAAGGTGGCGCCGCCAACGGCCGACATGTCGAAGACGGGGGAGACCAGTCGGGCTTCATCGCCTGCAGCACCGTTTTGGAACGCTGCCACGCTGGAACTGGTGCCAGTCATGACCGCCCACGTGGCGTTCCCCGTGGACTCTACCGTCCAACGATCGAGGGTTCCAGACTCGAAGTCTTCAAGATAAGTTTGTCCCGCAACAATCGGAATCACGTCTTGACCCCAAGAAACAGCAGAATTCAATAGGAAAATCCCTGTAATGAGAATAGTTTTTACTAGTAAAGATGAGTGCTTCATTTGTCTTGTTTTTATATGTTTTGCTGTCTTCTATCTTCTAAAAAATACTGTCCCTTCCCCTCCGTGGCTTTCCCATACTGGATGGCGTTCACGGGGCAGTGGTGGTAACATGCCATGCACATCGTGCAGTGGCCTTGCCAACGGGGACGGCCGTCTTCGAGGGTTATGTTCTTCAAGGGGCACACCTCCACGCATTGGCCACAGTGGATGCAAGCTTCGGTGGAGCGGTATTTGCTGTCGTCGGTAGCGGAACGGTTGAAACCTGGGTTCACCAGATAGGTCTTGAGCCAAGCCAGGCTTCCTTTCACCATCTCGGAGAACACCTCCTTGTTGGCCAAGCGCGGCATGAGGCGGTTCATGGTGTCCTCGGCCTTGGCGATCTTCCGTTGGGCGTTTTCCTTGGTGTCGAGTTTGAAGTTTTTCATCCCGATGTAGGTCTCGGGCATCTGCACGCTGAAACAGGCCGACAACGTCCAGCCTTTTCCTTCGACCGCTTTGCGAAATACCTTTTCGGTGAGGCCGCAATTGTCGCCACAGGTGCAGACGAAATACACGTAACTGGGCTTGGCGGCCAGCTGGAGCTGTTTCACAAAGTCGAGCACCAGCTTGGGTGGTGCCCAAGAATAGATGGGGAACACGAAGCCCAAGGACTCATAGGAGGCCAAGGTGTATTCGTAACGTCCTGCCCGGGCTGCCTCGGGGATGAACGTCAAGGTGTCGTGAAGATGATGGGCCAAGGTCTCAGCCATATAACGACTGTTGCCACAACCGGAGAAGTAGAAGATCATGGTATGGGTTGTTATCTAATAATACGTTGATATACAGGTGGTTGATTGTTTGCTTTCACAGCGATCAGATAGATGCCTTCGGGGAATGAGGCCATGTTGAGGAGGGTCTCGTCTCCTTGTACGTTGCCTTGCATCAGCAGCTGTCCTTGGAGGTTGTAAACGGCGTAGTTGAAACTTTCAGCCTGCGCTACCTGTACGGTCACCAGGCCTTGGGTAGGGTTGGGATAGGTGCTGAAGGTCATGGGGGCGGCTTCCTCTACCGACCAGTTGTTGGTGGGAAGGATGGGGTTGTAGGTGACCAGGCCGTAGCCGTTGCCGAGGTCTGGACGGTGGAAAATGACACTTTCGGCGTAATCGGCATTGCCGCCACCCCAGTAGTTGCCGATGGCTGTGACATCGTGGTTGCCGTTGACATAGAGGGCGTATTCCTGGTCGCTGCCATAGCCTTCGTTATGGTTGCCATAGAGGATGTTTCCACCAGGATCTTCGGCGGTACCCAGGTCAACGACGGCGTTGGAGATGACGGTGATGCCCCAGAGGTTGTCCTTGATGAGGTTGTTGCGCAGCTTGGCCTTGCATTGGTCCGTCAAGCCATAGATGCTGACCCCGCTGCCACCTTGCATCGGGTCGGTTTCGATGTTGTTGCAGACGAACTCGTTGTGCAAAAGCAATGCGTCGATGGTGTAGCCCTGTTGATTATAGCCATAACGGTTGTCGGCAATGAAGTTGTCGGCCATCACCACTTTGGTGTTACCTACATTCAACAGGTCGGAGATGGTGATGCCGCCGACCAGGGGATAGAGCCCGATGATACGGTTGCCGATGATATGGATGGTGTCATTGCCTCCCGGTCCCAGGTTGAGTTGGGGCATGTTTTCTTTGGAGAGGACGTTGTAACGGAACTCGTTTTCGTAGAGCTGGGGCGATCCGGTGACGTTGGCGGCGGAGCTGAGGGCCGAGCCGTAGTTGCCTTGGAAGATGCAACGATACAACGTGGGATTGCAGTTCATGTAGGTGATGGCGCCCGACTGGAGGTTTTTGTTGAAGCTTTGGAACAGGCAGTCTTCAAACATCACCTCGCTCCCGATGAGCTGGATGCCACTGAGGAAAAGGAAGTTGGTGTGGGCAATGACACTGGGGGCGCTGCATTCCTCAAAGCGTATCCTCAGGTGGCTTCCTTCCAGAGGCTGGATGTACACCAGCAGGTCGTCGTTGTCGATATGCACGTACCCCTGGATGTTGAGCTGGATGTCGCCTTGGCAGTAGATGCCCACGGCATCGGTTGTTTCGCCCTGGCAGTCGGAAGGGACCACCGTCAAGCAGTCGCCCGAGGCGATGGTCAGGTCGGACATCACACAATAGGATGCCAAGGTGTCCACGTAAATCACGCAACCGTCACTTGAGGCCAGAAGGTCGCGGAGGGTGTAGGTCGTGCCGTTGCCTGCCGAGGTCCATTGGGCCATCGCGCCAGTAAGGCATCCTACCATGAAACCGATGATCAGTACAAGTCTTTTCATATTATTTGTGTTTTAGCCTCGCCAGAAGTTTCTGGTGAATATGGTTATCAATGTAAACAACTCCACACGGCCTAGCAGCATGAACGCCATGAGGATCCACTTGGCGGTCTGCGGAAGGAAGGCGTAGGTGCCGTAAGGTCCCACGCTGCCGATGCCCGTACCCAGGTTACTTAAGGTGGCCAGGGACGCACCTACCGAGGTGTTGAAGTCCACCCCCAGCGCCAACAAAATGAAGGTGCCGCCGATGAAGATGAAGAAATAGACGAAAATAAATGTTAACGTCTTGAAAATCACGCTATTAGATATTGATTTTCTGTTGATCTTCACAGGGATGACGGCATTGGGATGGATGATGCGTTTCAGGTCGAGCAGCGCGTTTTTGGTGAAGATAAGGTGTCGGATGATCTTGATGCCGCCCGAGGTGGAGCCTGAGCAGGCGCCGATGAACATCAGCAGGATCAGCAAAGTCCACATCCCCGTGGGCCACAGCGTGTAGTCGGTGACAAAGAACCCGGTGGTGGAGAGGGCGGAGATGACACTGAAGAACGAGGCCCTCAGCGATTCGCCGATGCTCGTATGTAGCATGAAGATGAGCGTCAATGCCAAGGTGGTGCCTATGGTCAGGATGATGATGCAGTAGTGTTTGAACTCTTCGTTCTTGAAGAGGGCGAGGGGATTGCGCAGCAGGGTGATGAGCAGCAGGGTGAAGTTACATCCGGAGAGGGCCATGAAGAAGGTCACCACGATCTGTGAATAGTTGGAGTAGCCGGCCAGGCTGGTGGTCCTTGTGGAGAAGCCTCCGGAGGAGATGGTGGTCATGGAGTGACATACGGCATCGAACCAGTCCATGTCGCCGGCATGCAGCAGTAGTGTCTGAAGCAGGGTGAAGAAGATGTACAGTCCCCAGAGGCGTTTGGCGGTGTGCATGGTGCGGGGATGCAGCTTGTCGTAGTTGATGCCGTTCATCTCGGTCATGAACAGCTGCATGCCGCCGACGCTGAGGAAGGGGATGAGGACGACGGCGAAGACGATGATGGCGAGTCCCCCGAGCCATTGGGTCATGCTGCGCCAAAGTAGGATGTCCTTAGGCACCATTTCGATGTTGGTGAGCACGGAGGCTCCTGTCGTGGTGAAGCCCTACAGCGCTTCGAAGAAGGCGTCGGTGAAGTTGGGCACACTCTTGCTGAGTAGGAAAGGCAGGCCGCCGAAGATGGAAAGCACCACCCACGACAGCGAGATGGTGATGACACCCTCCTGTGCGGTGAGCCGTTGGCCTTTCCTTCCCCTGGTCGAGAAGCAAAGGATGAAGCCTGTCAGTACGGTGATCAGGGCGGAGAAGGGTATGCTGAAGGCGTTGATGCCGTGATGGAAATAGGTCATGGGGATCACGGCCGTCATGAAGAGTCCTTCGATGAGCAACAGATAACCTTGTACCCGAAGTAAGATGGGGAGGTTGATTTTCTTGGTGGTGCTCATCGTGGGTGGGTGTTTAATGGAACAGACGTTCTACGGCGGGGATGGCGTCGGGAAGGGCCAGCACCACCACCCGGTCGTCGGTCTGGATCTCGAATTCATCGGTGGCGATGTAACTCTCGCCGTCGCGGACGATGCCGCAGATGATGGCGTCGGTAGGCATGGGTAGCCTGCCGATCATCTTACGGGTCACGGCGGAGCCTTTGCGCACTTCGAACTCCACGATGTCGGCGTCGATGCCGCTGAGGCATTTCATCGAGGAGACCTTGGCGCCCAAGGTGTAGCGCACCATGTAGCTGGCGGCGATGAGTTTCTTGTTGATGATCGAGTCGATGCCGATGTTTTGCGAGATGTCGATGTAGTCGATGTTCTCTACCAGGGCGATGGTCTTTTTCACCCCGAAGGTCTTGGCTTGGAGGCAGGTGAGGATGTTGGTCTCGGTGTTGTCGGTGACGGCGATGAAGGCGTCCATCTCGGAGATGCCTTCTTCCTCCAGGATGTCGAGGTTGCGGGCGTCGGCGTTGACCACCAGGGCCTTGGAGAGGTTGTTGGTGAGTTCCACACAACGTTCCTTGCTCTTCTCCAGGATCTTGATGTTGAGTTCGTTCTCGAGTCGCTTGGCGGTGATACGTCCCACACGGCCGCCGCCGACGATCATGACGTTGTGGATGTTGATCTGCCGTTTGCCGCTCAGGCGCAGGATGTCCTTGAGGGCATGGGGTTTGGTGACCACATACACCATGTCGGCCAGCTGGAACACCGTGTCGTCCTGCGGGATGAAGGTGTTCTGCCGGCGGTGGATGGCGGCGATACGGAAGTCAATATGTTGGTATTGCTCGATGACTTCGGCGACGCTTTTGCCGATGATCTCGGCTTCCGACTCCAGTTTCACCATGAACAGCTGCAGCTTGCCGCCCGAGAAGTCGTAGGTCTCCAGCGAGGCGTTCTGCTTGAGCAGCGAGATGATCTCCTGTGCGGCGATGTCTTCTGGCGACAGCAGTCCGTCGATGCCTAGGTCTTGGTACATCCTCCACACCTCGGAGCTCAGGTTCTCCATGGTGTTGACACGGGCGATGACTTTCTTTGCCCCGAGTTTCTTGGCGATGATGCCAGTCAACAAATTGATGTGTTCGTCGTGCAGCACCGCGATGACCAGGTCGGCACGCGACACGTTGGCACGGCGCAACACCGAGGTGGAGGTCGAATCGCCTGTGATGGTCATCAGGTCGGAATGCGACTCCACCAGCTTCAGCAGCTCCTCGTGAGGGTCAACGATGGTGATGTTGTGCTTGTCACGCACCAAAGCTTCCGCCAAGTGCAGCCCTACTTCACCGTCTCCAGCTATGACTATGTCCATGGGTAGTTTAGAGTTTAGGGTTTAGAGTTTAGAGTTTTTTAGATAATTCCGCATTCTGCATTCCGCATTCCGCATTACTTCACCATTCCCTCGATGATGTCCGGAATGCCGTTGTTGTTCTTGTCGCCCATGGCGCCGCCGAGGAGGCTGCCGAGGCCACCGCCGGAAGAGGCGGGTTTACTGGAGCCGCCGCCGAGGAGACCGCCGAGCAAGGAGCCCAAGCCTCCTACGCCGATGTTGCTGCTCTTCTGGCCCTTGCCGAGGAGACCGAGCAGCATGGGGGCGATGGCGGAGAGGATGCCGCTCACCTGGTTGGTGTTGGTGCCTGTTTTCTTGGCCAAGGCCGAGAAGACGTTGCCGGAGTCCTTGCCCAGGATGTGGTTCAAGATCTTGCCACCGTCGGTGAGGCTGGCGCTGCTCAGGTTGAACGAGTCGCCAATATGGCTGGCAAAGGCGTTGGCCAACGAAGCCGCACCACTCTCCGTGGCGGTGTTCTTCTGCATGGCGCCGATGAGTGTGGGCAGGGCAGCGGTGATCACGGAGTTCACCTGGTTGCCACTTAAGTTGAATTGTTTTCCCATGTCGTTGACCGCATTACCCGCTGTCAACATTCCAATAATACTATTAAGATCCATAATATAAGTTTTTTAGTTTATTAGTTTTTTAGGTTTTTATTTGTTTAGTTTTCCGTTTTCCGTTTTCCGTTTTCCGTGTTCAGTTTCCCTCGATCCAGTCGGCCG
>JAGCPJ010000069.1 GCA_017965765.1 Bacteroidales bacterium
ATGCCGGATGTGACATGTAATTCGATTGGGCTGCGGTGTCCGGCCAGAATGAATAATTTTTGAATCAAGGTAATGGAAAACGTATATCGTTCCGATGTGGAAGGCGCCCAGGCGCTTGTGGAGAAGTATGAAAGGCTTCGCCAAGAGATCGGAAAGGTGATTGTCGGACAGGAAGCGGTCATCCATAATACCGTCCTGTCCATTTTCTGCCAAGGACATGTGTTGTTGGTAGGCGTGCCGGGCTTGGCCAAGACCCTGCTGGTGAATACCATCGGCAAGGCCTTGGGGCTGGGTTTCAGCCGTATCCAATTCACCCCCGACCTGATGCCTTCCGACATCGTCGGCACGGAAATCCTCGATGAGAACCGGCAGTTCCGTTTTATCAAGGGTCCGGTGTTCACCAATATTGTCTTGGCCGACGAGATCAACCGTACGCCCCCCAAGACCCAGGCGGCTTTGTTGGAGGCGATGCAGGAAAAGAGTGTCACGGTGTCGGGCAAGACCTACCAGCTGCAGGCGCCCTTCTTCGTCTTGGCCACCCAAAACCCCATTGAGCAAGAGGGTACCTATCCTTTGCCGGAAGCCCAGCTGGACCGTTTCATGTTCAACTTGATGCTCGACTATCCTTCCTATGACGAGGAGGTGGCGATTGTCAAGAACACCACGGTGGGGAAGGAGTTGGAGGTGGAACCCGTGTTGACTCCCGAAGAGATCGTCTACTTCCAGCAGTTGGTCCGCAGGGTGCCGGTGCCGGACCATGTGTATGAATACGCCGTGTCGCTTACTGCCAAGACGCGTCCGCACACCGCTGCCGCCCATGACTGGGCCAACCGTTTCCTGAGCTGGGGTGCCGGGCCGCGTGCCTCGCAATACCTCATCATCGGTGCCAAGGGCAATGCCGTGCTCAGTGGAAAGTATGCACCCGATATCGAGGATGTGCAACGCGTGGCTGTGGCCATCCTTCGTCACCGCATCATCCGTAACTACACTGCCGAAGCCGAGGGCGTCAGCATCGAGGAGATCATCCAGGAATTGATGAAATAGCCGAGGGTCCGGATGCAGCGGACTGAAAAGAAAAAAGGACGGCTCCTTCTGACCTGAACCCCGAAAGTTGGACAAAAAACTTTCGGGGTTTTTTATGTCCAAAAAGAGAAACAAACACACCTATGAGAATCGCCTGAAGTATATGAAGATGTTGGAGGCTGGATACAG
Organism: Bacteroidales bacterium; assembly: GCA_017965765.1. Lineage (GTDB taxonomy): Bacteria > Bacteroidota > Bacteroidia > Bacteroidales > F082 > Limimorpha. The sequence goes on from JAGCPJ010000069.1 coordinate 1,213, forward strand.
CCCTACCTACATCCACGTCCACTATGGCATCAATGGCGGGTTGTTGAGGTATCTATGGGAGAGATACCAGGCCGAGGGCTCTTCAGCCCTTGTCAAGAAGAGGAAGAGCCACTTTACGGTAGAAGAAAAGTTAGAGGTGATAGCGGATTACGAGGAAAAACACCTACCTTTGTCAGACATTATGTTAAACCGAGGGGTGAGCGAATCTGCGATAAGGAGTTGGCGCAAGCAGTACGTATCAGGCGGGAAGGAGGCGCTGCTGGGCAAGCCCCTGGGAAGACCGAGGAAAGACATGGGTAGACCGAAGAAAAAGAAACCGGAGGAGATGACGGAGCTGGAACGGCTCCGCTATGAGAACGAGTACCTTCGGGCCGAGAACGCCCTGCTAAAAAAAGTGAAGGCCTTAGTCGAGGAAAGAGAAGCCCGTCTCAAAGGGACTGGGCGGAAGCCATCGAAGGACTGAGGCCGGAACACAACCTTGACCTCCTTCTTGAGATCAAGGGGATGGCTCGTTCCACCTTCTATTACCACACCAAGCGCATGGGACAGCCAGACGGGTATGATGCCGTCAGGAAGCGCATACGTTCCGTATATGAGGAACACCATGGCCGTTACGGCTACCGCCGGGTAACGGCACAACTGCGCAACGAAGGGGTTGACATCAACCACAAGACCGTCCAAAAGCTGATGGGACAGATGTCTTTGAAAGCCAAGGGAAAGAAACAGCACTACCGGTCCTACAAGGGAGAACTCGGCAAAATCGCCCCCAACGTGATTGACAGGGACTTCAAGGCTTCGGCGCCGGACCAGAAATGGACCACCGATGTCACGCAGGTGAAAATCAAAGAAAGGAAGATGTATCTTTCCCCCATCCTGGACATGTTCAACGGAGAAATCGTCTCCTACACCATATCAGATAGTCCTGACTTGAAGATGGTCATGGGAATGCTGGACAAGGCCTTCAAGAAAAGAGACATACACGGGAACCTCATTTTCCACTCGGACCAGGGCTGGCAGTACCAGCACAAACGATATCAGAAAGCCTTGGAAGACAGGAATATAACACAGAGCAGGTCGCGCAAGGGGAACTGCCTTGATAACGCGATGATGGAAAACTTCTTCGGCCTGATGAAAAACGAATTGCTATATTTGCAGGACTGGAACTCTGTCGAACAGTTCAAGGATGCACTCAAAAAGTACATCCAATATTACAACAACGACAGAATCAAACTGAGGCTAAAAGGAAAGAGCCCGGTGCAGTACCGAGCTCTTTTCTCAGGGACTTAATTTAATGTTAAACCGTCCAACTTCTGGGGGTCACATCACATCCGACCACCCTTTTTTGCACATTGACGTTGAGGTCAATTACTTGACCACGGTCACGCGTTTCACGCTCACGCCGCTTTCGGCAGCGATGCGGACCATGTAGATACCAGCGTTGTACTGACCTAAGTTCAGTTCAGTCATGTCGCCGTTGATATCAGCATCGTAGAGGACCTGGCCGAGGGCGTTCACCTCGGTGAGGTGGGTCATGCCGGCGGCTTCGATCTTCACCATGCCGGTGGTCGGGTTCGGGTACACCTTGGTGATGTTGCCGACCTCGTTCACGTCGGTGACGTTCACCTGGACATAGTCATGGCTAAGGTCAGGCGTCAAGGCGGGATCAGACTCGCAATCAGCGGTGAGGGCGGTCACCTGGTAGGTGTAGTTGCCGATCTCCACTTGATCGTAGTAGGTCTGCAGTTCGCTTTCAACGTAAGGCACCTGAGCGATGAGTTCATCGTTGCGATACACGTTGAAGAACAGCATGTCGGAGGTGTAGGCGCGGATCATCCAGCACGAACCGGCAACGCCGGCAGTGGCGAGATCCATCCACGAAGTACCATCGATGGAGACCCAACGTCCGTTCGGATCGCCAGTTTCATCGCTGCAGCAAGCTGCCGGGTAGTCGGTACCGCTTGCGTTGTAGAAGACAACCCAAACATTCTTGGTGGGATCCAGAATGACGGGTGAGTCAAAGACAAACTCAGCATCCGTTCCCGCACCGGTGAATTCGATGTTCATCGTGGCGACCTGGTTGCTCGGGCTGTTGGTGCCGTCGTTGTAGATCGTCAAGGTACCGGTCATCGCTCTGTAGTCGTAAGCCGTGACCTTGGTGAGCGTGCTGCCTTGGTAGGAACCGGCGGGGAGCATGATGGCCCAGTAGAACTGGCCGCCACCCGTGCCGATGGCATCGG
>JAGCPJ010000070.1 GCA_017965765.1 Bacteroidales bacterium
TATACCAATATGGCAAAAGAATTGACGACCCGCGCAGAAAATTATTCGCAGTGGTACAACGACCTTGTGGTGAAGGCAGATTTGGCGGAACAGTCCGCCTTGAGAGGCTGTATGGTGATCAAACCTTACGGCTATGCAATATGGGAGTTTATGCATGACGCTCTGGACAAGATGTTCAAGGAGACTGGTCATGTGAATGCCTACTTCCCGTTGTTTATCCCGAAGAGTTTCTTCAGCCGCGAAGCTGACCATGTGGAGGGCTTTGCCAAGGAGTGCGCCGTGGTGACGCACCACCGTTTGATGAACGACCCCAACGGCAATGGCGTGGTGGTCGATCCTTCCGCCAAATTGGAAGAGGAACTGATTGTCCGCCCCACCTCTGAAACGATCATCTGGGATACCTATCGCAACTGGGTGAAGAGCTACCGCGACCTCCCCATCCTCTGTAACCAATGGGCCAACGTGGTTCGCTGGGAGATGCGTACCCGTCTCTTCCTCCGTACGGCTGAGTTCCTGTGGCAGGAAGGTCATACCGCCCACGCTACCATGGAGGAGGCTGAGATCGAGGCGAAGAAGATGTTGGGCGTCTATACCGAGTTTGCCGAGAAATACCTCGCCATTCCTGTGTATCAAGGCGTCAAGTCGGCCAATGAGCGTTTCGCCGGGGCATTGAACACCTACTGCATCGAAGCCATGATGCAGGACGGCAAGGCGTTGCAAGCTGGCACCTCGCACTTCCTGGGACAGAACTTCGCCAAGGCCTTCGACGTGAAGTTCCTCAACAAGGAAAACAAGCTGGAATACGTGTGGGCTACGTCTTGGGGCGTTTCCACCCGTCTGATGGGTGCCCTCATCATGTCGCACTCCGACGATGACGGCCTGGTGCTACCTCCTAAGATCGCCCCGATCCAAGTGGTGATCGTGCCTATCTATAAGAACGACGAGGAGAAAGCCTTGACCTTCGCACGCTGTGAAGAGATGAAACAGCAACTCATTGCTGCGGGTCTTCGCGTCAAGTTCGACGACCGCGACACGCAGAAGCCGGGCTTCAAGTTCCACGAGTGGGAACTCAAAGGTGTCCCGGTACGTCTGGTGGTCGGTCCTCGTGATGTCAAGGAGGGTACCGTGGAGCTGGCCCGTCGCGACACCATGACCAAGGAATCGGCTTCTTACGATGGCATCGTCAACACAGTGCTCGGCTTGATGGACGAGATCCAGCAGAACCTGTTCCTGAAAGCCTTGAAATATCGTAATGACAACACCTTTGAGGTCAATACTTGGGATGAGTTCAAGGCTCAGATCGAGAAGGGTGGCTTCGTCCATGCCTTCTGGGATGGCACTACCGAGACAGAACTGAAGATCAAGGAAGAGACCAAGGCAACACTGCGCTTCATCCCGCTGGATGTCAAGGAAGAAGATGGCGTTGACGTCTATTCAGGCAAGCCAGCCAAGATGAAAGTATATTTCGCCAAGGCTTACTAATCCTTTACGGATCGAAATACTGCAACCCTGGGATGCTGTTGTCATAGGTCCAGGTGTTGTAAGACGTCCCGTTGTAACGGATGACTCTAGGACATTGCACTGGTTCGATGATGGTGTCGAACTGGTGCAATGTCTCGTTCCAGGGGTGTGTTTCGATGGTGGTCCGGTACCTTAGATAGCGTATCACGCCAATGTTGCCGTTTTCCACATCCAGCATATAATAGGCTTGTGCATCGATGAGGCTGTTGCTATAGAATGGCTTGATGTAGTGGATGTGTGAATTCAGATCCTTGGCGTGAATCTGTCCATGGCAGTTGTAACTGGCCGAGGTGTGAGCGAAGGTGGTTTCTCCGGAAAGATTGACAGTGGCCGTGCCTTCCTGGTATTTTGTGGTGGTTTTCTCGCAAGACAACTTCACGTAGAGTTCGCCGGAGCCTCCTTCGATCTTGATGGCACAGATGCGTCTGACGACGGTGTCGGTTTCGCGGATGGCCACTCCTCTGAGGGTGTCGGTGTGGAGGATGCCGTTGGAATTGAAGATGATTTGATATAAGGAGTCGTAATAGACAGTCATGCTGATGTCATAATCGTAAGGACGGAAATGGCTGAGTGTGTTGTCGTTGCGGATGACGAGTTTGGTGAACTTCATGGGTTCGAGAGCCTCGGTTTCCTCCACTTCCATCGTTTCGGTGCTGATGCCATCCATCAGTTTCTCTCCGGTTTGGATTTCAATGGTACCCGCTGGATGGTTGGCGTCGGCATGTAACAGGGTCACGTTGACATTGTCGCGCAACTCGATGATGCGGAAGGTTTCATCGACTTGCCGTGTTTCGCTGATAGTGACGCCGTTGGACCACTTGTTACAAGAGCCCAGAATGACGCTTGCGAACACCAGGAGGAAGACGCTTCGTGCTGTTTTCATGACGGAATAGGTTGAGGTAATACTTTTCATTGAAACGATAGCCCAAGCCGAAGCAGAGGTAGTCGGCCTGACCGAAGTGGGTAGTGAGGGCCAGTTGTGTGAAGAGGTTGTCGCTGAACTGATACCGTAGGCTCACCTTCTGATAGATGTTGCCTTTGCTGAGGTCAGTCACCTCGAAGACCCTCAAGTGCCATCCGAACTCGAAAAGATAGGATAGGCGGGTCATGGACAGGGAATAGCAGACGCTGAGGTTGGGTTTGGTCATCTGGATCGGCTTGACGATCCGGTCATCCTTTCCAATGAGGTGTCCGTCGTTGTCCCTGATGTCCACGATCACATGGATGTGGCCTTCGTCGTCCACATAATGGTTGGGTCGGCGCTGGTCGGAGAGGTCGAGCGCCAAGGTGAAACCGAGACCTGCACTGCTTCTTAAGGAGAAGGGGACCATGAAATAGGAGGAGAATTCATGGACCCTGAAATGGGTGGCACTTCCGCCATAGAGCTTCGACACGTCTTTGAAGCCGATACCGTAGGCGAGGTCTATGGAGAACCACCGTTTGTTGTCGAACTCAAAGGGATAATACTCGGGACGTTTGGAAAGGGTGAGGTTCACCCTGGGGGTGCGAAGGTAGTAGGCCAGTCCCCAAGCACCGCTGAAGGTATTTAGCCCATAGTTGGGCAGTACGGTGGCGCCATTGGAGAAGTGGGTGAGACCGAGGGAGGCCACAGACATCAGCCGCTTGGTAAGACGTTGACGGTATTCGAAAGATAGGTTGACAGCGGCGTTGAAGTGCGAGCCGATGGCATAGTTGTAGTTGTTCTCTATGGGATCGAAACGTTTGGTGAGGAAGCCGAGACCTACGCCTAGCTTAAAGGTGAGCTGACTGTTCTCGCTGCCAATCAATGGGTAGTTGACAAAAGGATACAAAGCGAAGACGCTGCCCAGTACTTCTCCGATATGAGGATCGTTTTGGAAATTGAGTCCATAGTTGGCATGGTAAAAGGTCACACCGATATAGGGATAGTTGTAAAGGGTCTCCCATTCGTTCCGGCCAAAAGTGTTCTGGTAGATGGACGCCTCAAAGGCAGGGTAGAAGGCGTTAAATCGTTGCATCTCAAAGTGATGATGCCAAAAGACACTGTAATGCGCCCGGGCTTCCACCATGATGTTGTTGTTGGAGACCCACGGGTAATCCTGAGCTTTGACTTTGAGGCTTCCACACAACAAAACCAAGACCCACAAGGTGATATGTGCCTTCTTTAATTTCATTCCGAATACAACGACAAAGATACGTTTTTTATTATAAATGCTTATTTTTGCAACCCTAATTCAATCAAACATGGACAAACGTTTAGAAGCTTTCAAGCGGCTGCTCGACATCATGGACGCCGTCAGGGCAGGATGCCCGTGGGACAGTACCCAAACCATCGAGAGCCTGCGCCATCTGACGATCGAGGAGACCTACGAGCTGAGCGAGGCGATTCTTGCCAACAATCTGAATGAAGTGAAGAAGGAGTTGGGCGACTTGATGCTCCATCTGGTGTTCTATGCCAAGATTGGGAGTGAAAAAGGCGCTTTCGACATCACCGACGTGCTGAACGGCATCTGCGACAAGATGGTGGTTCGTCATCCGCATATCTTCGGAGGGGAGAAGGTGGAGAACGCCGAACAGGTGGAACAAAACTGGGAGAAAATCAAGTTGGAAAGGGAACACAACCGCAGTGTTTTGGGTGGTGTCCCTTCTGGCCTGCCTTCGTTGTTGAAAGCTTATCGGATGCAGTCGAAAACGGCGGGTGTGGGCTTCCGTTGGCCGAACGCCGAGGCAGCATGGGATAAGGTGGAGGAGGAGAAAAAGGAACTATTTGATGAATTGGGGAAACCTGACAATCACGAAAACATAGAGGCGGAATATGGCGACTTGCTGTTCGCCTTGGCCGCCTACGGAATATATATAGGTGTGAATCCGGACGATGCCTTGGAAAAGACGGACAAGAAGTTCCGGGCGAGGTTCAACTACTTGGAGCGAAAAGCCCGAGAGCAAGGGAAAGGGGTGCAGCACTTGACCCTGGAAGAGATGATTGCGATTTGGAAAGAGGCGAAGGGAACGGAGAACGGAAAACGGAAAGTGGAAAACGGAAAGTGGAAAACTAAAAAAAACCGAAAAACCCGCCAATTAATAAAATATTGCTATATTTGTAACCCAAAATAGAAAAATGACAATAAGGATCATTCTCAATTATTATTAACTAAATCACTCATTATGAAAAAATTAGCTTTACTCTTAGCAATGGTTGTGTTCGTTTGCACTGGTGCATTCGCACAATCGATGTACTTCGATTTCGAAGGACAAACTGCTGGTAACAAGATCGCCCAGACCCTTGGTGATCCTTGGACAACATGGAGCAACGCTCCCGGTGGCGCTGAAGACGGTGTCTTCGACATGGCGGATGGTTCCATGGCCGCTCACTTCACCTATGGCAACGACCAAGTGTTGAGACTTGGCGGTATTGAGACGGGTGTTTTCGACCTCGTTTTCGATGCCTTCGTTCCGAACGGAAAGAACGGCTACTTCAACGTGCTTCACAACTTCAACGGTAGTGGTTCCACTTGGGCTGCTCAGTTCTATCTCTGCGCTTCCAACGACGGTCAAAACACCACTCCTGGTGTCGGTCACGGCACCGTCCACGCTGGTAGCAACGGCACTGCCGACATCCCTTGCGTCTATGATGAATGGATGCAGTACAGAGTGCATATCGACATGGACCAAGACCTGGCTACCCTTTACTGGAACATTGCTGGTCAGCCGGAACAGGAAATCTGCTCCTGGCAGTGGTCACTCGACAGCTTCGGTGATAATACCGTGGGCCGTAAACTCGATGCCATGGACTTCTATCCTCCGGAGAATGCCGCTACTTCAGAATTCTACATCGACAACATCGGTATCATCAGCGGTGCTGAGGATCAAGTGCTGATCGACGATAACTTCGAGGCTTACAATGTAGGTGACAAGATCGCTGTCGCAGCTCAGGCTATCGGCAACGACTGGTGGACCACTTGGACCAACAACCCCGGTTCCGCTGAAGACGGTGTCATCGCTGAAGCCGGTGGCTCAAAGTGCGGTTACATCTCTGGCAGCAACGACAACGTCCTCCTTCTCGGTGGTCAGGAGTCGGGTGCCTACGACCTTGAATTCGCCATCTTCTGCGAAGAAGGCAAATACGGTTACTTCAACATCCTCCACGAGTTCAATGGCTCTGGCTCAACTTGGGCTATGCAGGCTTACTTGAATGCTACCAATGACGGTAACAGCACCACGAATTACTCCGTGGGACATGGTACCGTTCACGCTGGTGCCAACAGCAATGGTGACATCCCTGCTGTTGTGAATGAATGGATGTACTTCCGTATCCATGTGGATTGCGATACCGACCAAGCTGAACTCTTCTATCGTTCTGAGACGACTCAGCCTACTGAAATCTCCATCGTTGCTTGGCAGTGGAGCTTGGACAGCTTTGGTGAGAACACCGTGGGCCGCAAGATGGACGCTATGGACTTCTTCGCACCTAACGCCACACTGGGTTGCTACTATCTCGACAACTTCAAGTTCACCAGAATCGGTGCTGAATCCGCTCCTTCACTGGATTTCGATACCGAATCCCTGTATGTGGAACTCGAAGCTGACGATGTCAACGCTTACCAGATCGGTATCAGCAATGCCAATGGTACTTCCATCGGTGACTGGACTGCTTGGGTTGACTTTGGCGAAGGCCAAAGCGGTGGTAGCACCTCTCAGATCAACTACGATGCTGAACCCGGTGCCAACACTTCATTGGTGGGTTGGAACTATGAAGAACCAGTCTTGGTTGAGGTCGCTGCTATGTTCCCCGGCTCATCCTATGCTGGCGTCATGGGTACTTCCATCACGAGTGTCCAGTACTATTGCGTTGCCGCTTCTGATGGCTTCGGCGTTGAAGCAGGTACTCCTCTTACCTTCCGTGTGTATGGCCAAGGTATGAACGGCCAGCCCGCTGAGGTCCTTGCTGAAAAGGTTATCCCTTATGCACAGATCAACCAAGAGGATTGGACTATCGCTACTTTCGACACGCCTGTCCCGTTGACGGGTTACAATGTCTGGGTTGCTTGCGAATACACCCAGTCTGTTGGTGGCTACGCCATGGCATTTGACGGCACTGCTTACGTTCCTGGCAGCGGTTACTACCGTACCCAGGGTGGTGGCGCCTTCATGTCACTCGGTCCGGACAACCTGTCACAAGACTATGGTAACCTCCACATCCGTGCCAACGTCCAGGGTACTCCTGTCACCGCTGGTTGGGCTACCTTGAGCAAGTCAGAAGGCTCGATGCCTATCGGTGGCAGCGATGACGTGACCCTCACCGTCAACTCCTTCGGTCTGGCTGATGGTTCAGTCTATGAAGCTGAAGTGATCTTCAAGACCAACGATCCTGAAAACGCATTGGTCAGCATTCCTTTGACCCTGCACGTCGGTGTCACTGCTGTTGCTGACAACACCAACAGCATGGCTTCCATCTATCCTAACCCTGCTACCAACAGAGTGACTGTGGAAGGTGAAAACCTGAGCGTCGTGGCCATCTACAACGTGGCTGGTCAGCTGATTCGCATCGTGAACCTCGACAGCGTGGTCAACAGCATCGACATGAATGTTGAAGCTGGTATCTACTTCTTCAACATCTATGATGTCAATGGCAAGAGCAACGTCCAGCGCGTTGTGATCACCAAGTAATCTTTGAAGAAAGATTTTGAAAAAAAGCCGTCCGTATGGGCGGCTTTTTTTATTTTTGCAATACCAATAACTATAAAAAATGCGCGAATTGCTGATCAGAACGGTTTCCGGGGCGGTGTTGGTGGCGGTCATCGTCGCCTCCATCCTGTATTCACCTTGGACCTGTGCCGCCTTGGGTGTGCTCATCGTCGTGGTGGGGACCTTCGAGATGAGCAAACTTCAAAATGTGGAGAGCCTCCCTCATTTTTTGGCGGTCCTGGTCCTTTCCCTAGGGTCGTTCGCTGTTGCCGCTCTTGTGGCCTTGGAGATCCTTCCGACACGCTGGCTCTTCTTGGAGTTGCTGTTCCTGCTGATGCCCTTGTTGCTGGGGCTGTTTTCCTCCACCTTTGATTACAAGAGGATTGCCGCATTTGCCTATAGCTCCATGGCTCTCCTGAGTATGCCCATGACGTTGATGCTGTTCATGTACCAGTACCAGTTGTTCGGCGAATTGGCCGGTGCCAAGTTGATCTTGCTGGTGTTTGCCTTGTTGTGGACCAACGACACCTTTGCCTATCTCACGGGAAGATTGCTGGGCAAGCACAAACTGTTTGTCCGCGTATCCCCCGGGAAGACCGTTGAGGGCAGTCTTGGAGGGTTGTTGTTCACCGTGGGTGGCGTGATGTTGTTCAGTCATTTCACCCCATGGTTGCCGATGAAAGAGGCTATCATCATGGGCGTCATCGCTGTGTTTTTCGGGACCTTGGGCGACCTTTGCGAATCGATGCTGAAACGTCAAGCCCGCGTGAAAGATTCTGGAAGGCTGATTCCTGGCCACGGGGGCATCCTTGACCGTTTCGATTCGGTGTTGTTCGCCATCCCCTTTGTTTTTGTTATCTTGCTATTGTTATGAGACAAATCCACAAACGCATTCACGAAGAAGGTACCAAGGCGATAATCGTAGCGTTGCTGATTGCTGCAGTGGTTGTGACAGGCATCAACCTGCTTTGGCCACACCAAACGGTGTGGCATGTGCTGGCCTACGTGTTTTTTGCCATCGTTTTTGGCATCATCGTACGTTTCTTCAGGGTGCCGATCCATCGTAAGACCACCATCATGGAAAATGCGGTGGTATCGCCTGCCGATGGCATCCTCTCCGCGGATGAGGTGGTGTTTGAGGATGAGTATTTCCATGAGCAACGTCGCAAGTTGTCGATCTTCATGTCAATCTATAACGTGCATATCAACTTCTTCCCGTTTGACGGCATGGTCACCTATTATAAATACCACCCGGGAAAATACCTGGTAGCCTTCAAACCGAAGTCATCGGTGGACAATGAGCACAACAGCATCGTGATTAAGGATCATCAAGGCCGTGAGATGCTTGTGCGTCAGATCGCTGGCTTCGTGGCCCGCCGTATCGTGTGCGAATTGGAGCCTGGTGATGCCTCCGTCGTTGGTGAGGAGTTTGGCATGATCCGTTTTGGCTCACGAGTGGATGTGTTCCTTCCGCTGGATGCCGAGGTGGAGGTGCATCTCGGACAGATCATCCGCGCCAAGTCCACGGTGCTGGCGAAGCTGTTATGAATGGTGCGATAGCTGTCATTGCGAGAACCCCGAAGGGCTCACCGACCGAATGGGAGGTAACCGAAGCTTTGCGGAGCTTAGCCTGCCACGAGTGAAGCGTGGTGGTGGCAATCCAGTATTACTCAAAACAAGTTCCAGTAGTACTGGATTGCTTCGTCGTTCCTCCTCGCAATGACAGCTATCGGTCACTCCCAACTACTAGATAATAGATTGGGCTTGGTGATTAAAGTATTGAAGTGATTTCTAAAAGATTACGAACTTCATACGTGCGTTCGCCTTCGACTTTTTCTCCTGTAGGGTTGTAGAAGATTTGGTCCATTCCTGCAGCTCTTGCCCCATCGATGTCCACGGCCATCTCGTCTCCGATCATCAGGCTTTCCTCGGGCGTGGCTCCCGCTTTCTTCAAGGCATAGAGGAAGATTTCGGGGTTGGGCTTTTTCACGCCGACTTCCTCTGAAACGGTCAAGGTCTCAAAGTAGGGCTCCATGCCAGAACCGCTGAGTTTGGTGTGTTGCACCTCTTCAAAACCATTGGTGATCAGGTGGAGATGGTATTTGGGCTTGAGATATTCCAGCAGTTCCATTGTGCCGGGGACCAGACGCACGATGCGGGGCGACCAATACACATAGTCTTCGCTGAGATGGTCGGCCAGTTCGACATCGTGGATGCCGTAGTGCTCCAAAGGTTTCAGGAAACGGGTGCGGTTGAGCTCGTCCTTGGTGATTTGGTCAGCACGGTAGCGTTCCCAGAGCTTCTCGTTCAGTGGATGATACACCTCATGGAACTCATGGGCACTAGGAATGCCAAGTTCATGGAGGTGGTATTTGTCGTAGATGCGTTCAAAGGCCACTTCGGCGGCAGCATCGAAGTCCCATAGCGTTCGGTCGAGGTCGAAGAAGAGGTGACGGTAATGAGGAATTCGGAATTCCGCATTCATCTGCCGTTGCCACTCGAAAAGAGCTACTGCGGCGGCGTGGCTGACGTTAAGGGAACGTGTGGGACCGGGAACGGGGATATAGACGACCATGTCGCACTGCTTGAGCAATGCTTCGCTGAGGCCATGGCTCTCGCTACCCACGATGAAGGCTGCATCCTCGGGGAGTTTGGTATCATAGATGCACGTGGCATTGTCGGCAGTCTCAATGGCGACGATGCGTTTCCCTTCGGGGACGATCTTGCGAAGATTGGTCTCCTCGGTAAAATACCAATGGATGTTGCCTCGGCTGGAAGCGGCGGCGCGACGGATCTTTCCCAGGCTGTGTTTGCTTTCTTCGCCGAGGAAACACATCTCGCTGGCACCGATGTTATCGGCGATGCGGATCATGGCTCCCATGTTGTCCGGTGTCATCAGATGGTCGGCGATGACGATGGGACGGGGGATGCGTTGGTAGATTTCCTCCGTTGGGATACTTTCAAATAAGTCGTTTGATTTAAGGTAGGTCATCCGTCAAGGTATTGAGAAATGCTTTGAGTTGTTTTTTCTCTTCCGGGGTGAGTTGTACGCCGCCTTGCATCACATGGTGCATCAGCGGACTGATTTGCTCGGAGTATTGGACGCCTTCGGAATAAAAGTCGATGACTTCGTCGAGGGTGCGGAAGCGTCCATCGTGCATGTAGGGCGCGGTGAGTGCGATATTGCGGAGCGTTGGAGCCTTGAACTCGCCATGGTTTTCCGTGTCAAGGCCGTTGTTGTAGGATTGGTTGGTGGTAAATAGGGCGTTAGAGCCTCCGCCGTGGCAATGGAAGCAGTCGGCCCCTGTTTCCGTAGTGAATAGCAGATACCCGTTCAACTCGTCTTGGTTGAGTTGTTCCTCGCCTCTGAGGTAGCGGTCGAATTTGCTGTCGGCAAAGACCAGGCTTCTGACATATTGGGCAATGGCTTTCTCCACAAGGATGAAGCTAATCTCGTCTGTCCCGAAAGCTTTCTTGAACAGTTCCGGATAGGTGGCAGACTGCTGCAAGCGTCTAACGACTTCACTGGTGTCGGCGTTGATCTCTGAAGGGTCGGTATAGGCGGCGTAAACCATGTCCTCCAGGGTGGGTACATTGGCTTTCCATCCGAATCCCGTGGTGTTCCAAGCCAGGTTGATGAGTGGGAGCATGGTGTGCTGTGTGCCCAGATGCTCCAGCGTGGCTTCGGGGCCGCCCTCAAAACTAAATTGCTCACGATGACATTGAGAACAACTGTTTTCCTCAAAAAACAATTTCTTACCCAAGGCAACGCCTTCCTCGGTCATGGGATTGTCGGCAGGGATGTTGTTCTTCGTGGGGAAAAACAAGGGTTGGGGCAACTCGTAGGGCGTTGGCGTATAGGTGTCTTCATGGCTGGGACGACAAGCAGTCAAGGCTATCACAAACAGGGCAAAAAAGAAGCAGAAATGTGTTTTCATGGTTGATTTCCGTTTGCTTGAAACACATCGTGACCGTTTTCTTTGAGGAGTTGCTGGGCTTCTTGGTTTTGCATGATGGCCGAGCCGAAGGTGTTGAAGTCGTAAACATGAGGGTTGCGGAACCATCGGTTGATGTTCATGACAATGTCAACAGGATGGTCTTGGCCTTCCCACACGTTGAGTTCAATGGGTAGCTCAACTGCGAAGCTGTTGTCATAAAACTCGGTGTGACTGGCATTTTGTCCCCTGCCGAGGTGGATGGCAAGAGGGATGAGGAGGCCGTCTGTGTTCTGGTATTTGCCGTTGAGTTTCATGTAATGATAGCCGCCCCCCAGTTCATCGGGCCAGAACATGTTGCTTTCCGGTGGGTTGCTGAAGATACCCGACTGGTTGTCGGTATCATTGAGGCCAAAGGTGAACCGAATCATGCGGTAGTCGCCAATGGGGACATCGGATATCTGCCGGGACTGGGTCTCGGGAATGTCGGTGTCGATATACCAGGTTTTCGCCAACAAAATGCAGTTGCCGTTGTAGTCCTCCATCTCCAAATTCGAGATGAACCACTGCACTTCGTTGACGAGGTAAGGGTTCCAAGCCTCGTTGGTGTAGCGAAGGGTATCGAAGATCAACGGCGTGCCGTCAACCTCGTGTAAAACAGAGAGGGTGATACTACCGTGCTTGTTGCGGTCGGTACAGGTTGCCATGAGCAGCGCCAACATCAATAATAGGATTGGTTTTATCCTTGTCATGTTTCTTCAAATACTGCTGCAATGTTACGAAAATCTTTCCAATTTCATATCTTTGCGGTCTAAAACAAATGTGTTATGGCAGAATTCAAGATTGGAGACAGGGTGAATTTCCTGAACAATGTGGGCGGCGGCAAGGTGACGAAGATCATCGATTCACGCATGGTGATGGTGGAAGTGGAGGACGGTTTTGAGATCCCCACGTTGATTTCTGAGATTGTCCCTGATTTCAGGAACCAGCCTTCGCGTCAGCAGCAGATTGTTGACACGGTCCAGAAGGAAATCAAGGAGAAAGAGATTGTGCAGCAGCAACAGCAGGAGGATGCCCGTCATGGTGCGCTGCGACGGTTTGCCAAGGAGGCGGAGAAGGAAGGCGTTTACCTCGCTTTTGTTCCTCATGAGCAGCAATGGCTGTTGACGGGTCCGATCGATGTGATGCTGGTGAACCATACCCCGTTTGAGATGCTCTACACCTTCACGATCAAGGAGGAGGACAAGTTCGTCAATGTGGATTATGGCCAGTTGGAGAAATACGAGAAGGTGGTGGTGGAGACGATTTCCCGTGAGGATTTGGACTATTGGTGCAACGGCATCGTGCAAGCCATCTTCACGAAAGATACCTCCGACATGGTTTTGATGCCCTTAAATGCACCTTTCTCGTTGCGAACCAACCGTTTCTTCAAGGAAGGAAGCTACTTGATGTCAGGCGTGCTTGGCGAGAAGGCGGTGACAGTATGTCTTTCGGAACTAGTGGCGTTAAAGAGTGTTGACGCCGACTTGATGAAGATTGCGAAGGAAGGCGTTGGATCGCAGGCACCTAAGAAGGACCTTGTGAAACAGGAATCGCCTATCGACAAGCACAAGACCGGTCAAGGTGAGGCTACCGTCGATCTCCATATCGCCGAGTTGGTGGACAATATCGCCGGTCTTTCAAGCCATGACATGTTCAAGATCCAGATGGACTACTTCAGGAAGATGCTCGACAGTGCCATCGCTGCCGATTATACCAAGGTGACATTCATCCACGGCGTGGGCAACGGTGTTCTGAAGAATGCCATCATTGAAGAACTGAAGAAATATAAGAATACCGAAAACAGAATGGCTTCGATTGCCAAGTTTGGCGTGGGAGCGATTGATGTGGTTATTAAAGATAGGAGTTAGGAGTTAGGAGTGAGGAGGGAACGATAGTTGTCATTGCGAGAACCCCGAAGGGCTCACCGACCGAATGGGAGGTAACCGGAGCTTCGCGGAGCGACGTGGCAATCTAGTATTACCCCATAGGGGTTAAATATCGGTAGATTCGAAAAGTTAAGAGTATAATAAGTGAAAAGTAAAAAGTTATTTTATCGGTATCCTGTGAAGGTTATTCTGCTGGCCATGATGGTGCTATTGCTAGCATCCTGCCATCGAGACAACGATCCTTTCATCGGCCGTTGGACGGTGGAGAAGGTCAACGTTGAATTTGACGAGGCCAAGTCCACGCCGGAGTTGGTGCGACAATACGGTGAAATGGAGAAGGGGAACCTTATTGAAATCAGCAATGATTCGTTGATGACATTTATCTCGGATGGGGATACGCTTCGGGGAAAGTGTTCGCTGCGCGGTCAGTCCCTCTATTGCCAGAATGTCTTGTTTGGACAGTTCAAGAACGGAATTATCCTAACCGAGACGCTCACTCCGATAGGAAAAGTGAAGGTGTCTTACAAAAAACTCCCCTCTCCTTGAGGAGAGGGGGCAGGGGGTGAGGTGAACCCGCAGGGAATCGAACCCTGATCGAAGGAACCGGAATCCTTTATTCTATCCATTAAACTACGGGTCCAGGCGCTAAAAGCGCTGCAAAGATAAAAAACTTTCCGTTCTCCGTTGTCCGTTTCCCGTTTTTTAGCTTTGCTTCAGATGTTCCACATAATCGTCGATGCGATGTAACTCTTTCGGGATGTCGATGTTTTGTGGGCAATGCGGTGAGCATTGGTTGCAGCCGATGCAGTGACTGGCTTGGCGTTCGTAGGGCAATTTGCGGTCATAACCTAGCAGGAAGGCACGGCGGTTGCGACGGTATTCCTCGGCTTCGGGGTTTCCGGCAGGCATGTTGCCTTCGGTGATGCAGTCATTGTAGTGGGCAAAGATGGTAGGAATGTTCAGTCCGTATGGACAGGGCATGCAGTAGTTACAGGCGGTACAGGGCACGGTTTTCAATTCGACGATCTCTTCGGCGACTTTCATCAGGAACTCGTCCTCCTCAGGGGTGATGGGCCGCAAGGGGGAGAAGGTGGCCACGTTCTGCACCAGATGTTCCATATAGGTCATGCCGCTGAGCACGACAAGGATGCCCTCTGGAGTGCCGGCATAGCGGAAGGCCCAACGTGCCAAGGGACTCTCGGGTTCCCGTTCTTTCATCTGTTTCGCAATGAAGTCGGGTTGGTTGGCGAGACGACCGCCGAGGAGTGGTTCCATAATCACCCCTGGGATGCCGCGACGATGCAGCTCGTTGTATAGATAAGAGGCATTGGTGTTACGGGTGTTGAGGCGTTTGGCGTAGTTCCAATCCACAAAATTCATCTGGATTTGCACGAAGTCCCAGTGATAACGACCTTCGTCCATCCATCGCAGTAACATGTCGAAGATCTTGATGTCGCCATGATAGGAGAAACCCAGGTTGCGGATGCGCCCTTTCTCTTTCTGTTCGACGAGCCAGTCGAGGATGCCGTTGTCCATGAAGCGGGCATTGAACAGTTGCTCGCTGTTCAGTTCTTGGGTCTCGCCGCCGATGCTATGTAGAAGCAGGTAATCGACATAGTCGGTTTGCAATTCCTTGAGTGAGTTCTCAAACATGTTGATCGAGGCCTCCCGACTCCAGGTGCTGGGGCTGAAGTTGGACATTTTGGTGGCGATGTAGTAGCTGTTGCGCGGATGGCGTGACAGGGCGATGCCCGTGGCGTGTTCCGACTTCCCTCGGCAATAGGCCGGAGAGGTGTCGAAATAGTTGACGCCATGTGCCAAGGCGTAGTCGATCTCTTGGTTGACCATGTCCTGGTCGATCTCGGAGTCGGGGTTTTCGCGTCCTGAGCCTCCCCCTTCTACAGGAAGTCGCATCATGCCATAACCCAAGATGGATACGCGGTCGCCGCTGTTAGGGTTGATACGGTAGGTCATCTCACCTTGTCCGTCGATGACGTCATTGGGTGTGATGGTGGGTTTATCATTGGATTTGCAGGCGGAAAGCACCACTGAGGTTGCCACGGCAGCGCCGCCCATTTTCTTTATGAAGTCTCTGCGTTTCATGTTAGTCGATTTGATGCATTAGGTTTCCTTCCACGTAAATAGCGCTAAATGGTCTCGATGGACACAGGTTTTCGCAGGCGCCGCAGCCGATGCAACGGCTCTCGTTGACGGTGGGTACCATGACGGTCTGGCCGTTGTGGTCGTATTCCACCATCTGGATGGCGCCAGTAGGGCAGTGGCGGGCGCAGTTGCCGCAACTCACGCCGTCGGTGAGCACCACGCAGTTGTCTTTGATCCACACGGCATGACCGACATGGATGGCTGTCTTCTCTTCCTTTGTGATGGGTTTGATGGCACTGCTGGGACATACCTGGCCGCAACGGGTGCACTCGGGGCGGCAGTAGCCGACTTCAAACGACATGGTAGGTTGCATGAAATGCATCAAGTCGGTCGAAGGGCGCAAGACGTGGTTGGGACAGGCTGAAACACAGAGTTGGCAGGCAGTACAGTGTTGCTGCATGCGTTTGGCGGATACGGATCCTGGAGGCGTGATGGGGGTCTGCCGTTTCGGGGCTTTCTTTTCCTCAATGACAGCCAAACCGCCATCTACCTTCATCTGGGTCTGGGCTGTGGCTGCGGTAGCAGTGGCTAAGGCTGCTCCCACCAGGAACGAGCGACGACCTTGGTCAGGCGTGTCATTGCGAGGAGCGGAGCTTTGCGGAGCGACGTGGCAATCCACGTGCTTCTTCGAGGTATAATGTAACGCGTCGAAATTGCATTTGGTGAGACAGTCGCCGCAGACTACGCAACGGGAAGTGTCCACCGTGCCCGCCTTGGAGTCGATGGCTCTGGACTTGCAGTTTTTCTCACAGAGACCGCAATGCTTGCATTTGCTTTCGTCGAAACGCACACGGAAAGGTGCGAATTTGGCAAAGAGACCTAGAATCGTGCCCACAGGACAAATCGAGTTGCAATAGGCCCTGCCATAAAGGAAGGCCAACACCCCGAGGACGAGCATCACCACCCAAGCGATGATGGAGACCGTGATGTTGCGCATGTAAAAACTGGTGACGATGCGGCCGTAGTTGCCGTAAGGATCCAGCAGCGTTGTCACTGGAGCGAAGCCGATAATGAGGCAAACGATGAAGATGACCAATACGATGTAACGGAGCCATTTGTGCTCTCTCACATAACTGAAACGGTTTTTCTTGAATTTGCCACCGAGCCAAGAGTAAAAGTCTTGCATGATGCCCAAGGGACAGATTACGCTACAGTAGATCCTGCCAAACGTCGCCGCGACGAGAAGGATGGCGACTGTTATGATGTAAGGCAGTGAGAGCAAGGCCGGGATGAACTGGATTTTGGCCGCCCAGCCAGCCCAATGGCTGACGCCGTAGCCGACGCCCACAAAGAGAAGCGTTACCATCAAGATCATGATGATCGCCAAAGTGATTCTGAGTTTTCTTAACATAAGATTAAAGTTAGGAGTTGGGAGTTAGGAGTTAGGAGTTTGACTATCTGCACCCCATCGGGGTGCCACATCGGTAGGTTATTGAATTACAATTTTATTAATGCCTTGTTTGGTCATGACAATATAAACACCTGGTTTCAGGGATTTGTGGTTGACTCGTTGCCCCGTAATGCTATAGATGACGGCGCTGGTGAGGTCGATGGTTGCGGATTCAATCGGGAGTTCTTCGATTTGGTCGTAACCGAAGAAGGGGATAAAGGTGACGAGGCCGAGACTGGGGTCGTCAGTCTGATGGAAGATGTGGTCTTCCACGACTTGTTCTTGGGTGGCACCCCAGTTGTTGCCTATGGCCATGATATTGCAGGTTGAATTGTTGTATAAGTCGTATATGGTGCCATTGTTGCCGTTGTCATGGATTTCGTTTTTGCCCCAATCTTCTTCGGTACCCAGGTCGATGTCGTGGATGTTGATGGCGGTGATGCCCCATAGGTTGCCGGTGATGACGTTGTCGCGTAAGATGGCTTTGCAGTTGGCGGAGGTGCCATAGATGGAGATGCCGCTGCCGCCGTTCATCGGGTTATCCTCGTGGTTGTTGTCGGTAAACTGGTTTCCGGTGATGACTGAAGAGATGGTTTGTCCCTGTTGGTTGTAGCCGTAACGGCATTCCCGGATGATATTGTCTTTCAGGAGTACTTTGGTATCGCCGACACCCATGAGGTCGGCCACCGAGACGCCGCCGCCGAACCAGGAGGCGTAGAAGGTATAGATCTCGTTTCCGACGATACGGATGGTATCGGAACTTCCAGGTCCAAGGTTGATTTGCGGGCTGTTGATGCCGTTGACGTTGGTGTCGAATTCACAATTCAGGATTTGGGGCGAGGCCTGTCCGTTGGCCGGAGAGCTGATGGCTGCGCCTTGGTTCAGCATAAAATAGCAGTTCTTGATTTCCGGGTCGCAGTTGAAGATGTCGATCACGGCGTTGCAGTAGCCTCTGGTGAAGTAGGTGAATTTGACATCGTCGAAGGTGATGTCCGACTCAATCACCTTGATGCCTGCGCCGTCGGAGAGGTACAGTTTTTTCATCAGGCAGTTGGAGGCGTTTTCGAATCTCATGCTGAACTGTTGGGTCTCGGTGCCGTAGAGTTTCACACGGTCGCCGGTGATGTTGCAGTTGATTGACCCGTTGATGGTGATCAGCACGCCGGGGGCATCGATACGTGAGACCTGGTTGTCGATGAGCAGCACGTCGTTGCTCGAGATGGTGAGGTCTTGGTGGATGGTGAACACGGTTCCAACGTTGGTGACCACGCCGTCAGTGGCGGTAACAAGGTCGGGCAGCGTGTAGGTGGTGCCGTCGCCGGGGCTGGTCCACTGGGCGTTTGCGAAGGAGGATAATGCGATGATGAATAGGAGGGTGGGTAAAAGTTTTCTCATAGATCACATGAATTTGGATTAAAATGCAAAGTTGGGAAAAAATAATTAAAGAACAAATGAAAAACGGGATGTGAAACAAAAAACCCGCTGATATTTCAGCGGGTTTTTTGAATAGTGTGGAGATGGAGGGAGTCGAACCCTCGTCCAAACAAGGAACCCCCAAGGTTTCTACATGCTTATTCCGCTGTTGGTTTTCGTGCCAGGCAAGGGAACGGACGCCCTAAACCTGACCTTATCTCCTAAATTTAACCCGTGTGTCGGAGCTCCACACAAGCGATCCCGAAATTGATTAGCACCCCGTGCTCAGGCCGGAATCAGGCATCTCCACCTGCGGGATGTTTCGTCCACCCACCTTGTGGGCGGATTAAGCCAGTAATCTACTGTACTTCGATTAGGCAGCGAAAGCGTAGTTATTCTCGCCAATTACTTTTTTGCAGTTAAGATTTACGAGCGTCGCTGCGAGGCTCGGCATGCTTCCGTGACAATTCATCTTGCTGTCAAAACCGGTCACCCCCAATGAAGTGGAAAGTTGAAAACGGATAACGGAAAGTATCTGCCTTCAAAGAACACGGTGCAAAATTACAACAAATATCGTTCCACCGCAAGGGATGCTTCGGAATTTGCTTAGAAATCCAGGCAAATACCGTAATAGAACATGCCCGGTCTGGGGTCAGTGCCTACAGTGTGGTTAAACATATATTCGTATTCTACGAAGAGAAGACCAATCAGCGACACCCTGACGTGTCCGGAGAAATAACCGCGTTTTATCCCAGTGAGATCCATCTTTTCGCCTGCCAATCGCATCGAGGTGATGTAATTGTAGCTCACGCCAGCGTGTACCTGGGCCCACTCTGTATCTCTCCCAATGCCGTAACGAAGTGTCAAAGGCACCGACAACGTCCTGGTCTTCAGCTTTTCCTTCACGGTGTTCCCCGACAAATCCATCGACTCAATTTTGACACGGTTTTTGTCATAACCAACACCCAGCAGCCAAGCCAGATGGTCGGTCAGATAAGTGCCATATTGAAACCGCGGATGCCAATCATACATTCCCCTTTCAAAATGAAAACTCGTCAATGTAAAGAAAAAGGCAGTATTCCCTTTATTACTATGACTATAGGAGCGAACGGTGTTGGTGCTGTTGGTGCTGTTGGTGCTGGTGGTGCTGGCGCTGGTGGTGTTGGTGGTGTTAGTGGTGTTAGTGGTGTTAGTGGTGATGGTAGCTCCGGTATGGGTCGTCTCAGTCTTGTCCTTCTTCTTAATAACGACCGATCCCTGCATGTTTTGAGAGGGATTTTGTGCATCGGCCAACATGAATGCGCCGCAAAGCAGCAAAACCATTAGTGCGAGTAGTCTTTTTTTCATGAAATTCTCCCTAAATACGTGTCGGGCGCAACCTCGTTTTTATTAATAAAGGAAAACTCTCCGTTTCCCGTTTTCCGTTTTCCGTTTTCCGTTCTCCGTTTACTTCAGCGGGTTCCCAAAGTGGATGACGTCGTCCTTGGTGATGGTGCTTCCGCAAAGGATTACCAGTCGCTCCACGATGTTGTGAAGCTCGCGGATGTTGCCCGTCCACTGGTATTGCTTCATCTCCTCCATGGCTTCATCGGTGAACTTCGGTATCGCCTTGCCCATGGACTGCGAGATGTTCTCAATGAAACTGTTGACCAGCAACGGGATGTCATCCTTCCGTTCCCGCAACGGCGGTACATGAATCACGATGACACTTAAACGATGGTATAAGTCCTCGCGGAAAGCGTTCTCTTCGATCATCTTCTTTAGGTCCTTGTTGGTCGCCGCGATGATGCGTACATCGACGGGGATCTCCTTCTCGCCGCCGACACGCACAATCTTGTTCTCCTGCAAGGCACGCAACACCTTGGCCTGGGCTGCCAGACTCATGTCGCCGATCTCGTCCAAGAACAGTGTTCCGCCATTGGCCAACTCGAAATCGCCCTTCTTCTGCTTGATGGCCGAGGTGAAGGATCCTTTTTCATGGCCGAACAGCTGACTCTCGATGAGCTCTGCGGGGATCGCGGCGCAGTTGACCTCGATGAAGGGACCATAGCGACGGGGACTGAGCTCGTGCAGCTGTTTGGCAACAAGCTCTTTGCCCGTGCCGTTCTCACCCGTGATGAGCACCCTCGCGCCTGTGGGGGCAACCTTCTCGATCATCTCCCTGACTTCCATCATCGGAGCGGAAGTGCCAACCATCTCGTTCTGCTTGCTGACGGCTTTCTTCAAGGCCTTGTTCTCCGTGATCAACTTGCTCTTATCCATGGCATTGCGTACCGTGGTGAGCAGGTTGTTCAGATCGGGCGGTTTCTGGATGTAGTGGAAGGCACCTTTCAAGATGGCCTCCACCGCATTGTCCACTGTTGCGTGGCCGGTGATCATGATGACGGGCGTGTCACACATCGCCTTGACTTGCTCCAACACCTCAATGCCGTCCATGTCGGGCATCTTGATGTCGCACAGGATAACGTCGTATTCCTGCTCCTTGACCATCTCAAGGGCCGAGGAGCCATTGGCAGCGTCATCCACGAGGTATTTCTCGTTCTCGAGTATCTCACGTAACACCCGACGGATGGGATCTTGGTCGTCGATAATCAGTATTCTTGGCATAATCGTACTCCTTTCCATGCAAAAATAATTATTTTTGTGGTCAAAACATCGAAGATGAAACATTTTCTTTTGACGGTATTGTTTTTTATGGCGTTGGCCTCACCCGCACCATGCCAAGCAACTTTCCGTTCTCCGTTTTCCGTTTCCCGTTCCCCTTGGGTCGGCGGCCTCAACGCTTGTCAGTTTGGACGGATGGACCTGGACGGCGATGGACAAAAGGACTTGCTGGTGTTCGATCGGCATGGTAACCGGTTGCTCTGCTTTTTGAATAAAGGTGGTGTACAAGAAATTGATTATCAATATACTAATGTGTACAATGGCGTTTTCCCGGATTTCAAGGATTGGGTCGTCTTCGCTGATTACGACGGCGATGGCAAGGAGGATATCTTCACCTACTCCCAGGGCTGGGCGGGCATGAAGGTGTACCGTAATGTCTCCACCGCTGAACAGCTGGACTTTGAACTCGTTGTGGAGCCCTATCTAACTTCCTATCAAGGCGGAGGAGCGGTGAATCTCTTGGCGACGAATGCCGACTATCCGGCCATTGCCGATCTGGATGGCGATGGTGACCTTGACATCTTGACTTTCGGGGTGATGGGAACCTTTATCGAGAAGCATCTGAATTGTTCCATGGAACGCTATGGTTGTCGCGACTCGCTGGTGTTTGAGCGGACCGAGATGTGTTGGGGTAGGGTGGCCGAAAGCGAGGAGAACAACCTGATGTACCTGGATACCTGCCTGTTTGGCCGTGGCCTGATGCTGTCGGCTGAGGGTTTCAGACATCGTGGCGCCACTGTCGCGGTTCGTGATTTGGATGGTGACGGGCTATTGGACTTGCTACTGGCCGATGTGGACTACCCTGGCTTGACGGCTTTGTACAATGGCGGCGACCCATCGCAGGCGTTGATGGTTCGCCAGGAGGACTTCCCGCCCCAACAGCCTGTGCAGCTCCATTCCATGCCGGTGCCGTATTTCACGGATGTCAACAACGACGGCTTCGACGATCTGCTGGTCTCGCCATTCGATCCCGACCCAATGGCTTCCGTGGGAGTGGAGAGCGTATGGCTGTATTTGAATCATGGAACGAATGAATATCCTGATTTCCAACTTTATACAAAGTCATTTCTGCAAGATTCGATGATTGATGTGGGGAAGGGCGCCTATCCGAAATTTATGGATTGGGATGCCGATGGGTTGCTGGATCTGTTGGTGGCGGACCTCGATGGCCGAATCACGTTTTTCAGGAACGTGGGTACTTCCAGCCAACCTGAGTTTGCCCAAATGAGTGAAGCCTTGGAAGAGGATTTGGAATGGTCAGAACGTTGTTACTTCGATGTAGATCAAGATGGGCTGCTGGATCTGGTGGAGGGCAATGAGTCAGGTAAACTGACTTATTATCACGGCCGTGGCAACGGCTTCGATTGGGTTACGGACTTCTGGGGTGGCATCGATGTGCGTGACTACAATACCTCTTATTATGGTTACAGTATCCCCACTTTGTTTTATTACGAGGGCCAGTTGCTGCTTTGTGTCGGCTCGGAGCAAGGGAAACTGTTTTTGTACAAAGTGTCGGGAGATCCTGTCTTTGAGGAAGTTGACAATTTGTGGGAGAAGATTTGCGGCGACATGCCCAGCACCTTTGGGATGCGTTCTGCTGCGGCCGTGGCAGACCTCAACAACGACGGGCAACTGGAGATCGTGGTGGGCAACTTCGCTGGAGGGCTGCAACTCTACAATGCGGAAATTGCGGTGAATAACCTTGGCCTTCCTGAGACTCAGGAAGCTATCAATGTGATGATATTCCCGAATCCGGTACAATCGCAAATCCGTATGGTATCGAAGGAGGATGATATCCTTCGGGTGATGGTTTCGGATTTGTGGGGGCGAAAGATCTTGGAGCGGCCCGTGAGTGGGAGGGAGGCCGTGTTGGAACTGCCAGAGCTAAGCCATGGCGTTTATTTGCTCACTTTGGTCTTTGACCGTGGCTTGGTGAACCGTATCTTCTTCAAACGGTAGTTGATGGTGGCTTTGAGGCGGTAAAGCAGGTCGCCCCCGATGATGCCGTGGATCGGAGGAAGCCCTAACTTTTCATAATTCTCATGAATAGTATCCAGATCGAGGGCTACGGCTTCATAGTTGTTGATTACGATGTCGCCAAACGAAAGGGAATCCATCACAAAAGTGGAGTTTTCCAGATCGTTGCCGCCTACGCCTGCGGTGATGCCTTCTTTTTTCTCAAAACAGGGATTGTCAATGAATTTTGAGATGACAATGGGGTCGAACACAGAACGCGAGGCACCGGTGTCAATAATGAAGTTGGCCTCCATGCCATTGATCTTGCCTTGGATCATGACATGGAAGCCTTCGCCTTCGATATCCAGCAATCGGATAGGGATCTCCATTAGAGTTCAAGGTTGGGTTTGACGCTGAATCTCTCGTAGAAGTCCTTGATGACTTGCACGGCTTCTTCGGCGGTGTCCACCACATGGAAGATGTCGAAGTCTTCTTCCTTGATCATGTTCTCTTTGAGCAAGGTGTTGCGGAACCAGTCGATGAGTCCCTGCCAATAGTCTTTGCCGACGAGCACGACGGGGAAGTCGGAGAGCTTTTCGGTTTGGATGAGTGTGAGGGCTTCCGACATCTCGTCGAGGGTGCCGAAGCCGCCCGGCATGGCGATATAGCCTTGGGCGTAGCGCATGAAGATATTCTTGCGGACGAAGAAGTAGTTGAAACGGATGTTTTTGTCAAAGTCCACGTAGTCGTTGCATTTGCCTTCGAAGGGCAGAAGGATCTCGAGTCCCACACTGGTTCCTCCGGCTTCTTTGGCGCCTTTGTTTCCGGCTTCCATGATGCCAGGCCCGCCGCCGGTGATGACGCCGAAGCCAAGTTTGGTGATGCCGCGGGCGATGTCCTCAGTCATCTGATAGTATTTCTCTCCGGGTTTGGTACGGGCGGAGCCGAAGATGGCCACGCAGGGACCGATTTTCGACATCTTTTCCATACCGTCCACGAATTCGGCCATGATCTTGAAGACCGACCAGGAGTCATGGGTTTTGACATCGTTCCAGGACTTGGGCTGGAAGCTTTTCTGGATGATTTGTACTTCTCTTTCTGTGATAGGCATGATAAAAAATTCGGAATTATGGATTATGAATTCGGAATTATTCGTATTTTTGCGGACGTATTGCGAATGTAGCTCAGTTGGTAGAGCATCAGCTTCCCAAGCTGAGGGTCGCGGGTTCGAACCCCGTTATTCGCTCGTCGTAAAACCAAGTAGGGCTGTCACGATGTGGCAGCCCTACGTTTTTTGTGCATTAGGCCACAGGGGTTCCGCACTCAGGGCAGAACTTGCCAGTGGTCTCCGTGCCGCACTTCGGACATTTCTTCGGTCCGTCATCGGCAGGGATCGGGGTTCCGCATTCAGGGCAGAACTTGCCGGTAGTCTCGGTGCCGCACTTCGGGCATTTCTTTGCTGCTTTCGGAGCGGGTGCCGGTTCGCCGCAGTTGGGGCAGAACTTACCGGTGATCATGGTGCCGCATTTGGGGCAGGGGACACCTTGCACTTGCGGAGCGGCTTGTGGAGCCTGTTGCTGCTGGTGTTGCGGGGGAACCATGCTTCCCATCATGTTGCCAGCAGTACCGAAGCCCATGCCGGCCATGCCGATGCCCATGAAGCCTGCGCCTGCGCCAGCGGAGTTGCCAGCGGCGGTTTCCATGGTGTTGAGCATGCTTCCTCTGGCCAGGTTGCCGGAGCCACCGGTCTGGTACTTTCTGAGGAACTCCTTGCTCTCGTCGTCGAGGGAGACGGACTCGATGGTGAAGCTTACCAGACGGACACCTCTGGCACGGATCGGGGCGTCGAACACCCTGGCGTCCATGATCTCTTTCATCTTCTGTGTCTTGCTGGGCAACTCAAGGGCGCCAACCGGGTCGGCACCACTGCCAAGTTCGTTGATCACAGACTGCAGGGCGGCAATCACCTCGCTGCGCATCTGCTCGGTGATGGCTTCTTTCTTGATGATGTTGCCTGTACCGGCGTGGTTGCGCATGAATACGCCCATGTCATCCAGCTGGAAAGTGTATTTACCGTAGCAACGGATGTTCATGAAGGTGCCGTCTTTCTGTCCGTCTTCTGTGTAGGACGGGTGCTTCCAGTCCTGGAACATGATCGGCGTGGCGGTGCCGAACTTGTTGTCGAGGATCTCCTTGGCGTTGAAGAAGAACACCGCTTGTTCCTTGGCGGGCGTGCCACCGTAGGTGAAACGCTGCCACATCTCCTTGAACACGGGGCCGAACTGTCCACCGAAGAAGGAAGGTGAGGACGACTGGTCGAAGGTATAGACACCTTCTTCAGCCGAAGCGTCGAGAACGGAGCCGCTGTCATAGATCACGACCACCTGGCCGGGAGCCACGATGATACGGCTGCCTTTTGAAATCTGTCCGGATTTGGTGGTTTGTTTCACCATCAAGGTGTCCATGTCCATGTTGTCACATTTGATGAGATCCAACCACTGGTCTTTCATAGTGCTACCAATAGCACTTCCGATAGCTTTAATAAGTCCCATAATTTTTATTTTAAGTTAATATTAAAAGATTTCAAGATTTCAAGATTTCAAGATTTCAAGATTCCAAGATTTCAAGATTTCAAGATTTAAGTTTCAGCGCTCAGCTTCTTGAGTGGATGTCCGTCAGCACCCAGTCGTGCTCGCCATTGGTGACGACGCTGCCGCAGTACGGGCATTGTCCAGAAGAGGTGATTTCCGTCGGGGCACCGCAGTTGGGGCAGTTGGTGATGGCGTTGCCTTTTCGGCCGGGATCGGTCTTGACGCCGGCTTTGCGGTTGAAGACCATCTCGTAACGCATGTACCAGTCGCGGTTCGGATCGCTCTCCAATACCTTCTTGGTGGCGTCGTCGATGACATAGTCGCGCATCACGGCGTTCAGCCATACCACAAGCACCTCTTTGTCGCCGTCCTGTTGGAAGGAGTGCAGCGAGCAATGCTTGATACCGATCTTTTCCACCACGTTGGTCTTCCCGAGGCGAATGTATTCGTCAAGCTGCTGCTTGTGCATGTTGAATAAGGTCTCGCTCTCGAAAGGACGGATGGGCTTCCAGTCCTTGGCAGTCCAGGCCTGTTGGATGGTCATGAACACCTCACGGGCGAAACCGATGAATTTATCACCGGAGAATGCGGGGTCAATCGCCTGAATCTGCGCAGCTACCATGGGGCTGTAGTCAGGCGTGACATCGGTGTTGACTTCGTTGTTGACTTGCCTGTTGATATAAGAGGGGTCGGAAGCTTGGTTCTTGGCTTTCTTTTTGTGGATGAGCACATAAGCCACGAGGATGATCAAGACGATCAGTCCGACGATGGGATGTTCGATGAAGAGGCCCAACAGGTAGCCGATGAGGACTCCCCAATCGCCGTCACCTCCGGAACTACTTCCTCCAGAACTATATCGGTTTTGGTTGCCTACGTCGCCAAAGGCAAAAGTACATGCTAATAAACTTATAATCAATAAGATAAACGGAAGAAACCGTTGTGCTTTTCTCAGAAAACCTCGCTTCATGATTAAAGATTTGAAGAGCAAAGATAACAAAAAAAATAAAAAATGGCAATTTGTACGTAAAAAACGCTATCTTTGCACCCGCAAAAGGGAGTTTAGCTCAGTTGGTTCAGAGCACCTGCCTTACAAGCAGGGGGTCGCTGGTTCGAATCCAACAATTCCCACAAAAAAGAGGGTGACTAAGCAGTCACCCTCTTTTTGTTTTATGGGTTCTGAAAAGCCTTACAGTTTGTAAACCTCCAGGATGTTGACGATGTCGTCGCCAAAACTGCCTTCAACCCAAACGCGGCCGATCTTCTCATCGACTTTCTTGACCTTGTAACCGGTTTTCATGCTGCCGGCAAAGATGGACATCACCTCGTCGCCGGGTTTCAGGTTCTGCTTCAGAGGAATCAGCTTGCATGCTGACCTCTTGAACACCCTGATCTTACCGGCAAAGCACTTCAACAGGACTTTGTCGTCAGTGCAGGAGATGAGGGTCCCGACATCGAAGCTGCCGTCGCCGCTGACAACGACCTGGGCGCCAGGTTGCCATTCGCCATCCTTAAGGACGACAAACGAATTGGGCTTGAGTTGCTCGTCGGCGTGTTCATTGGCGAATCCTTTGCCGTCCTCTTTATAGTTGAGGTCGAGGTAATCCACCTTAGGAGCGGAAGGGTTGGAGGCATCTTTCACGATGGCACGTTGCATGCCTGAACCGGACTGCCACCAGGTCAGGACGATGTCGCCTTTCTTGGCTTGCTGGTCAGCAGGGATGGGGATGATGAGGGCGTTTGGCATCGGGATCTCCTCCCCGAAGTAGCGAACGGAGGATTGGGTGTTGCCGACGGAAGTCAAGATGGCATTGTAGAAGATGTAGGTCTCATTCGCCGGATTGTCTTTCTCCTTCAAGGCATTGGGATAGAAGGATTGAATGGAGAGAATGGTCTGTCCTTCTTCAAGTCCTTCATTCTTGTTGCCTTCCGGGAAGTCCCAAGGGAATTTGGGTTCTTTGACTTCAGGTTCGGCTTCCTGCGCAACTTCCTGAGGGGTTTCAACGACCTCGGTTGTGGGCTGTTGGTCCTGGGATTTGTCTTTGTTGTTTTCTTTGGGTGTGGATGATCCGCAACCAGCCATAGCCATTGCCAAGGGTAGGGCGATGGCGAAAATCAATGTCTTTTTCATGGTTTTGCTATGATTCTTTTTTGTTGGATTAGTTTTCCGTTTTGCGTAAGACCTTGGAAGATGTAGATGCCGGGGCTGAGTTCATCGGTGTGTTCCTTGGCCACCAGTTGTCCGTTCATGTTATAGACTTTCAGCAGGGTGACGATGGTTTCATCGTTGGTTTCTGGGACTGAGGTCACTTCGATCAGTACATAATCGGCGCCATTGGGTGTCAAAGCGTATTCTGATTCGCAATCATCATAAACGGCGGTGAGTCTGTAAACGTAGTTTCCAATTTCCTTGTCCTCAAAGTAGGAAGTGTATTGACCATCGATTTCGATGACTTCCTTTGTGGCTTCGCAATAGAGGTTGTAGTGCAGCGGTTGGATTTCAGGGGCTTCCCATGAGAGCATGGGACCGAACATCTCGCTGGTATAGACATATTCGCCTTGGAAGTTGGTGGGGGCGAGGCAAGGTGTCGGAGGTTCTGGGGGCAGCACTTCGCCCATCTCACCGTCTTGTCCGATGTTTTGGCCATAGAGGCCTCCGCTTTCAGCGTTGACCCATGCGACGATGTTCTGTCCGCCGTGGAATCCCGTGCTGTTTTCGTCGCCAGTCTTGGCGTAGCTATTGGTGCACATCTCGGTGGTCCATGAGAGTATCCCGTCCATGGTAAACCCTTTGGCTTCGACGGTGGATTGGTATCCGGTCAGGTTGGTGCCTTTGTGGTAAATCACAGAGAAGCCTCCGCCATATTCGTAGGCATCGATACGCAGTCCGCCACAAGGGATGGTGCCATTGTCAAGGATGCGTATGCCATCGCCCCAGGCAACAACGCCGATTTCGTTGATGCGGTTGATGAGGAGGGTGCATTGGGTTTGCGTGTCGGCATCGGTTTGCTGATAGGCAATGAGCAGGTCATGGCTCTCAGGGTCAACGGTGGCGTAGGCGTCAAGATAGTAGTTGTATGGGTCACTGCTGTGTACAGGGATGCCATTGGTGTTAGAGATGGTTGAAGCACCATACTGGTCAAAGTGGAAGACGTAGGTGTTGAAGACGCTTCCGATACCTGGATGCCAGAGGTAAACATAACCGCCGCCGATGCCATCAGGTACAGCGGTGTGGATATAGGTGACTTGGAACGCCTGGGTTGGCATCAACAAGGTCTCAGGGCTGAATTGGGAGCCGTCGGGGTTGTAACCAGCGACGAAGATCTGCTTGTCGGTGTAAAAACCGTTGCCACATTTCTCGTAGGTCACGAAGACACGGTTTTCGTAGCTTAAGGTAAGTTGGCCGTACATGCATTTTTGACCTCCGTTGTCGGAGATGGTTACCGTGGGGTTTGTAGTGCCGTCGGCGTTGACATACTGCAAATAGAGATTGCTGTAATCGAAGCCTAAAGTCCAGACACCTCCGTCATCTCCAGCAATGACTTCAGCACGAGAGAAGCCCATGCCTCCAAACAACATGACGCCTTGCTCACCCCATGCGAAGGTGCCGTCGGGGTTGAGCTTTACTGCGTAGGTGTAACCGTCGTAGGCCGCAAAGCAACTGACTACGCCGCCATCGGTAGTGGTGGCCATGGCCACTCCTTCCGACATGGAGGAGAACTCGTGGGCTCCGATGTGGATGCCACTGGCTCCCCACTGTGGTGTGCCTTCGGAGTTAAGCCGCTGTAACGTCGGCGACCATCCGTTGGGAAAAAACTGGTTCCATTGCAGGTAGGTGTCGCCAGTATTGGTGTTGGTGGAGAGATAGATCTCACCCGCGTCAGCGGAGGTGTTCGCGATGAAGGTGTTTGTAGTTGGGTTGTTGACCCATTGGGCTTGTAAGGTTATGAACGAGAACAAGCTCAGAAATAGTAGTGATAGCTTTTTCATATCGGTGTGTTTTTAGTTTACAATCACTTTTCGGGTAACGAGTTTTCCGGTTGCGGTCAAACCTTGAACGATGTAAAGGCCTGGGCTCAGTTGCTCAAGGTTGGCCTGGTGGATGC
The DNA here is from genome assembly GCA_017965765.1 of Bacteroidales bacterium. GTDB lineage: Bacteria > Bacteroidota > Bacteroidia > Bacteroidales > F082 > Limimorpha. The sequence goes on from JAGCPJ010000070.1 coordinate 29,329, forward strand.
GTTGACCCGTGGTGGTATAGATGTTAGTAAGAGTGACGATTTCTTTGGTGGTGTCCTCAGGGGATGAGGTCACCGTGATGAGCAGGTAGTCCTCGCCGTTCAGGGTGAACGCATATCCTGACTCGACATCCTCATACTGTGCGGTAAGTCTGTACCTGTAGTTCCCGGGAGCGACCTCGTCAAAATAGGAGGTGGCATTGGCATCGACTTCGATGACTTCTATGCTGTCTTTGCCAAGTTGTTCTCGGTAAAGGTTATAGTGCAGAGGAAGGTCATCGCCGGGTAGAACCCAAGTGAGGAGCGCACCCCAAGCTGCGGTTTCCTCGTTATAATAATAGGTGCCGTCGAAATCTTGCGGATCAAAGCAGCAGGGGATTGGCGGAGGCGGTAGGGGAGTGATCTCTCCCAGGACACCGTCGTAGCCGATATTCTGTCCGTAGAGGCCTCCGGAGTCACTATTGATCCACACGACGATATCTTGTCCGTTATGATATCCCGTGGTGTTTTCTCCGATGGTTTTATTGTAGTAGGTTGAACTCATCGTGGTGTTCCACAACAGGTTGCCTTCAAGGTCGTAGCCCACGGCCTCGATGGTGCCTTGCCCTGTGCCGTAGGTCACGACGAAACCGTCCACAAAATCGTTGGCATCCACGCGGATGTCGCTATAGGATTGGCCCGTGTAATCAGCCACCAGGATCCCGTCTCCCCAGGGTTTTTCGCCTGTCTCCGTGATGCGGTTGACATAGATCCGGTGTTGGGATTGGGAGTCGGCATCCTTCTGCAGATAGGCGATGATAACATCGTTGGTCCAAAGACCGATGGAGGCGTAGGCATTGGTATAATAGTGGCTGTAGTCGGGACTGTGTACGGCGATGCCGTTGGGATCAAGGATGGTGGGGGTGCCGTTCTCATCGAAATGTGTGACGTAAGTGTTATACACACCGCCTATGGCATTGTGGAATTGATACACGTATGCGCCTCCGTGGTTGTCGGGAATCGCATAATGGATGTAACTTGCACCGACAGTCTGTTGTCCTAGCAACAACGTCTCAGGGATAATTTGCTCGCCGTTCTTGTTGTATCCGGCGACATAGATTTCCTTGTTGTAATTGGTGTAACCTTGGAGGGTTTGTTTGGCATACACGACGAAGACACCGTTTTCGGCGGGTATCAATTTGCCGTTGGTGCATTTTTTCGCAGGGTCGCTGATGGTGGCCATGGTTCTCAGCGTGCCGTCGGCATTGATATATTGCAGGAACGAGTTGTCCATGTCCGTGCCCAAGGCCCAGAGCCCGAGGTCATGGTTAAAATAGTCGGTTGACAGCAGTTCAGAGCGGCCGCCACCTGCACCATTGAAGAGCATGATGCCATGTTCGCCCCAGGGGAAGGTGCCGTCGGTGTTGATTTTGACCACCCAGTGATGGGCATCGGCGGTGCGGAACATGCTCGCCACGCCTTCCCTATTGGTTGTCAGGGCATAGCCAGGCGACCAAGTAGCGAGGTTGGGGGTGGTGATGTGGATGCCTTCGGGAGCCCATTGGGGCACACCTTCACGGTTGACTCGTTGGATCCATGGTGACCATCCGTTGTCGGCGCCGTAATCCCATTGCACGTATGTGTCGCCGGTGATATCATCGGTGGAAGTGTAGATCTCTCCTGCTCCAGGGGCGCAGTTGGCAAGAAAAGTGTTGTTCACTGGGTCGTTGACCCATTGCGCCTTAATTCCTGAAAAGACACATAGGAACGCAAAAAGTAGTAAAAGCTTTTTCATCGTGAACACTTTTTTGGATTTGATAACGCAAAAATAAAAAAGAAAGTTGTTTTTGCAAAAACCTATCTAGAAAGTGTTAGAAAAAAAGAGATGGATTGCCACGCTCGCGCCTCGCTCGCAATGACAGTGGGAGCGATAGCTGTCATTGCGAGGATCAGGGTGACCGGTAGCTGTCATTGCGAGGAGCGGAGCGACGTGGCAATCCACATTCGCCAACAATGGATAAAAATGATAGCGTATAGAATTTGTCTAATAAGTTAGAGAAGCCATATTTTATTTATTTTTTCAATAACAACCCATAATTCAAATATTTGTTGTACCTTTGAACCGCGAATGCAGTCTTGCGTTCGCGGTTTTTATTATGAATTAAAGCTGTTGATCCTATGCATACTTACCAAGAAAACAAACGTAAGCTTTTGAAAACCAGTTCTTTATTTCTATTCGCCACGTTGCTTCTGCTGTCTTCATGCGATGTGTCAAAAAGAATCACCTACTTTCAGGATGTCCAAGAGCAAACTTCATACACCAACGAGCAGCCTGCTCCAGAAATCCGTCTGCGGCCTGAAGACAAGATATCCATCATTGTCAACACCAAGGTGCCAGAATTGACTGCTCTTTTCAATTTGCCCTATACCTCTCGTATTTTGGGTTCAACAACTGATAACCTCAATTCAAATTCTCAAGGTACTTCTGGTTATATCATCAAAGCTGACGGCTCCATTGATTTCCCGGTATTGGGTCCTGTGCAGGCTGCGGGTAAGACACGCGATGAGTTGGGAGGGTTTATCAAGTCGGAACTCATCAACCGCAATTTGGTGAATGACCCCGTGGTGACGGTGGAGTTTGTCAACCTCCAGTTCTCGGTGATGGGTGAAGTGAAATCGCCGGGTACTTACAAGATCACCCGTGATCATATCACCCTCTTGGAGGCCTTGTCGATGGCGGGCGATTTGACCATTGACGGCAAACGCGACAATGTTCTGGTGCTTCGCCCCAATGCCTCGGGCGAACTCACCTCCTATACCGTTGACCTGCGCTCTAGCAACGAGGTGCAGCATTCCCCCGCCTATTTCATCCATCAAAACGATTATATCTACGTTGCGCCGAGCAAGAAGCGGGCTAACCAATCAACCGTCAATGCCAACACGGTTCAATCCGCGTCCTTCTGGATCTCCGTGATCTCGTTGCTCGCCTCTGTAGTCACCACCGTATCGGTATTGATGACAAGATCCCACTGATAACAAAAAAACCATAATAGCATTATGCAAGACGAAGTAATGATAGTCAATGAGGATGATTCAAAGGAAGAACATCCAGTTGATATAAAGGCCATTTTTTATCTTTGCCTGTCACATTGGTATTGGTTCCTGATCTCCTTGGTGTTGGCTTTAGGTGTGGCCACCTACTATCTCCACAAGACCGTTCCGGTATATACCCGTACCGCCAAAGTGCTGGTGAAACCGGATAAGCAAGATGGGTATAATGTTCTTGATTATTCGAATATGGGTTGGATGGACAGGAGTTCAAGAATCTCCGACGAACTGCAGTCCCTCAGCTCTATTGACAACGTTAGAGAGGCCGTACGGCGTTTGCACTTGAATACGAACTATACGATTGATGGTCGTTTCCACCCTGTTTTGCTTTATGACAAGACCCTCCCCGTGAATGTGGATCTGTTAGGGGACTTTGATAACGTTTCGGCATCGTTCGACCTGAAGATTTTAGACGAAGGTGTAAAGCTTTCGGGTTTTGTGCTTAACGGTAGGGAAGTGTCAGGTGAGGTCTCGACGTTATTGGGTGATACGGTCACTACCCCCATCGGTTTGCTGTGTGTACACCCCACCGATTATTTTGAAAGAGAAAACGGGGAGAAAACGAAATATGACATCATCCATGTGAACCATTCCAGTCTTGAAAGGGCAGCCTATAGTTATGCCCACAAGTTGCATGTTTCCTTGTCGGATAAAAAGACGGATGTTATGGTGTTGTCTGTGAACGACATTTCCCCAAAAAGAGCCGATGACTTCATCAACATGGTGATTGCGGTCTATAACGACAACTGGATGAAAGACAAGAACCAGATCATGGCAAGCACCTCCGTGTTTATCGATGAGCGTCTGAAACTGATCGAGCAGGAATTGGGCAATGTGGATAGCGATATTTCTTCCTACAAGAGTGAACACCTGTTGCCTAATGTGGATGAGGTATCCAGGATGTACTTGTCGCAGAACTCTGAAACGAGCAAAAAAATATTGGACATCAACAACCAGATTTCCATTACCAATTATATTCGCAAGATGTTGAGTAATGAGACCTTGAAGAACCAGCTTTTGCCGGTGAATTCGGGAATCAATAGCAGCAATATCGAAAGTCAGATTAGTGCCTACAACACCATGATGCTTCGCCGCAACAGCTTGGTGGCCAACAGTAGTGAGGAAAACCCCTTGGTGCTCGACTTGGATGAAAGTCTTGCCGATATGCGTCAAGCCATTATCTCCAGCATCGACAACCAATTGGTGACGCTCAATAACCAATTGGCCAGCTTGCAGGGTACGGAACGCCAAATCACCGCTCGTCTTGCCGCCAACCCCACCCAAGCCAAGTACCTGCTTTCGGTGGAACGTCAGCAGAAGGTGAAAGAGTCCTTGTATATCTACATGCTCCAGAAACGTGAGGAGAATCAATTGACGCAGGCGTTCACGGCTTATAACACCAGGGTCATTGAACAACCGCATGGCTCCTTCAGTCCTTCCAAGCCCAACATATCTCGAATTCGGCTGATTGCCTTATTGATAGGCCTTGCTATCCCCGCGCTGATTCTTTTCCTGAAGGAACGGCTCAACACCACGGTTCGTGGCCGCAAGGATCTGGAGAAGCTCTCCATGCCGTTTGTGGGTGAAATACCTTTGGCCTACAGTTCGGCTGACCAAAAGAGAATAAACAAAGAAGCCAAGAAGAAACGGGAGGAGCAGAAAGATCGGGAGGTTAAGGAAGGCTTCGCAGGGGGCATTGTAGTGAAACAGGGTAGCCGTAATGTCGTCAACGAGGCTTTCCGCGTGTTCCGCACCAACCTGGAGTTTATGTGCAAGGACAAAGAGTCCAATGTCTTCATGTTTACCTCCTTTAACCCTGGTTCTGGAAAGTCTTTCATCTGCATCAACGCTGCCATCGCCCTGGCCATTAAGGGCAAAAAAGTGTTGGTCATCGACGGTGACTTGCGTCATGCCTCCATTTCGGCTTATATTTTCGCACCCAAGAAAGGTATTGCCAACTACCTGGCCCATCAGGAGGAGGATATCAATCAACTCATTCTGCCGAGTAATGACTATCCTTCTTTGAGCTATCTGCCCGTGGGCGTGATCCCGCCCAACCCGACAGAGTTGCTCGAAGATGAGCGTTTTGGCGCATTGATAGAACGTTTCAGAAATGAATACGACTTCGTGTTGATCGACTGTCCTCCGGTTGACATGGTGGCTGACCCCCAGATTGTCAACAAGTATGTCGATCGTACCATCTTCGTGGTCCGTGCCGGCTTGTTGGAGCGCAGTATGGTTCCCGAATTGGAAGACCTCTACAATCAGCATAAGTATAAGAACATGTGTCTGGTGCTCAATGGTACCACAGGCAACGACGCACGCTATGGCAACAAGTACGGTTACAGGTATGGCTATAGGTACGGCGGCAAATATGGTTACCATGCCGAAGGCAAAGACGGGTATTATCACGAAGAAGCCTAATTATCGGTGATAAACGCTTATGTTGTTTCCTAAGATTTCCGCGCTGCTCTTGAATTTCACGGACTATCATTCCCATATCCTACCTGGGGTGGATGATGGCGTGAAGAAGATGGAGGTGTCGCTGAAAGTCTTGGAACGCTACGAGCAGTTGGGCATTGCCGAAGTGTGGTGCACGCCTCACATCATGGAAGACATCCCCAATTCGACCACGGCGTTGAAGGCGCGTTTCGCTGAGTTATGCGAAGCTTATCAAGGTCCCGTCAAACTGCATCTTGCGGCAGAATATATGATGGATGCGCTCTTTGAGGAAAGGTTGCAACAAAGCGACTTGCTCCCCTTGGGTGACAAAGGCAACCGACTTTTGGTGGAGACTTCCTATTTCACTCCTCCCATGGACATGGACGCCATCTTGAACCGGGTCAAGCAAAAGGGCTATTATCCCGTGTTGGCGCACCCCGAGCGCTATGTTTATATGGGTAAGGAACGCTATTCTGCGTTGAAGGACAAAGACATCCTTTTCCAATTGAACCTCTCGTCCTTGGGAGGCGCCTACGGCTCCGAAGCCAAGGACAAGGCCCGTTGGTTACTCAAACACAACTATTATAACCTGGCAGGCTCGGACCTCCATTCCCTACATAACATGGAGTACTGGTCCACACGTGCCCCCCGAGCCTTGAGGCAGTTACTCCAGCACTAATTGTCATCGCGACTCCCAATAACAGAGGGAACGGCAGTTGTCATTGCGAGAACCCCGAAGGGCTCACCGACCGAATGGGAGGTAACCGGAGCTTAGCGGAGCGACGTGGCAATCCAGTACTACCCTAACTTGTTCCAGTAGTACTGGATTGCCACGCTCGTTCCTCGCTCGCAATGACAACTATCGTTCCCTCTTCTGTCTTCCGACTTCTGTCTCCTTACTTAATATTCGGCTCTTCCAGTCCCAGATGCTTCTTGGCATCCACGCGTTTCAGGATGATACCGATGATCAAAGCGGCGACGCCGAGGCAGGCCAGCATGACCAAAGCCCAAGTGTAGTTGAGTTGGTCAGGAGGTGTGCCAGCTTCGTTGGTGCTGGTCAGCACATTGCCAATGAGGATGGGGAACAGCCACAGACCGATGTTCTGGATCCAGAAGATCAGTGCATAGGCGGAACCGATGATCTTTTCATCGACGAGCTTCGGAACGCTTGGCCACAAGGCAGCAGGCACCAATGAGAACGAAGCACCCAATACCAGGATGGTCACGTAGGCCACGATGACGCTGCCGACAGCGCTGCCCTTGGTCAACGGCAGGATGAAGGCAAAAGTGAGGTGGCAGAGGATGAGCAGCAAGGAACCGATCATCAGCATGGAAGCGGCCTTGCCCTTGTTATCGACATAGCTGCCAAGGATGGGGGTGATGGCCACAGCCAACAGCGGGAACACGGCGAAGATGGTCTCGGCAGTGCCACGCATGTAACCCATGTAGCAATAGATAACCAACGCCACAACGGCAACCAGCATCAAACCGACCTTCATGCCTCTCTTCTTGGAGAAGTTGCTGGCGAAAGAGCAGACAGCTACCACGAGCATGATGATGTATTGAACGATGGTGACGGTGTCGCCAGCCCAGAAGGAACCCGCGGCGGGCTCAGTAAGGGTGAGGTTGCACTGCAGCATGTTGACAGCGTACTTCTGGAAGGGGAAGATGGCTGAGTAATACAGCACGCAGAGCAAAGCGACCAGCCAGAAACCGAGGCTTGACAAGATCTTGCCGATATCGGAAACTTTGAAAGGATCGTCCTTCTCTTCAGCTTCGCCAGTCTGCTTGTCGAGTTTCTTATCCATGAAGAAATAGACGACGAACATGATAAGGGCGATGCAGAGCAGCACCACGCCGAATGCTACGGAACGGCTCACGTTGACGTGACCGCCGAGTTTGGCGAAGTAGGGGGAGAAGATCATGCAGGTGGCGACACCCAGACGGGCCAAAGCCATCTCGGAACCCATAGCCAAGGCTGTTTCACGGCCCTTGAACCATTTCACGATACCGCGGCTGACCGTGATACCGGCCATCTCAGTACCGCAACCGAAAATCATGAAACCGATGGCGGCCAGCTTGGCAGAGGCAGGCATGCCGTGGTAGAACGGCAAAATGTCGTCGATGAAGCCGACACCGGTGTGCCAGTTGAGGTTGTTGGTGAACCAGGTCTCAAGGTTGCTTCCCATAAACGAGTCGCTGATGGCGTAATACTTGATTAAACCACCGACCAGCATGACGGCGCCTGAAAGCACTGCGGTGAAACGCACACCCATCTTGTCGAGGATGATACCTGCAAAGATGAGGAAGAACACAAAGACGTTGAGGAAGGTCTCAGAGCCTTCCATGGTGCCGAACGCCTTGGAGTCCCAACCACGCGTCGATTCCATTAAGTCCTTGATGGGGGACAAGATGTCCATGAAGATGTAGCTGCAGAACATGGCCAAGGCCAAGAGCAGCAGGGCAATCCACCTAAAGGTGGCATTGTCTCTCATTGTCAGTTTCTCTGTCATTATTCTTGATTTTTTAATGTTTTATAGTTTTCCGTTCTCCGTTTTCCGTTTTCCGTTTATTTCGGCAGTTGTACCACTTCCTTACGGTAACCGATGAGGATGGTCTTGACCATCTTGGCGATGTCCTCACCCGTGATGCTGTTGACCAACTCGTCATAACCCTTCATCATGTTGATGCCGTCGCGGACGTTGTCTTGGATAGCGCTCATCCAATAACGGTTGCTTTCCATGTCCTCAGCATGCTTCTTGAGCTTGTATTCCTTCACTTTCTGAAGGTCTTGCTCGCGAGGACCTTCGTTGCCGATACGCTCGAGTTCGGTCTTGGCGATGCCCATGAGCTTTTCATACATTTCCTTGTTGGTCTCGAATCCAATCATCATCACGTATGATCCTTCCGGGATGTTATCCAGCCTACCGTTGGTGCCGACACCGTAGGTTCCTCCTTCGTCCTCGCGTATCTTCTCCGTGTAAACGATGTCAAGGATGTCGTTCAGCAACTCCATGGTCATGATGTTCTTCTCATTGTATTCCATCTTGCCGTTGTAGAACATATAGCAGGTAGCTTTCGGGTTCTCCATGGTCTTGGCGTAATGGCAGAAATGGTCTTTCTTCGCGATGCCCAGACCCTTGTCTTGCCAAGTCTCTTTGTTCTTTTTGGCTTTCATGCCACCGAGATATTGGGTGACCAAGGGTTCGAAGGTCTGCGGGTCGATGGTACCCACAAAAGTAAATACGAAGTTGTTCGGGTCGGCAAAGCGTTCTGCAGCCATCTTCAGGGCCTTGGCATAGTCGATCTTGTCGTAATCCTCAGCTTTCATGCGCTTGTACAACGGATTGTTGTCATAAAGCACAGCGACCAAGCTGTCGCTGAAGGCGGTCATGGGGTTGGACTCTATGTTGGCCAGCATGGCTTTGCTGCGGGTGAGGTAGGATTGGAAGGCTTCCTCATCGCTACGTAAATTATTGAAATACAGATAGGTAACCTGTAACATGGTTTCCAAGTCCTTGACGGAGCAGTTGCCGTTGATACCTTCGGTGTAGGTGCTGATGTTGGGATCGACTCTCAAGCGTTTTCCAGCGAGGATCTTGGGAAGGTCGATGGCGCTGAAGTTGCCCAAACCACCCAGATCCATCAAAGCGTTGATTTCCTGAAGGTTGTATGGGTTGCTGTCATCCATGACGGAGAGGCCGCCGAAGCTGTAGGCGTTCATCAAGATTTCATCGTCCTTGAAGTCGGTGCTCTTGTAGATGACTTTCACGCCGTTCTTCATGGTGAGCACGGTAGCGTCGAAATCGGGGAGGATCTCGGTCTTGACAATCTTGCCGGGTTCTGGAAGCTCAGCAAGCAGAGGCTCGTTGGAAACTGTCTCCTGGTAGGCTTCCACTGTCTCGGCGTTGGCTTTGTTGAAGAGTTGGAGCAACTCGTCTCTGGTCGGCAAGATCTCGCCTTCTTTTTCCGGGGCGGTGAGCACGATGACGATATTGTTGTCGCTAACCATTTCCTTGGCGTAGGCATTGATGGCTTCCAGGGGAATGTTGGGCAGGAGTTGCTGCATCAGAGGATATTCGGTTTCGATGCCCATCAACGGCTCATTGCTGAGGAAGTGCGCCAGCATCGGGTTGAAATAACGACCCGTTTCTTGCTTGTTTCTTTCCTCGAATTGGGTTTCGTACTGACGGAGCATGTCGGCCTTGGCGCGTTCATATTCTGAAGCAGTGAAGCCGAATTCCTTCATGCGGTTGCTCTCGTTAATGAGTGCAGTCATGGCTTCGTCGATGCCATCCTTATCTTTGGCAGCGGCAGCGATGGACCAGGCATCCTTGGTGTCGGAGACCATGAAAGTGCCGTAATAGCCATAGCCATAGATGAACGGAGGATTGGGCTTCTGGGTGAGCTCTTGCATGCGGTTGTTGAACATGCGGGAGATCAGGTTCTCGACCACGGAGCCAATCCAGTAGTTGATGTCGTTTCTCATCTCAACAGGCGTGATGTCGTGTTTGTAGAACACAGAGATGTCGTAGCTGGTCTCTTCCACGTCGGTGGCGACGGTCACGATGGGCTCCTCGTTGTCGGCCACGGGGAAGTGGATGCGTTCAGCGGGATTCACGGGAGCCGGGATGTCGGCAAACATCTCTTTCAGACGGTTCTCAATCTGATCCACGTCGATGTCGCCAATGATAATGATGCCTTGAAGGTCGGGACGATACCATTTGTGATAGTAGTCACGCAGGAACTGATGGTCGAAGTGCGCAACGACTTCCTCAGTGCCGATGATGGGCATGGGCGCGCCGTAAGGGCTGTTGGGATAGATCTCGGGCAAAATTTTGTCGTAGATACGTGACTGGGCATCCAAGCCTTGACGCATCTCTTCCAAAATGACGCCACGTTCGTTCTCGATTTCGTCATCTTCAAGGGAGATGAAGCTTGACCAGTCGTGCAACACGAGCAAGCATGAATCCACCAAACCGGGATTGGTGGTGGGGACATTGTTGAGCATGTAAACGGTCTGCTCAAAGCTGGTGTAGGCATTCACGTTGGTGCCGAACTTCACGCCGTTGCGCTCCATGTAGTCGAGCATGGCTTTCTTGGGGAAGTGTTCCAGACCGTTGAAGGCCATGTGCTCCAGGAAGTGGGCCAGACCGCGTTGGTTCTCTTCTTCCAGGATGGAGCCGACTTTCTGCGCGATGTAGAAATTGGCGCGTTTGGCGGGTTTCTCATTATGGCGGATTAAATAAGTAAGTCCGTTGTCAAGTTTTCCCTGTCGAACATTGGGATCCAACGGAGCGGGCATGGCCTGCTGCGCCATCGTGGCGAGACTCATGGCCAATACCATAAACATTGATAAAGCAATACGTTTCATAGCGCTATTAGTATAAATGAACTACATATTTTTCCAAAAAGTATTCTTCGGCAAACCACTTGCTGACCGCCGTTTTCTTGTATTTCCAATACTTGTTGATGGCCCTAAACTCCTCTTGCAGGTCGCCACCTTTTAGGTAGAGGATGCCACCGGCTTCGATGTCACCTCGGCAACGCAGCTTGTTGCCTGCCAGGTTGGCAATCTCGGGCAAGGTCATGACGGCACGGCCAGTGATGACATCGAACTTGTCCTTCACTTCCTCGGCCCGCTTGTGTTCGGCCACGACATTTTTCAGACCAATGGCGTCCTTCACGGCGTTCACCACCGTGATCTTCTTGCCCGTGCCGTCGATAAGATAGAATTCCGTGTCGGGGAAAAGAATGGCTAAGGGAATGCCTGGGAATCCACCGCCCGTGCCCAGGTCCATCACCTTCATTCCAGGGAGCAACTCAAAATATTTCGCGATGGCCAGCGAATGCAACACGTGATGCTCATAGAAATGATCCATGTCCTTTCTGGAGATCACGTTGATTTTGCTGTTCCAGTCCAAATAGATGGATTTCAGCTGATTGTACTGATCCTTCTGGGTTTCAGTGAGATTCTTGAAGTATTTGAAAATGCTCGTTGTGTCCATAGACAATTATAAAACTTACAAAAGTACGGAATTATTGAATATGCTCGTCAGTTTCTGAAAATTTTGTAATTTTACACTCTCAAACCATCCGTGTTATGTCAAGGCGTCTATTGTTGCTGCTGCTGTTGCTGCCCATCGGTCTGATGGCGCAGAAGATCACTCCCGAGGAGTATATCGAAACGTATAAGGATATCGCCATGCGGGAGATGAAGAAGCATAAGATACCGGCATCCATCACCCTGGCACAAGGCCTGCTGGAATCGGGAGCGGGCAACAGCGACTTGGCAAAGAAAGCGAGGAACCATTTCGGCATCAAGTGCCATAAGGACTGGAATGGAAAGACTTATACCCAAGATGACGATGCGAAGGACGAATGCTTCCGCAAATATAAAAAGGCGGAGGACTCGTTTAAGGACCATTCGGAGTTCCTCACTTCCAGACCTCGCTACGCCAAACTCTTTGAACTTGACATCATGGATTACAAGGGATGGGCCAAAGGTCTGAAGGCCGCTGGCTATGCCACGAATCCCAAATATGCACAGATGCTGATCGACCGTATCGAACTGTACCATCTCGACAAATACGATAAAATCGCCATGGGCCTACTGACGGAGAAACAGGCTGAAAAACTGGAAGCGGAAGGTTGGGGGACGGATGATTTCGGCCCTGAACTAGCTTTCTCTCCATTCGACAAATCCATGTACGAAGTCGTTGATGTGACTGAAGACGGACGCTTCATCTATGAGAACAACCATGTGAAGTTCGTTTTTGCCAAGGCAGGGGAGACCCCTCGCGGAATCGCCAAGGATTTCCATGTCAGGAGAAAGAAACTCTACCGCTACAACCTGCTGAAGCATCCTGAAATCGTGGTGTTCCGTAGTGGCGATGTGGTGTATCTGGAGGCCCTAAGGAAACGTAACCGCAAAGCGAAATACCATATCGTAGAGGAAGGCGAGACGGTCCGTGACGTGGCTTTGCGCTTTGCCGTGAACCCGGATCGAATCCGCAAGAAAAACCGTCTCGAGGAGGGGACAAGACTCTATCCGGGACAGAAGTTGAAATTGAAATAATCAAAGATAGCGATCATGCCAAGAAATGAACAAGAACTGAAAGGCGTCACCCTTCTAGGGAACCAGGATACGCACTATAGCTACGACTACACCCCGGAAGTGCTGGAGACCTTTGACAACAAGCATCCGGAGAACGAATACCTGGTGACACTGGACTGCCCTGAATTCACCTCACTATGCCCCAAGACGGGCCAACCTGACTTCGGACGTCTGATCATCAACTATATCCCACGCATCAAGATGGTGGAGAGCAAAAGCCTGAAGCTGTACCTATTCAGCTTTCGTAACCATGGCGACTTCCATGAAGATTGTGTGAATATCATCATGAAGGACTTGGTCAAGTTGATGGATCCCAAGTATTTGGAGGTGATCGGCCTGTTCAACCCCAGGGGCGGCATCTCCATCAAGCCTTTCGCCAATTACGGTGACCCGGAGCATCAAGATATGGTCAAGCAACGCCTACTCCGTCATTGCGAGGAGCGAGTGAACGGTAGCTGTCATTGCGAGGAGCGGAGCTTTGCGTAGCGACGTGGCAATCCACTGTTGACGATGGTGGATTGCCACGCTCGTGCCTCGCTCGCAATGACATGATCGACGACTGATCAACTTAATAACTGAAAAATTGAAATGAAAGACGCAGTAATCATTATTTCAGGTGGCATGGACTCCACCACGATGCTTTACGAATACAAGGACGAGATCGCCCTAGCCATCACCTTCGACTATGGCTCCACCCAGAATGGACGTGAACGCATCTGTGCCGTCACGCATTGCCAACGCCTGGGGATCAAACATATCGTTATCCCGTTGGACTTCATGCATCGCTACTTCAAGAGCGCCCTGCTGATGACTGCTGCTGATATCCCGGATGGCAATTACGATGATGAGAACATGAAATCCACCGTGGTACCTTTCCGTAATGGCATCATGTTGGCCATCGCGTGCGGTGTGGCGGAGAGCAACGGCTTGAAACGGGTGATGATCGCCAACCATGCCGGCGACCATTCCATCTATCCCGACTGCCGCCCAGGCTTTGTCGATGCCATGTCAAAGGCCATGTCAGCGGGGACGTATGACAACATCGAGGTGTTTGCTCCCTATACCTTCTTGGACAAAGCGGAAATAGCGAGACACGGCAAGGCCCTGGGCCTGGATTACAGCGAGACCTACTCTTGTTACAAGGGTGGAGAGAAACATTGTGGGAAGTGCGGAACCTGTCGCGAACGCATCAAAGCGCTCCACGATGCCGGCATCGTCGATACCACAGAATACGAAATTCTGACTTCTGACTTCTAACTTCTGACTTCTATAAATATGTATTACGTAAGAAAAACTTTGGAGATTTCTTCTTGCCACCAGCTTTATCTGGACTATGAGAGCAAGTGTGAGAACCTGCATGGACATAATTGGAAAATCAATGTATATTGCCGCTCGGAAAAACTCGACAGCAACGGCATGGTGTGCGATTTTACGGAAATCAAACGTTTGATCCACGGGAAGATCGATCACACCAACCTGAACGAGGTACTCGATTTCAATCCTACGGCTGAGAATGTCGCCAAGTGGATTGTCGATACAGTGCCGAATTGCTATCGTGCCGATGTATGGGAGTCGCGTGACAATAAGGCTTCCTATATCAAGGATGACGCTCCGCAAAACTTCGACTGATGTACAAAATCAACGAGATCTTCCATTCTCTTCAAGGCGAGGGCTTCCATACAGGCACGCCTTCGGTTTTTGTCCGGTTTAGCGGATGCAACTTACATTGCGTTTTCTGCGATACGGATCATCAAGAGGGGACCATGATGACCGTCGAGGAGATTGTGGATGCCATCAATCGATATCCCGACGCACCGATGGTAGTGTTGACCGGTGGAGAACCATCGTTATTTGTTGACGACAGTTTTGTGGATTCCATAAAACAGCAAACCGGTAAGCGTATCGCCATGGAGACCAATGGTACCCATTCTTTGCCTAGTGGACTGGATTGGATCACCCTGTCGCCGAAATTTGGCTTCAAAGGCGCTGAAGCGGCAACCTGCATCGTCACTTGCTGTGATGAGTTGAAAGTGGTGTATTGTGGTCAGGATCTTTCGAAATACGACCACATTCAAGCACAGTATCGTTTTTTGCAGCCCTGCTATTGCGAGGATGCGGAACAATGCCAATCAAACATTAAGGCTTGCGTGGATGCCGTGATGGCTCATCCTTGTTGGCGTTTATCGCTGCAGACGCACCGGATCCTAGGCATCCGGTGAGCAATTCACCTTTTTGTTTGCTGGAGTTCTTTCTTCAGGTAAGTCGCGGTGTAGCTTTCCTTGCACTTGGCCACTTCCTCAGGCGTGCCTTGGCAGAGGATGTAACCGCCGCGGTCGCCACCTTCGGGTCCCATGTCGATGATGTAATCTGCCAATTTGATGACATCCAAGTTGTGCTCGATGATGACGACGCTGTTTCCTTTGTCCACGAGTTTGTTCAACACGTTCATCAGCACCTTGATATCTTCAAAATGTAGGCCTGTGGTAGGCTCATCAAGGACGTATAAGGTCTTTCCGGTATCCCGTTTCGCCAATTCCGTGGCCAGTTTCACACGTTGCGCCTCGCCGCCCGAGATGGTGGTGGAAGCTTGGCCCAAGGTGAGGTAGCCCAATCCGACTTCTTTCAGCGTTCTGATTTTCTGTATGATACTTGGGATGTTTTCGAAGAACTCCACGGCTTCGTTGATGGTCATGTTCAGCACGTCGTTGATGCTCTTGCCTTTGTATCGCACTTCCAAGGTCTCGCGGTTGTAGCGTTTGCCTTGGCATTCCTCACACATCACCGAGACATCCGGGAGGAAGTTCATTTCAATGAGCTTCACGCCAGCGCCTTTACAAGCCTCGCAGCGTCCACCTTTCACGTTGAAGGAAAACCGTCCGGCTTTATAGTTACGGATCTTCGACTCGGGTAGCTCGCCAAAGAGTTTCCGGATGTCGTCGAATACCTTGGTGTAAGTGGCGGGATTGCTGCGAGGGGTGCGCCCAATGGGGGCCTGGTCTATTTGGATGATCTTGTCAATGAACTCCATGCCTTCGATGCTGTCGTAGGGTAAAGGCTCCTTCACCGAGCGGTAGAACTTCTGGCTGAGGATGGGGGTGAGGGTCTCGTTGACCAGGGTGGACTTGCCCGAGCCGGAGACGCCAGTGATGCAGGTCATCACGCCAAGCGGCAACTTGAAGTCGATGTTCTTGAGGTTGTGGCCTGAGGCGCCGTGGATGGTGAGGTGTTGTCCTTCGAGTGGTTTGCGTCGGCTAGCCGGCAGGTCGATTTGCCGTTTCCCGTTCAGATAGTCGCATGTGATGGAATGCCCTTCGAGTGCTTCTTTGGGAGTGCCCGCAAAAACCACTTCGCCGCCATGTCGTCCAGCACCTGGACCGATGTCGATGAGATAGTCGGCGTTGAGCATGGTGTCCTTGTCGTGTTCCACGACGATGACGGAGTTCCCGATGTCACGCAGCTCTTTGAGCGATTCGATGAGACGGTGGTTGTCCCGTTGGTGCAATCCGATACTGGGTTCGTCAAGGATATAGAGTACTCCGGTCAGTTGGGAGCCGATTTGCGTGGCCAACCTGATGCGTTGGGCTTCGCCTCCAGAGAGGGAGGCTGCCGGTCGGTTCAAGCTCAGATAGTCGATGCCAATGTCGAGCAGGAAATGAACTCGCTTGTCGATCTCGCGGAGTATCTCGCGCCCGATTTCTAGTTGGCGTTCGTTGAGTTTCGAGGGGAGGCTCTCAATCCAATGGCATAGTGTATAGGTGTCCATCTGTGCCACTTCGGCAATGTTCTTTCCGTCAATCAGGAAATATTGGGCTTCCTTCTTGAGTCGGGTGCCGTTGCAGACGGGGCAGGTGACGTGGTTCATGAAAGAGTTCGCCCATCGGGCAATGCTTGCGGAGGCTTCTTCGTTGTTTTGGCTTTCGATGAAGTTGATGATGCCTTCGAAGTTGATCTTGTAGATGGCGTTGATGCCGATCAATTCGCGTTTGACTTCAAAGGTCTCATGGGTGCCGTAAAGGATCACGTCCAAAGCTTCGTCGGAGATGTCCTTCATGGGGGTGTCAAGGGTGAATCCATAACGTAATCCTATGGATTCCAGCTGATGGAAGATCCAACTGCCCGCCTTGTACTCGCCTGCAGGGGCTAACCCGCCTTTTTTGATGCTGAGATTGGGGTCGGGAATCAGTTTTTCCTTATCGACCACGGTGATCTCGCCCATGCCCATGCATTTCGGACAGGCTCCGTAGGGGGAGTTGAAGGAGAAGGTGTTGGGCTCAGGGTCTTCGTAGGACAACCCTGTGCTGGGACACATGAGCAGCCTACTAAAATATCGGAGTGAGGAGTCCTCACTAGAAAGAACCATCAACAGTCCCTTGCCATAGCGGAAAGCGGTTTGCACCGACTTGCCGATACGGCTTTTGCAGTCGTCTCTCACTTCGATACGGTCAACGACGATTTCAATGTCATGGGTCTTGTACCGGTCGAGCATCATGCCGAACTCGATTTCGCGCAGCTCTCCGTCCACACGAACCCTGGTGAAACCTGCTTGACGGATATGCTCGAAGAGTTCGCGGTAATGGCCCTTCCTACCTCTGACGCTGGGGGCAAGGATGCAGATTCTTTTCCCTTTGAAGTCATTGAGAATCAGGTCTGTAATCTGTTCCTCGGAGTAACGGACCATCTTTTCTCCGGTATTATAGGAGTAGGCTTCGCCAATGCGGGCATACAGCAATCGGAGGAAGTCGTAGATCTCAGTGATGGTCCCCACGGTAGATCTGGGGTTTTTGTTTACGGATTTCTGCTCAATGGAGATGACAGGGCTCAAGCCGGTGATCTTATCGACGTCTGGGCGTTCCATATTGCCGATGAACTGCCGGGCGTAGGCAGAGAAACTCTCCATATAGCGCCGTTGCCCTTCGGCATAGATGGTGTCGAAGGCCAAGGACGACTTACCGCTGCCACTGATGCCGGTGACGACCACCAAGGCATTACGTGGTATGGATAGGTCGATGTTTTTTAGGTTGTTCTCTCTTGCCCCTAAAATCTCTAAGGTCCTGTCTTCCGAGAACTCATTCATACTCCTAACTCCTAACTCCTAACTCCTCACTCTCCTCACTCTCTCGGCAGCTTAATCACGTAACTGTTGCCTTCAGAGATGGTGAGCGAAGTTCCTCTTAGCCAAGGGTTATAATACTTGAGCATCTTGAGGTTGGTGCCTTTCTCGATGGCGAAGTCCACCAAGTCAGGGATGCTCTCAGTAACAGTAACGGTCTTGTATTCCAAGGGTTGGTACCAGCCTTCGTCGCTGATGTTGAACCCGTATTTCTGAGGGTTCTCAGTGATCAACTTCAGGGCGAGGATACGGTAAACATAGCGTTCTGTCTCGTTGGGAAGCAGCATGTCGTAATAGGAGTCCACCCTTTGTTCATTGATGGTGCGGTTGATGCGTCCGTTGCCGCAGTTGAAGGCGGCGGCGGAGAGGGTCCAGCTGTTGAAACGGCGGTAGGAGTCTTTCAGGTATTGGCAGGCAGCCTTGGTCTCCAGCTCTTGATTGTAGCGCATGTCAACTTCCTTGTTGATTTCCAGATTGTACTCTTTTCCAGTGCCTTCCAGAAACTGCCAGAAGCCGACGGCTTTGGAAGGGGAGACGGCGTTGGTAAGGGAGCTTTCGATCATGGCCAGGTATTTGAAGTCCGATGGGAGGCCGTTCGCCTTCATGATGGGCTCGATGACAGGAAACCAGCGTGAGGTCCTTTTCAACAGCAACAGGGTGCTCGCGTGAAGATAGGAATTTACCAGAAGCTCGCGTTCCAAGCTCTCCTTGACATAGAAACGGTCCAACGGCACCGATTCACCGCAGAAATCCAAGGTTTCCGGGAATTCAATGTCGTGGACAAACTGGTCCATGTGATCGAAGGCGAGCACATCGGGCCTGAGAGACTGGTAATAGGAGTTGTCCTTGGAGTTGGTACTTTGAGCTATGGTGAAAGTGATGGCTGCAGTTGCACCTATTAATAATATAATGATGCCGCAAGCCAGAAGGATGTCTCTAGTCTTCATGTTAATGCTATTTCTTAGTCTTGGTTTCAACCGTTCAAGATGGTGTTATTGAAAAGGGGTGACGAATTCTTTGAATAGGGGAGAGATCTTGTCCTTTTCGGATAGGATGGGATCAACGATTCCCCATTGGATGTTGAGATCGGGATCGTTCCAACGAATGCTCCCTTCGGAGGCTTTGTTATAGACGTTGGTGCACTTATAGGTGAATACGGAGTGGTCTTCGAGACACAGGAAGCCATGGGCAAAACCTTCGGGGATCCAATACATGAGCTTATTGTCGCTGGTCAGCACGACAGACTCCCATTGTCCATAGGAGGGAGAGTCTTTCCTGAGATCGACGGCGACATCCATCACGGCGCCTTTCACCACGCGCACCAGCTTGCCTTGAGCGTAGGGGGGCTTCTGGAAATGCAAGCCGCGAAGCACACCTTTCATGGACTGGCTTTCATTGTCCTGCACAAAGGTCATGTCAAGTCCGTGTTCCATGAAACGCTGACGGTTATAACTCTCGAAGAAATAACCTCGGCCATCCTGAAACACGTCTGGCTTGATGATCAAAAGGTCTTTTATTTTGGTCTCTATAATCTCCATGACCGTTCCCGTTCTCCATTTTCCATTTTCCGTTTTCCGTTTTCCGTTCTCCGTTTCTAGAGGTGCACGCATTCTCCGAACGCTGCCGCAGCTGCTTCCATGAGGCCTTCCGACATGGTGGGGTGGGGGAATACAGCGTGGATGATGTCTTCGCCTTTGGCGCCGAGTTCACGGCAGAGTACGGCGGCGGCGACCATCTCGGTGACGTTGTCGCCTACCATGTGGCAGCCCAGCCAGTCGCCCGTCTTGGCGTCGAACACCACCTTAATGAAGCCGTCTTTGTTGCCAGCGGCGGTAGCTTTGCCTGAGGCGGTGAAGGGGAACTTGCCGATCTTCACCTCATAGCCAGCGGCGATGGCCTTGGCTTCGCTCAGACCCACTGAGGCGATTTCGGGGGTGGTATAGGTGCAGCCGGGGATGTTGGCGTAGTTCAGCGGTTTCGGGTCGAGGCCGCAGAGCTTCTCCACGCAGATCGTGGCTTCGTGGTCGGCTTTGTGCGCCAAGGCGGGACCGTGGACGATGTCGCCGATGGCATAGATACCTGGCACGTTGGTGCGGTACCATTCGTCCACGTTGATCTTGCCGCGCTCGGTGGCGATGCCCAAGGTCTCCAGTCCGAGGTCGTCGATGTTGGTCTGCACACCGACAGCGGAGAGCACGATGTCGGCTTCCACGGTCTTGTCACCTTTCTTGGTGCTGATGGTGCACACGCATTTCTCACCGGTAGTATCGACATGGGTCACTGAGGCTTCGGTCATCACGGTCATCTTGAGTTTCTTGAAGGAACGCTCCACTTGCTTGGAGACTTCCTCGTCCTCGTTCGGGACCACATTGGGCAGGAATTCCACGAGGGTGACTTTCACTCCCATGCTGGTGAAGAAGAAGGCAAACTCCGAGCCGATGGCGCCAGAGCCGACGACCACCATGCTTTCGGGCAGTTTGTCTAGGACTAAGGCTTGGCGGTAGCCGATGATCTTTTTGCCGTCGATAGGCAGTGCGGGCAGTTCGCGCACGCGAGATCCGGTGGCCAGGATGATGTGGTCGGCTTCGTACAGGGTGACATTGCCGTCTGCATCGGTGACGGAGACTTGTTTGTCAGCGGTAAGGCGACCGTAGCCAGCGAGGACTTCCACGTTGTTTTTCTTGAGGAGGAACTGAACGCCCTTGCTCATCGTCTCGGCTACGCCACGGCTACGGGCTACGACGGCTTCCATGTCGGGTTTGGCTTCGCCTTCCACTTTGATGCCGTAGTTCTCAGCATGTTTGATGTAGTTGTAAACCTGGGCGCTTTTCAGCAACGCTTTGTTGGGGATGCATCCCCAGTTGAGGCAAATGCCGCCGAGTTCTGCTTTTTCGACCACGGCCACTTGTTTACCCAATTGTGATGCTCTGATGGCAGCCACATAGCCTCCAGGGCCGCTGCCAATAACGATGACGTCGAATTTCATATTTAAAGATTTATGATTTCAAGATTTCAAGATTGATTTCTCCGTTTTTCGTTTTTTTCGCTGATCCGTTTGACAACAAAAGCCAAAAGCGCCCATAAGGCAAAGAAGGCGACCACGGCGAGGAACCAGACAAAAACCAATTTGACGACCATAATTAATAATTAAGGTGCAAAAATAGTAAAAATCCGTCATTTTTTTGATGCTTTTATTGGAATCTTCTGAAAAATTCCTAAATTTGTAGAGGTAAAACAAAAAAACGTTGCTATGAATACAATTGACAACAATCCGGTCCATGTCCTTTATGACAACAACAAACTTCGTGATGTCATCATGATGATTATGAATGGCCGCACTGAGATGATGGGCATTACCTTTGTGAATCTTTGCTACCAGATCCTCCAGCTTGCCGAGCAGGAGAACATGGTGGAGAATTCTGGCGTAGTAACCCATACAAGCAACGAGATTGCTCCGGAGGACCAGGTTCGAGTGAGTCGCGTCCTATGGGAGTTGATTTGGGACAAGAAAGTCTTCCTTCTTTTCGGCAGGAGTCCTTTATTGGGATTGAGCAACGGTGAGGATAGGTTTGTGAGGTATTAGAATTCAGAAGACAGAAGACAGAAGTCGGAAGTCGGAAGTCGGAAGATAGAAGAGGGAACGATAGTTGTCATTGCGAGCGAGGCACGAGCGCGGCAATCCAAAAACTCACCGACCCATTGGGAGGTAATCCACCATTTTTAGCTGTTTCTTTTTCATTTTTTTGCTTTTCTTGAGCTTTTTTGCGTCGTTTTTTTGACGATAGGGCGCTTATTTTGTCCCTTTGCTATGTTTATTTCTTGCTATAAGTGCTGCTATTTTAATTTAATTAACTGATAATCAGCAAAATAACAATCTTTCAACTTTTTTTGAAAAAAAATCTTGAAAAACGTTGTGGATAAAGGAAATTGTTGTACTTTTGCGCCGCTGAATTAGTGAAAGGTTTATCCTTTTGAATAGATATGGTCGGGGACCTGAAAACTAAACCGTTATAGGTCTCTGCGCGGTGTGTGACGCGAAAGTCAATGATGAATTGCACCGTGGGTTTATAGACTTCAAGCCGTAATTATGGCTTAATCTTTCCCTGACTACATCTTGAAAAACATAAATCTTGAGCTGTTTTCAGCTTGAGCAAAGAGATATTTGTCCAAAAAATAGGATTAAAAAACAAACAGTTAAACAAAACCTAACAAAATGCCGACTATTCAACAATTAGTGCGCAAAGGGCGCCAAAAATTGATCGACAAGAGTAAGTCACCAGCATTGGATTCATGTCCGCA